>NZ_QEQK01000001.1:0-300000 GCF_003151135.1 Abyssibacter profundi
CCCATTGAGACCCGTGCTCGTGCTGGTGCTCCAGCACCAGCCGAACACCCCGTTCCCGTACCTCCGGCGAGTACCGCACTTGCTGTCTTCCCATCGCTCCATCCTCTCAAGCTTTGGAGCCTCCGAGAAACCCGGGGCGGTTCAGTCCTTCTGAGGTCACAACGTGGTTCAACGACTCCGTGAAGGCTGCTGACACCGTACACGGGTGTGGTGACCAGCTTCGCCGAACAACGCGAGAGACGAAAGCATTTGCGAGAAGTTGGCAAAGCTGGAAGCCCAAAATGCCCAGTGGTCTCGTTTTGTCTGTGCTCGTCGTCGAGCTGTTCTGCGCGAGGGCTCGGCCTGATGAAACGTTCCGGGATACGCTGCAGGCGATCTACAACCGACTGTGCTGGAACCTCGCCGTTAAACACCCCGTTCGACCGGAGTGGATCAAGGACGGCCAAGAGGATGCAGAGATGGTCTTCCTGCGGGACAAGCTAGCCGGCGCACTGGATACGCTTGAAGTGCTTGATGATCCTGATTGCAAACGTTCCCAAGCGTTGCGCGCATGGGGCAAGGTCTTCAATCATCAGTTCTGGGAGGAACGCGCAAAGGAGGCAGAAGCTGAAGAGAAAGAGGCTTCCAAGCTAGCACGAGCGGCACTGCTGCGCGGAGGGAATCGCGGGATTGCGCCGGTCGCGGGGCTAGTCGCGGCCGGTACGTGCCACGGTGCTCCAATGAAAACGACTCACGCCTACGGTGGAGTAGGTGAGACGCGGTAAGCCAAGCGGCGGCCCGTGGTACGACGACTACAAAACCGTCTGGCGCTTTGAACGAGGTGCGAAGGTCCAGTTTCCAACGTTGCGCGTGCGAAATACCAGGTTGAAGAATCGGCCGCGGCGGATCTACAACCTGCGAATGGAGGTGCCAAATTACGATGTCAAACGATCTGTCGAGATCAAACTGGGTCCGTCACGCAGACATGTCGCGCCTGCAGTCACGGCTGATGGACCCGAATCATCCAAGCACCGCTACAAGGATGGGAGTCTTTGCATGTGGTACCCATACGCGGCCCGCTCTGAACGTTGGACTTTCGAAGATGGGCTGCTTCACTTGCTGGTGATGACGCAAGCGCACCTGTTCCGGGAAGAATTCTGGCGTGAGACGGGCGAGTGGCTTGGGCCGGAACACCCCCACGAAGTCATAGACTAGCGCTCAATATAAATGCCGATTGGCCCCGCTTTGCGACACCCCATCTGATTCTGGGGCAAGTTGGCTAACGTAGGCTCCCATCGTTGCGATGTGCTGTTGCTCATCACTTGAGAATTGCGGGGCATCATCCACCCGTTGTGCGCATAATTGTGAGTGACGGCAATTGGCACAAGCTCGCAGGTCGAGTGGGCGTTGAAACGGGGTGTGGTCAATAGCCATGTTCAGATATGACCGTTCGGCAATTGCTGCCGACCACAAAATTCGGCTTTTTACGTGCATCTGCGCAATTTTTTGGTGCCACAAAATGAAGCTGCGCAAAGTTATGGCCCTGGCTGCTTCACCTAGCACCGCGATTCAGGTTGCGGGACACCGATTTTCGCTCCAAAATGCGCAATTAATTGCCGCGGTATTTGGAAGAGTTACGACTCAATCCACACCTGATGTCACCTGTGATGACCCGCAGGCGTTCCAGCGTGTGCCAGATACAACAGCGCCGCGGCAGTCTGTTGACCGTCGCGGCGCAATCTCACTCAGGGACAATGACGATGCGCACTTGGAGGGGAATAACCAAGTTGGGTCGCGCATCACGCTACCTATCGGCAGCGGCGGCCATTGCTTGAGAATTTATTTCGACGGTGCGCGCAGGGCGTGTTATCCACGCGCCCAATTCGGTGCCAGGCCATGTTTTTTGGACAGACGCCGCTGCTCGTGTTCCGACAGACTGTCCCAGATCGCGCGAATCTTCACGTAATCTGGCCAATACAGCGTGACGCCGAAGACGCTGTCAGCCCAGTCGTAGATGTTCTGCAGCAAGTCTGCGAACTCAATCGGATCCAATCCAGACAACGGAAGGGCCCGGGGCGTCTGGAATTGCCCCACCTTCGCCATGGTCTGACCAAGAAACGCACGGGCAACAAATTCGTGCATCTGCTGGGTGGAAAAGCCGCAGGCGTCGGACAGGCAGCTCATCCACTTCCAATATAATGCGCTCTGCGTGTGCAGTTGTTGAGTGACAGGCGGGCGCCGAGTGACGACCTCGGGCCGTACCGCTGTCCGTCGATCAATCGCCTTCAACATCTGCCATCTCCTGTACTGGGCTCTTTGGCGCCGGCCTTCCGAGCAAGCGCCGCGTCACCACGCCGACAACGGGTCGGCCTACTGGTCAATCATTGCGATCAGGCCATTCCGGCGATCAGGGTGACATCAGCCCGAGTCACGGCACCGATCTTGCCAGTGCCGCTGTGATCATCAAGTTAACGAGAGTAACGCTGTCAGCATGGCCAATAAAGCCCGCCCTCCCCAGCATTCGCTGTTCGAAGACCTATTCGCCCTGGTTTGTGCCGCCGTGCTGGTCGGAATGGGCATTTACATGATGAAACTGGCCGGCTTGCTGACAGGGGGGACAGCAGGGCTGGCGCTCAGCGTCAGTACGGTTGCGCCGGTCAGCTTCGGGCAAGTGTTTTTTGTCATGAACCTGCCGTTCTATCTGCTGGCCATTCGCGCACTCGGGTGGCGGTTTGCCACGAACACGCTGGTGGCGGTCACCAGCGTGTCACTGTTTGCCGACCAGCTGGATCACCTCATTGTCTTCGAGACCCTGCAACCCGCATTCGCGGCCATCGGCGGTGGTGTGCTGGTGGGGATTGGTATGCTGATTACATTCCGCCACAACGCGAGTTTGGGGGGTGTGGGCATCCTCGCGATCTACTTGCAGAAACGCTTTGGCGTTCGCGCTGGCAACGTGCAGATGGCCGTGGACTGCGGCATTGTGCTGATTGGCTTCTTCCTGGTTTCGATCTGGCTGCTGGCACTCTCGATCGCAGGCGCCATTGCCATGAATACGATCATCGCAGTCAATCACAAGCCTGGGCGCTATCAGATTGTGTAGCCGGCCCATGGGAACGCAGCGGCAATTAGGTCGTACGGCAGCTCGACAAGACGGGCGTGCCCCCGCGAATCGCATGCCGCGATTGTTTCGACACTGGACTGCATCACCCTTCGGCCACACGTCGTCGCTGCTGCTGGCCGCTTGCATCGCGTGCACGCCTTGCCTCTTGTTCGCTGAGAGTGTTGCCGATTCGTCGGTCGAGCGTCCTCCAGCCGAAGCCGAAGCCGAAGCCGAAGCCGACACCGACACCGACACCGACACCGACACCGACACCGACACCGACACCGACACCGACACCGACACCGACACCGACACCGACACCGACACCGACACCGACACCGACACCGACACCGACACCGACACCGACTGCAACGATGACTCCGAACGCCCCTGCGATTCGAAGCCGCGCCCACCGCCCCGCTTTCAGTCGCCGGTGCTCAGAGGTGATTTTGGCGAGATGACCGGTAACCCCATGGCCCGCTTCGGGTTCGGTCATTGCCACGAACTAGAGAATGGCGAGCTCTTCTGTCACTAGCTCGGCCCTGCGACCCCAGCCATCAGCTAAAGACCAACGACCGATGCGCGCTGACGCCTGCGACCACACCGGACGACGAGGCTAAACTGGCGTTGGCAATGGGCAGGGCCAGATCACCCGCTGCAAACACGCCCGGCACTGAAGTTTGCTGTACATCGTCCGTCTGCACGTACGGTCCGGTGGGTCCCACCTCCAGGACGCACCCCAGCGATTCCGCGAGTTGACTAGCCGGCGATGTCCTCGGCGTCACAAATAAGGCACCCATCTCCATCGACCACCCCGATCACCCGCACGACGCGCTCTACCTCGTCTGCTCCACCTGCGGTCATGCAGACGAGCTGGAGTCCGCATCGCTGTCCAAACTCCTGGACAAAGCAGCCAACAGCCGCCATTTCACGTCAAATCGGCAAGTGGTCGAACTGGAAGGCACCTGCGAAAACTGCGCCTCGCAAGAGGGCGACGACGCCTAAGAAGGCATCGCGTCGCAGCCAGATGCGACTGCTCGGGACTTCGAGGGGCAACGGAGACAGAAAACAGCCCCGCGCCGGACGACTCACGGCGCAGACTGCGCGCCGCAACATCACCAAGAAAAAAGGTCGCGGGCTGCTCTTTCAAGCCCTCAAGGAGATCGAGCCAAGCTGCGTTGGCCCGACACGCATCCGACAATGCTGCTGGGAGATCAACAGCATGTCTCAAGCGATTTGATTGTAAGTGGTAGCTAGGGGCGGACTTGAACCGCCGACCCCAGCATTATGAGTGCTGTGCTCTAACCAGCTGAGCTACCTAGCCACCGATTCGAAACGCGCGATTCGCTGCGTTGCGAGGCGCGAGATTTTAGTCACTTTAAGCGCCCGCGTCGAGCGCTTCGTTCGCCGTCGATCAGACGTTGAAGCGGAAGTGCATCACATCGCCTTCCTTGACGATGTAATCCTTACCCTCCAGGCGCCAGCGGCCGGCATCCTTGGCACCCGTTTCACCTTGGTATTGGACATAGTCGTCGTAGCCCACCACCTCGGCGCGGATAAAACCTTTCTCGAAATCGGTATGAATCACGCCGGCAGCCTGCGGGGCGGTGGCCTGCTCACGCACGGTCCAGGCCCGGACTTCCTTCTCGCCTGCCGTGAAATAGGTCATCAAACCCAGCAGCCGGTAGGCCGCGCGGATCACGCGGTCCAGACCGGGCTCTTCCAAGCCCAGATCGCCGAGAAACTCGGCGCGATCATCGGCGTCCAGCAATGCGATCTCGGACTCGATAGCGGCGCAAACGATGACCACCTGCGCACCAACCGACTCGGCGTAGGCCTGCACCTTGGCCGTGTACTCGTTGCCTTCCAGCCCGTCCTCGTCGACGTTGGCAATGTAGAGCATGGGCTTGGCGGTGATCAGGTGCAGGTCCCGCAATGCCAGACGATCGTCTTCGCTAAGCTCGGCCGAGCGTGCGGGCGAACCGTCATCCATATGGGCTTGCAAACGCTCTAGCAGAGCAACACGCGCCTTGGCGTCCTTGTTGCCGCTTCGGGCCGTTTTCTGCGCCCGCTCGATGGCCTTGCTGACGGTTTCCATGTCAGCCAGCACCAATTCCGTTTCGATGGTTTCGATATCGCGCACGGGATCGACAGACCCGGAGACATGCACCACATCCCCATCTTCGAAACAGCGCACCACATGCGCGATGGCATCGGTTTCGCGGATATGACCCAGAAACTGGTTGCCCAGCCCCTCGCCCTTGGAGGCCCCCGCCACCAGCCCGGCAATGTCCACGAACTCGACGGTTGTCGGAATCAGTTTCTGCGGTTTGGCGATGGCGGCCAGTTGATCGAGCCGGGGATCGGGCACCGGCACCACACCAACGTTGGGATCGATGGTGCAGAACGGGTAGTTCTCAGCTGCGATTTCGGCGCGTGTCAGCGCGTTGAACAACGTGGACTTGCCCACATTTGGCAAGCCGACGATTCCGCATTGAATGCCCATGGATTTCCGGTCTCTAGTGGTCGGACTTGGTGTGCAATTGCTGCGTTGCGCGGTCCCAGCCACGTTGCAGCATCAGGAGTAGAGCGTCGCCCGCACGATCAATGCAGCGATCCAGCTCAATCTGCTCATTCGCCGTCGGCGGTTTGAGCACGTAATTCAGCACCTGATCGCGGTGCCCGGGATGGCCGATCCCCAGTCGCAAACGTGCGAAATCCGCGCCGCAGTGAGCAATGGCACTGCGCAGGCCGTTGTGGCCGCCATGGCCCCCGCCCCGTTTGAGACGGGCCGTACCACAGGGCAAATCCAGCTCGTCGTGGATGACCAGCAGGGATTCGGTCGGCAGCTTGTAGAACTGCGCAAGCGCCTGCATGGACTGGCCACTGCGATTCATGAAAGTCTGCGGCTTGACCAGCCAGACCGACTGGCCGCCCAGATTGGCCTGGGCCAGCTCAGCATTCATTTTCTTGTTCATCGACAGACTGGCGCCCGCGTGGGACGCCAGCCAGTCGATCATCCACCAGCCCGCGTTGTGCCGCGTGCGGTGATATTCGGAACCGGGATTCCCCAGTCCGATAATGGCAGCGATGTTCGCTGACATAGACGTGGCTTAGTCTTCCGACTCGCCCTCGCCGTCCGCAGCATCACCGTCCGCAGCGTCGTCGGCGTCACCGGCCTCTTCGTCGGTTTCAACAGCGGCACGCGGCACGTGTACGGCAACAACCGTCCAGTTCTCACCATGCGCCTGGGCAACCGATGTCACACCTTCCGGCAGCGTCAGTTCCTCCAGGTGGATGGATTCGTTGACGTCCAGTCCGGACACGTCGACTTCGATGTACTCCGGCAGGTTACGCGGCAGACATTCGATTTCCAGCTCGTTGCGCAGACGATCCAGCACACCGCCGTTGTTCTTGATACCGGGCGACTTGTCTTCACCAACGAAGTGCAGCGGCACGGTCATGCGCATGGACTGGCCAGCCACAACACGCATGAAGTCGGCGTGCAGGATCTGCGCTTTGGACGGATGACGCTGCAAGTCCTTGAGCACGGCGTTTTCGGTCTTGCCGTCGACTTCGATGCTCAGGATGTGCGAATAGAACGCCTCGTGTTCGAGATGACGAACCATCTCGTTGTGATCGACGCTCAACTGAACCGGCTCGGCGTCACCGCCGTAAAGAATGGCCGGAACCTTGCCCGTACGACGCAGACGGCGGCTCGCACCCGTTCCCTGCACCGAGCGGGTTTCTGCATGGACGATAAAGTCCTCACTCATGGTGTTTCTCCAGTGGTTTGCAATGCGCTTCCGGTTCCCGCGACCAGGCTGCCGAAAGCAGGGTTAGATTCGATGGGATCAGCGCTAGTCGACGTAGAGCGAACTCACGCTTTCCTCGTTGGACACGCGGCGGATGGTTTCCGCCAACATGGTGGCGATGTGGAGCTGACGAATCCGCGGTGAAGCAGCGGCCTCTGGCGACAGCGGAATCGTGTCGGTGACCACCAGCTCATCCAGCACCGAGTTGTCGATGTTCTGGACGGCCGGGCCGGATAGCACCGGATGCGTCACATAGGCGACGACGCGCGCCGCTCCGTTGTTCTTCAATGCCTGGGCCGCCTGGGCCAGCGTGCCGGCGGTATCCACCAAGTCATCAACGATGACACAGGTCTTACCGCGCACATCACCGATGATGTTCATCACCTCGGCCACGTTGGCGCGCGGACGACGCTTATCGATGATGGCAAGGTCGGCGTCGTCCAGTCGCTTGGCAACCGCCCGAGCACGGACCACACCGCCCACATCGGGGGACACGACGATCAGGTCTTCGTACTTCTGGCGCCAGATGTCGCCCAGCAGCAACGGCGAGGCGTACACGTTATCCACAGGAACGTCGAAGAAGCCTTGGATCTGGTCGGCATGCAGGTCGACCGTCAGTACGCGGTCGGCACCCACCGTCCCGATCATGCTGGCAACCACCTTGGCCGAAATCGGCACACGGGCCGAGCGCGGACGGCGATCCTGGCGGGCGTAGCCAAAGTAAGGCATCACGGCGGTGATGCGACCGGCTGACGCACGATGCAGCGCATCGATCATCATCAGCAGTTCCATGACGTTGTCATTGGTCGGCCAGCACGTCGGCTGAATCACGAAGACATCCTTGCCACGGACGTTCTCCATCAGCTCGACCATGACTTCTCCGTCAGAGAAGCGACCCACAACGCATTTGCCGAGAGGCAGCTTGAAGTTATCGGCAACCTCTTGCCCCAGCACGGGGTTGGCGTTGCCGGTAAAGAGCATCAAGGAAGAGTCTGTCATCACTTCGCCTGTGGACGGATGTGCTTTTCAACCACGGCGTCCGACTGACCCGTGTAGCGTGTCGTGCTGCCCGCGCGCCAGCTTGGCGCACGGGCGGGATTGGCTGGGGCGGCAGGATTCGAACCTGCGAATCACGGGATCAAAACCCGATGCCTTACCGCTTGGCTACGCCCCAAAAACTCATTGTCGCGAACCCACCGGTCCGCATCCTGCCGCTATGCGCCAGGATAATGGCGAACGTCCTGTTCGCCACCCTACGGGCCGCCTGCGCTGTCGCGCCGGCGTTCAAGATCGCTCCCGGCGATCTTGTCGAACCTGCGAATCACGGGATCAAAACCCGATGCCTTACCGCTTGGCTACGCCCCAAAAAACTCGTTGTCGCGAACCCACCGGTCCGCATCCTGTCGTGGCTTAAAGACTCAGCCCGAGTCGGCCGCCATACAGCGCGACCCCGACCAAATCTGACTCACCCAGCCGCGCCAGCGCGCAGGCAGCCTGTCCAACGCCGCGCCTGCAGCCGCGACATCGTCGAGGACGACAAACACCGCACTGCCGGTACCCGACATCCGCGGCGCTCCAAATTCTTCAAGCCATTCAAAGACCTGAACAACCTCCGGCGCCAACTCACGAACCACAGGCTCGCAGTTATTGACGCCGTTTTCGACAATCTCGGACACATGCCCGGACCGCGAAAGGGCCGACATTTTGGTAAGCGGCTGATTCCTTGTCAATTTGGGATGCGTAAACACGGTAGCAGTGCTGATATGCACGGCCGGCACAACCACTAGAAATACCGCGTCATCCACGGTCACCGGGGTCATCTGTTCGCCGATGCCTTCAACCCAGGCCGGGCTCGCATCCAGAAAGAATGGCACGTCGGCACCAAGCGACGTCGCCAACTGCATCAGGGTTGGGTGGTCACAACCCGCCTCCCACAGCGCATTGAGGGCGACCAACACGGTCGCTGCGTTGCTGGAGCCGCCGCCCAGGCCGGCGCCGGCTGGAATGACCTTGTCGATACGTAGGTCCACTCCGAAGGGGTGCCCGCCCATGTGATGCGACAGGCTACGTGCCGCTTTCAAGGCGAGATCATCCTCAGCAGGCAGTTCCGGCAGGCCACCCAGGCGCTCGATGCGTTGGTCGTCCCGCGGGCGAATGTCGATGGTGTCGCACAGGGTGATGGGCACGAACACGCTTTGCAGCGCGTGATAGCCGTTGTCGTAGCGACCGTTGATGTGCAGGCAAAGATTCAGCTTGGCCGGCGAGACCCACCGCTGCTCAGTCATGCGGGCGCGGCCTGATCTAACTGCCAGCGATCGACAAGCAGACGCCAGCGTGTTTCACCGTTGTCGATCAGCAGCTTCTGAGGCAATGCCGGGCCGCTGACCGGTTGCGTGTACCGCTCGTAGGTCACCGTCCAGCCTGCCTGGTCCAGCGTCAGCAGACGGCCGTTGCCATCGAGCACCCATCGGGCCGGCTGACCGGGAATCGGCAAGCCGAGCGCCCAACGCTCCAGTCCCGCAAGCGGCAGTGTCCAGCCGTAGGCACGCTGCAGGTCGCCCTGCGCATCGGTGGTGACCCACGCGCCTTCCGCATTGCGAATCTCCACCTGGTCCGCACTGCCACTCAAACGCGTCGCCCCGGCCCCGAATGGCCCAGCCACATCGATCACAAACTGCTCACCCCGCTGCTGCCAGCGCACGCGCCCGGAAAAACCGAACAAACCGGTGGCCGCAATGCGACCGTTCAAGCTCCAGTGCGTGACCGTCTGCAACGCGGCACGGCGCGCCTGCCAGGCCGCCTCATCCCCCGTCTGCGCCGGTCGAGGGCCGGTCCAGGTGGCACAGCCGACCAGGCTGACCAGCGCGAACGCCACGAGTCCCTGCAGTCTGCGCCGAGCTGTCATCAACAAACCGTTCAGGGAACGAGTCGGGTCATGGTTTCCTGCAGGGTGCCGTGTTCCGGATGCTGAGACAAAGCGGTGCCCCAAACCTGTCGCGCCTCTTCACGCTCGCCCATCTGCCAGAGCACCTCGCCCAGATGCGCCGCGATCTCGGGGTCCTTGAGTCGGGCGTAGGCCCGCCGCAGCAGCTCGGCAGCCGCGTCCAGGTTGCCGAGTCGAAATTCCACCCAGCCCATGCTGTCGATCACGGCCGGGTCGTTCGGCCGCAGTGCCAGGGCCCGCGCGATATAGCCGCGTGCTTCTTCGTAACGCTGCGAATGATTGGTCAGGATGTAGCCCAGCGCGTTGAGCGCCCGGGCATCGTCGGCGTCCTGCTCCACCATGGCCCGAAGATCGGCAATCGCGGCATCCACCTGCCCCAGTTGCTCATACGCCAGTGACCGGCCATAGAGCAGGTCAGGTTCTTCAGGAAACTCCGCCAGCCCCTGCTCATACAAGGCCAGCGCGGCTTCCGGCTGGTCGGACTGCAGCAGAATATCGGCCTCGACCAGCAGCAGCTGCAGCTGCATACCCGGGTTCATCCGGGACAGCCCCTGAAGGTACGCACGGGCTTCATCAACATGCCCGCCCTCCGCCATGAGATAGGCGCGACGCGTCAACGCGTCGCTTTGATGCCGCCCACCGGCCACCCGGCGGTACCAACCACGCGCTGCATCCAGATCGCCCCGGGCTTCGGAGATCCGCCCCAGGTAATAGGCGGCGTCGAATCGCTGCGCCGGCTGCTCGATGAGCGCCAGGAAGTGCTGCTCGGCCAGGTCGACGTTGCCCCGATCCAGTGCCAACAGGCCACGCGCATATCGCGCTTCGGGGTGATCCGCCTGTTCCGCCAACACCTGGTCGAGCTGGATTTCTGCCAGGTCCAACGCATTGGCCTCGAGCAATAACCGCGCAAGCGCAAACCGCGTGTCCGGCGCTTGCCCGTCGCGAACCAGCGGTTCGACAACGGCAATGCCCTCGAGCACACGCTGCTGCTTGATCAGGACACCCGCCTCCAGCAGGACAGCCTCCGACCAGCCGGGGCGCAGTGCGCTGGCCTGCTGCGCGGATGCCCTGGCCAGGCTCCAGCGTTCGACATTCATGGCGACCAGTCCCAGCGCGTAATGCGCTTCGGCCGAGTCGGCATGCGCCTCGACCAAAGGCTGCATGATGGCCATGGCGGGTTCAGCGGCCACGTTGTCGCGCACCAGCGTGCCCGCGACGACCCGCAAGGCCTCGCCAACATCCGATTCGGGCTGCGCGGCCACGAAACTGCGGGCCATCTCCAGAGCCGTCGTATAGGCCCGTGCCCGAACCGCCACACGAAACGCCGCTTCCTGGGCCTGCACGTTGTCCGGATCGGACTCCCGCCAAAGCTGCGAGGCCGTGACCGAGAGCGTCTTGTCATTACTGGCAAGCGCGTAGCGTGTCGCCTCGCGCGCAATGCTCGGCTGTTGGGCCAGCTTGGCCGCAGCCAGATACTCCGTTGCGGCCTGCGCCACATCACCGCGTTCAGCGGCGATCTGTCCGACCAACACGTGGTACATCGCCTGCGCTCGATCCGGCAGCGGCTCACTGGCCTGAACGCCGGTCCCGCCGGCCGCCTGAAACAGCGCGTCCAGGCGTTCGCCCGGCTCCGGCGCCGTGGCACAACCGGCCACCAGGACCGCGGGGATGAAAGTGGCGAGCATTCGCTGGATCAAGTCTTGCTCCTTTGCGCGCTTGGACGGGTCACCAACGACCACCAGGCTGCGCGACCTGCCGCGCAGAGCCGCTCGAGTCGTCGCCCTGGAGAATGGCATCAAGCCTTGGGATCATACCCCAAGGCTGCTCCGAACCCGCCCCCTGAGGCGGGGATGACAAAGCCCGTTGCAGCCAACCCTCGCTTGTACTGACCACAGGGCATCGCGGACAATTCCGGGCTTCCCCCAACCCACCTGCGAATGCCCCTTCTCGTCCTCGGCCTGAATCACGACTCCGCTCCGCTGGCGTTGCGTGAGCGTGCGGCGTTCGCGCCCACCGAGCTATCCGAGGCGCTTGCCGACGCCAGACGGGTCGGCGGGCTGGCCGAGGTGGTGGTGTTGTCGACCTGCAACCGCACGGAGATCATCACCAGCGGCGCGCATACCGCTGACGCCCTCACGCGATGGCTGGCGGGACGCACTGCGCTGGATGCCGACACATTGCAGGCACACGGCTATCTGCTCGAGGACGAGGCCGCAGTCCGTCACGTGTTCCGGGTGGCGGCCGGACTGGATTCCATGGTGCTGGGCGAGCCCCAGATTCTTGGCCAGGTGAAACAGGCATTCGCGGATGCCGACGGCGCGGGCACGGTCGGCCCCACGCTGCGCCGGTTGTTCCAAAAGGCCAATGAAGCCGCCAAGCGCGCCCGCTCGGAAACAGACATTGGCCGCAATCCTGTGTCGTTCGCCTTTGCAGGTGTCCGGCTGGCCGAGCAGATTTTCGAGGATGTCACCGAACAGACCGCCCTGCTCATCGGTGCGGGCGAAATGATCGAATTGTTCGCGGCCCATCTAAAGGCTCGCGGCCTGCGGCGGCTGCTGTTCTGCAACCGCACGGCTGCCCGCGCCGAGGCTCTCGCGCATCGCCATGCCGGCGCTTCGCTGCCCTTTTCAGAACTCGATGCCTACCTGCCCGATGCCGATCTGCTGATCAGCTGCACCGGCTCGCCGACGCCGATCGTCAGCCGCGAGGCCATGAAACAGGCCGTCAAGCGACGGCGACGGCGACCGGTCTGCGCGCTAGATATCGCGGTGCCGCGAGATATCGACCCCGCAGCGGGCACATTGGACGATGTCTACCTCTACGCGGTAGACGATTTACAAGCCATCATCGACCGCAACCAGCAGGCGCGGCGGGATGCTGCGGCGCAGGCCGAAGATCTGGTGCAGCGGCATGTCGATCAATTCATGCACTGGTTGCAAACCCGCGAGGCCGGCGCAGTCGTGGGACAATTGCGGCAACAGATGACGCAGGTCGGTGATGAAGTCGCGGCCAGCGCAATCGCACAACTCCAGCGCGGCGACGACCCTGCGGTGGTCCTCCCGCGTCTGGTGCGCAGCCTTGGCCAGCGCTGGTTGCACGCACCCAGCACGGCCATTCGCCAGGCGCCGCCCGAGGATCAACCCGCCCTGCAGGCTGCGGTCAAACGCCTGTTCGATCTGGACGACAACGCATGAACCCGAAGCTAGAACGGAGACTGGAACAGCTCGTCGAGCGTCATGAGGACCTGAGCCACGAGCTAAGCGACCCGGACGTTATCGGCGATCAGGACAAGTTCCGCCGGCTCTCCCAGGAGTACTCGCACCTGGGGCCGCTGACCGAAGCCTTCGCGGGTTGGCGTGCCACGGCCGAGGAACTGGATGAAGTCCGGGCCATGCAAGGCGACGACGACCCCGAAGTCCGCGCCATGGCCGAGGATGAACTGGAGGCGGTCACCACGCGCCGCGCGGAACTCGAGCGCGTCTTGTATGGCTTTCTGGTACCGCGCGATCCCCATGACGAGGCCAATCTGTTCCTTGAAATCCGTGCCGGCACCGGGGGCGACGAGGCAGCGATTTTTGCGGGCGATCTGCTGCGCATGTACCAGAAATATGCAGAAACCCGCGGCTGGCGCGTTGAGCCGCTATCCGAAAGCCCGGGCGAGCACGGGGGCTACAAGGAAGTGATCAGTCGCGTAGTCGGCACCGGCGCCTATTCACGACTGAAGTTCGAGTCGGGGGCCCATCGCGTCCAGCGCGTGCCGGAAACCGAATCCCAGGGACGCATTCACACCTCGGCCTGCACGGTCGCGGTGCTGCCGGAGCTAGATGCCGTCGAGGCAGCGGACATCAACCCCGCGGAGCTGCGCATCGACACCTTCCGCGCCAGCGGTGCAGGCGGTCAGCACGTTAATAAGACCGACTCGGCCATTCGCATCACCCATTTGCCTAGCGGCATCGTGGTCGAGTGCCAAGACGAGCGCTCGCAGCACAAGAACCGCGCCAAGGCGATGGCGCTGTTGCAATCCCGCCTATTGGAAATCGAGCAGACCCGTCAGGCCTCGGAGCAGGCCGCCTCGCGCAAATCGCAGGTGGGCAGCGGGGACCGCTCCGAGCGCATCCGCACCTATAATTTTCCCCAGGGCCGCGTCACCGACCATCGCATCAACCTCACGCTCTACAAGCTCGCGGAGATCATGGAAGGCGCGATTGACCAGGTCATCGACCCGCTGTTGGCCGAGTACCAGGCCGAGCAACTCGCGGCGATTAGCGACGACGCATGAGCAGCTACGGCGATTTGCTGCGCTGGGGCGAGCAGCGACTGGATCACAGCCAGCGCGCCGGTTTCCTCCTGGAAGATGCCGCGGCCCGCTCGCTGGTCTGGCTGCGCGCCCACGCCAAGGATGCGGCGCCAGCCGATATCGAACAGCGCTATCGCGACTGGGTTGAGCGCGTGGCCGGCGGCGAGCCCGATGCCTATGTCAGTGGCGTCACCCACTTCTGGAAGCTACGCCTGCGCGTGACGCCAGACGTGCTCATCCCGCGACCCGATACCGAAACCCTGGTCGAATCTGCCTTGGAGATGGGCGGCGAGCGCCCACAGCGCGTGGCTGACCTGGGCACGGGTAGCGGCGCCGTGGCCCTGTCGCTGGCCTTGGAGCGACCCACCTGGCAAATCATTGGCACCGACCGGTCCGCGGCCGCATTGGATGTTGCGCGCCGGAATGCGTTGGACTGCGCCTTCAGCGGCGTACGCTGGCGTCAGGGCAACTGGTACGACGCCTTTGCCACCGATGAGCGTTTCGACGGCCTAGTGAGCAACCCGCCATACGTCGCCAGCGACGATCCCGCGCTGGCACCCGCCGTTCGCCAGTACGAACCCGCCTCGGCGGTCATTGCCGACGACAACGGCCTGGCGGATCTGTCCGTCTTGATCGGTCAGGCGCCGGATCACCTGCATCCCCGGGGCTGGCTTGCTGTCGAGCATGGTTATGCCCAGGCCGAGGCCGTCGCCGCCCTGTTTGCCCGGGCCGGCTTTACCGACATCCAGTGCCGCAAGGACCTGGCAGGTCATCCACGCGTCACCTGCGGCCGACTGCGGTGAGCGCCGACGCGCGCTATGCGCGGCAGGTAGTCATGCCCGCCATTGGCGAAGCGGGGCAGGCCCTGATCGCCGACAGCCGCGTGGTCGTGATCGGACTGGGCGGACTCGGAACCCCCGCCGCCACCTATCTCGCCGGGGCGGGCGTCGGTGAGTTGCGTCTGGTCGACCATGATCGGGTCAGTCTGAGCAACCTGCATCGCCAGTATCTCTATCGGGAATCCGACCTGGGCCAGCCCAAGGTCGAGGTCGCCGCGCAACAGCTTCGCGCCTATAACCCCGACATTCTCATCACCACCCAGACGCGGCGTCTGACCGATGCCCTGTTCGCCGAACTCGTTCCGGACGCCCAGGTCGTCCTGGACTGCACCGACAACTTCCCCACGCGGTTCGCCATCAATGCAGCCTGTGCGCAGTACCGCAAACCGTTGGTCATGGGTGCCGGCATCGGCGCGACGGGTCAGCTAGGCGTGTTTCGCCATGATCGCCCATCTGCGGGTTGTTACCGATGCCTGTTCGATACGTCTGGCGATGCGGCCGAAGCCTGCGAAGACGCAGGAGTGTTTGGCCCGCTGGTCGGGATGATCGGTGCCTGGCAGGCCTTCGAAGCCCTGCGACTTCTCATTGGGGACGCGCCGACCGAAAGCCACTGGCTGCATTTTTCACCGGAAACCCGGACAATCCGCGGACACCAGATTCCGCAAGACCCCGCCTGCCCCTGCCATGTCTGAACCAACTTCAGCGCACGACGTGCTCGTGCTGCCGCGAACAACCGCAATCGAGCTCATGCACGCCGCCCAACTTTCGCCCGACCGCTCCATTGCCGGCGTCCTGGGTCTGCGCGATGGTCTCGCCGAGGGTCTGACCCCGGGGCAGGCTGACAGCGCCGAGTCGCTGGCCCATGCCTGCGATCAAGCCGAACAGGCCGGTGGCGTGTTCGCGCTTTACTACTCGCAGCCTGCGGCTGCCGCCGAGCCCCATGACCTGCCCCAGGCGCTGCGCGAGGCCGCCACCAACCGGCCACTGCTCATCGTTTCGCTGAATACCAAGGGTGTGCTGGAAACCCGCGCCTGGCGCTGGTGTGAGGGCCAGTACATCGAACAAACCCTGACGGCCATCGAGCCCCCGACTGCAGCCTAAGCCCATGCGACTGTCCCAGTTTCCGATCACCACGACCAAAGAAACCCCGGCTGACGCTGAAATCGTCAGCCATCAGCTCATGCTGCGCGCCGGCCTGATCCGCCGCCTGTCCTCGGGCCTGTTCTCCTGGATGCCGCTGGGCCTGCGGGTGCTGCAACGTGTCGAGGCCATCGTGCGCGAGGAAATGACGCGTGCAGGTGCCGTCGAGCTGCTGATGCCCAGCATCCAGCCGGCCGAGCTGTGGGAGGAGTCCGGTCGCTGGACCAAGATGGGCCCGCAAATGCTCAAGATGCGCGACCGCCACGATCGCGACTTCTGCTACGGCCCGACGCATGAAGAGGTGATCTGCCACCACGTGCGCCAGGACGTGAAGTCCTACAAGCAATTGCCCGTCAATTATTTCCAGATTCAGACCAAGTTCCGCGACGAGATCCGGCCGCGCTTTGGCGTGATGCGTTCGCGGGAATTCCTGATGAAGGATGCCTACTCCTTCCACATCGACGCGCCTTCACTCGAAGACACCTACCAAGCCATGCGCGCCGCTTACACGCGCATCTTCGAACGCATCGGGGTGGATTTCCGCATTGTCCAGGCCGATTCCGGCGACATTGGCGGCTCGCGCAGCGAGGAGTTCCATGTACTGGCCGCCTCCGGCGAAGATGCGCTGGCCGTTGCCCGTGATGGCCAGTTCGCGGCCAATGTCGAGGCGGCAGCCACGCTGCCAGCCCCGGGTCCGCGCCCGGCGCCCTCTGCCGAGATGCAGCAGGTCGAAACGCCTCATTGCAAGACCATCGATCAGGTCTCGAGTCATCTGGACATCGCGCCACAGCAATGCCTCAAGACACTGCTGGTCATGGGGTGCAACGACAAACCACTGGCCCTCGTCGTGCGTGGCGATCACGAAATCAACGACGTCAAGGCGGCCAACCACCCGCTGGTTCGCGATCCGTTTACGCTGGTCGACGAAGCCGCGGCACGCGCCTGTGCAGGTGCCGGCTTCGGTTCGCTGGGCCCGGTGGGCCTGGACATGCCCGTCATTGTCGACCATGCCGCGGCCGCGCTGAGCGACTTTGCCTGCGGCGCCAACGCCGACGGCATGCACCTGATCAACGTGAATTGGGGCCGGGATCTACCGGAACCCCAGGTCGCCGATTTGCGCACCATCCGCGATGGCGACCCCAGCCCCACGGGCGAGGGCCCGGTGCAAATCGTGCGCGGGATCGAGGTCGGCCACATCTTCCAGCTTGGCCGCAAGTACACCGAATCCATGAACGTGACGGTGCTGGATGCCGATGGCCGCGAAGTGCATCCCGAAATGGGCTGCTACGGCATTGGCGTCACCCGCGTCGTGGCCGCCTGCATCGAACAATGCGCCGATGACAAAGGCATCGTCTGGCCCGAGTCCATCGCACCGTTCTCGGTTGTGGTCGCGCCGATTAACGCCAAGAAAAGCGAGCGCGCCGCCCAGGCGGCCCGCGAGCTCTACGACGCCCTGCTCGATCAAGGCATCAATGCCGCACTGGATGATCGCAACCTGCGCCCCGGCGTGATGTTTGCCGACCTGGAGCTCATCGGCATTCCGCATCGCATCGTCGTCGGTGACCGCACCCTGGATCGTGGCGCACTGGAGTACAAGGCCCGTGATGCCGACGCAGCCATCGACATTCCCAACACGCTGGACGCGGTGCTGGCGGCGCTCCGTGGAGACCTCCCCGATCCCGCCTAGGTGCTCGCGGACGGTCCGCTGGCTGCTCGCCTTGGCAATCAGCTGGGCAGCGAGCCCCGGGCTGGCCCAGCCGCTGGAACCGGACCCAGGCGTCCGCGCCGCGCTGATGCAGGCCGTGGCCGAGGCTGACAGCTTCGAACACCGTTTCGACGCTGAGGTCTGGCTGCTGGACATGGCCACGCGGCTGGACGCCTATGGCGCTGGCCAGGGGGACGGCCTGGAGATTCTCCGCATGGCCCATCAGGAGGCCAGCCGCGCTGAACTCCCCCCCGAACTGGTGTTAGCGGTCATCGATGTGGAGAGCCGCTTCGACAAGTTTGCAATCTCACATGCCGGTGCGCTGGGACTGATGCAGATCATGCCGTTCTGGCTGGATGAAATCGGCCGCCCCGACGACAACCTGTTCCGGATCGAGACCAACCTGCGCTACGGCTGCGCCATTCTCAAGCATTACCTGGAACGCGAAAACGGCGATCTCGGTAAGGCCCTGGCCCGCTACAACGGCAGCGTGGGCAAGACCTGGTATCCGGAGCGGGTGCTTAAGGCGCTGTCTCAGCGCTGGTACGAGCGGTAGGGAAACACTGATCTATTCGTACCACCAAGACGGAGCCGGTTTTCCCGCGAGCCCAGGCGGAGTGAGTGCCGCTTGGTCATTCCAAGTCAGCGAACGACACGAATGCGTACGGAATGCATTCGGACGGCCGCAGGCCGGCCCGAAGGGCGAAGCGCATGGACGCGCTTCGCAACGCAGGATCGCGGGAAAACCGGCCCGTTCCGTCTGGATTGCGCCTGCAAACAGGCCAGACAGCGTTAGTCGGCGCATCCATGCGCCTCCCCCGGTGGGCCCGCCTTCGGCGGTTTCAATTCGCTCCCGGCGAATCGGTGCTCGTCGTTTATTTGGAATGACCAAACTTCGCTCCTCG
Source organism: Abyssibacter profundi (assembly GCF_003151135.1). Classification (NCBI taxonomy): domain Bacteria; kingdom Pseudomonadati; phylum Pseudomonadota; class Gammaproteobacteria; order Chromatiales; family Oceanococcaceae; genus Abyssibacter; species Abyssibacter profundi. The sequence continues at coordinate 18,728 of NZ_QEQK01000001.1, forward strand.
CGCCTTGCCTGGCCTGTTTGCAGGCAGCAACTTAGCGGTGCGAATAGGTCAGTGTTTCCCTAGCTAGTCCGGACCCGACTCCGCCACACGGGGCAACCCGATGCTGACCTGCCCCTTGCCCAGGCCGCCCGAGGTCACCAAGGCCTCATAGATGGCCTCGACCGTGGGATGCCGCGGGATCGACAGTTCGACCCCCACCGCCAGGTCAGAAGGGCTAGATAGTTGATGGCGGTTGGCCTGAAAGATCAGCGGCCACAGAAATCCGTTGTCATAAACATCCGGCCGGGCAGCAATGCGCCACAGGCTGTCACCGCGTGCCACGCGATACGCCAGCTCGGCCAATCGTGTGGTCTGGTTGATGCGCGCCAGCACGTCATATGCCTGGCGATACTCACGCGCGGCCATGGCCTGCTCCGCTGCCCGCATATCGGCAGCCTGCCGCTCGCTCAGTCGCGTGCGCTGACGCAGTTCGGCGTACTCGGCTCGCGCGAGCACGGCAAAGTGATCATTCATGGCCACTTCGGCCAGCACATCCGCGCGGCGTGCCAGCCGCAGGGCGCGCAGTGTCTGACCACCCGCGGCTGCAGACTCGGCCCGGTCCAGCATGCGGGCGGCTGACGCCACCTGCGCGCCGCGATGTCGTGCTTCGCGAAGGCGCCGCCGTGCCTGATCCAGTGCCGGCGTGGGATCGATGGCCTGGACCGGCACCGTGGCCGGTTGAGTCGGCGCCACCGCAAGACCAGGCCCGGCCGGAGGCGTGGACACGCAGCCGGCCCACAGCAGACTGCTGCAAACCACCAAAGCCCGCGAGGCCGACCGGAACGTGACTTGAGTTGCGTGCATGGGCGGGTATTCTGCCGCACCCACTGCACCGACCGCATCGCCGCTCATGCCCACTTCCGTTCTTGTCCTGTATTACTCGCGCCACGGCGCCACCGCCGGCATGGCCCGGCAGATCGCCCGCGGCGTGGAGTCGGTCGATGGCTGCGAAGCCTGGCTGCGCACCGTGCCCGAAGTCTCTGCCGACCACGCCGCGCTCGCGGATGATGTGCCCAGCGCCGGGGCACCGTATGTCGAGCTGGACGAGCTAACGGACTGTGATGGCTTGCTACTGGGTTCGCCGACCCGCTTTGGCAATATGGCGGCGCCCCTCAAGCATCTGCTCGACAGCACATCCAGTCAGTGGCTATCCGGCGCGCTGTCCGGCAAGCCGGCCGGCGTGTTTACGTCAACCAGTTCACTGCACGGCGGGCAGGAAACCACCCTGCTGTCGATGATGTTGCCACTGCTGCATCACGGCATGCTGATCAGCGGCATTCCCTACACCGAAGGCGACCTGGTCCGAACGCAAACCGGGGGCACACCCTACGGCGCCTCACATCTGGCCGGTGCAGACAGCCAACGTGAACTCGACGAGGTTGAACGCAATTTATGCCGGGCGCAGGGACAGCGCATTGCCCGGCTGGCGCAGAGGCTGTCGGCATGAGGCGCTGGAGTCCTGCGGCCCGGGCACTCACCCTGACGGGCTGGCTGACCACGCTGGTGTCGTTGCCGCTCTGGCTGGGCTGGCAGTCGAGTATGCCGCATGGCTGGTGGATCGCCGGCGTGCTGAGCCTGCCGCTGCTGGCTGCAGGCCCGGGTCTGTGGCGCGCCAAACTCTACACGCATGGCTGGTGCAGCCTGTTGTCGCTGGCCTACATGGCGCTGGGGTTGATGGAAGTTTTTGCGACGTCGGTGGGGCGCACCCCGGCCATGGTTCACCTGCTGGCCGCCGTGGCGCTCTTCATGGGCTGTGTGCTCTACCCTCGACTGCACAATCGCGAGCAGGCCGCCCATGCGATCCACCGGGACCAGACTAGGCCAGCAGCTCGCGAACCAGCGGAATCGTGACTTCGCGCTGCGCGGCCAGACTGGCCGTATCGATGGCGTCGACCAGCGCAACAACGGCCGCTGCCGAGCGCGAGATCCGGCGCAAGACATAGCGCGACACCGCATCCGGGCAGCGCAGTCCGCGAGCCGCCAGACGCTGGGCCAGCAGTTGACTTAAGGCCGCCTCATCCAGGCCATCCAGCCGGTGAATCGCCACCCAGGTCAGGCGCGAGCGCAGATCCGGCGCCTGGAACCCCGCCTGATCCGGGTGGTGCGACAAGCTGGCCAGCCAACGCCCACCTTCAACGCGGGCGCTGTCAATGAGGCGGGTGACAGCCAGTTCCCAGGCCCGGTCACCGGCAATGGCATCCACGTCATCCAGGCAGACCAGGTCCAGTCCACCGAAGGACTCCAGCACAGCCGGCCCGTGGTCCAGAAGCTGCCTGAGCGGCAACCAGGCCGAACGCCCCGCCTGCCGGCTGGCCGCCTGCAACAGGTGCGTCTTGCCCACCCCGGCGGGTCCGATGAGCACCAGCGGCGCCGACGCGTCCCGCACTGCAGACACGGCAGCCCCATTGCTCCCTGGAACAAAACTGGTGAACTCGGTGGCCTCGGCCAGCCGAATCTCCAGCGGCAGCTGGGGTGTATTCATGACTGGCCGCGATAAAGCGCGCTACGCAGCCACAGCCGCGTGCCGAAGCGGACGAACACGGCCATCGCCGCGGCTACCGGCAACGCCAGCAGCACACCGACAAACCCGAACAACTGCCCGCCTGCCAGCACGGCAAAAATAACCGCAACCGGATGCAAGCCAATGCGATCGCCCACCAGCCAGGGGGTTAGCACGGTCGACTCCAGCAACTGCCCCACTCCGAAGACGAGGGCCACGCCCAGCAAAGGCAATAACTCGGCGTTCTGAATCAGCGAGGCAATCACGGCCAACAAGATGCCGATGATGAATCCCAGATAGGGCACGAAACTCACCATGCCCGCGATCAAACCGATCAGCAGCGCCAGATCCAGGCCGACAATCCAAAGTCCCACGGTGTACACGACGGCCAGCGCCAGCATGACCAGCAGCTGACCTCGGATAAACGCCGACAGCACCTCGTCGGTTTCGTTGGCCAGTGCGGTCGCTGTGGGCAGCCACTGCCGGGGAATCAGCTCGGCGATGCGCGCGACCAGCAAGTCCCAGTCACGCAACAGGTAGAACGTCACCACCGGGATCAATGCCAGATTACCGACCAGCGTCATGGCCGCCACGCCCGACTTGGACAACGACGCCCAGAGCCCGGCAGCCAGCCCGCCGGCCTCCCCCCAATGCTGGGCTACCAGCTCACGCAGGCTCGCCACGTCGAATCGGAAATCAGCCGGCAGGTCAATACCGATTGCCGGCAGCCAGCGATTCTGCAGAGCATCGAGAAACTCGGGGATGCGTTTGGCCAGCGTGACGATCTGCTCCTGCAGCATCGGCACCAACAGCAGCCCCAGAATGATTGCGGCCAGCGTCAGGCTGGCAAATACGATCGCCACGCCTGCGGTACGCGGCACCCGCCAGGCCTCAAGTCGATCCACCAGCGGATCACCCAAGTAGGCCAATCCGGCACCGAACACGAAGGGCGTCAGAATCGGGCTGAGCAACCAGACGCCGACCAGCAGCGCGGCTAGGGCGGCCACGGCGACCAACATGCGGGCGCGCGGACTCATCATCGGTTCAGTCGGTACGCCATGGGCGCCACGGGTCCCAGCAGATTCTCCGCAGCCGGTTCATCTGCAGGCATTAGCACGCGGCCGAGTGCAATCGACTGACGCAGCTGCTCGCGACTGGCGGTGGTATGCAACTGGTAGACCACTGCATCTGCCCGCGCGCGGCGCAAGGTCACGGTGCTGACCGGCGGCAGGTCATTGAGGAAATTCAGCACCCGACCATAGTCGCTCAGGGTGCGCAGCCCCGACACCGCCAGTTCAATCGCCTGGCTTGCCCCCGCCTGATCGGTGCCGATCCCGTACCGTGCCAGCAACTGGCTGCCCAGCGCCTGCGCGCCCTGCGTCAACAGCACGGCCAGCGCCGGGTCGCTGTTCTGCCAACGCACCGCGCTGGCATCGCGCTCCAACATGGCCCAGCGTGCGGTCCACAGGCTGCCGTCGCGCTCCAGCCGTCCGACGAGCACCGTGGCCGGATCGTATCGACGCGAGGCCTGCAGAATCTGCTCCGGGAAGAACCCCTGGATGTCTGCCGGTTGAATGGCCTGCTGGTCGGTCAAATCCATGCTCGGAAACACGAGCGGCAGCCCCAGGCGCTCTGCCTCGTCCACAAAGGCCTGCACTTCATCGCGCTGCTCGCCGCTGATGATGTCCCCGCGATCCAATGTCAGCCACAGGAGAGTGAGCGGTCGGCGCGCCGGCCAGGGAGACAGCCCCGCATCGCGCAACAACAACTGCACCGTCCGTGGCTCGAACTCCGCGGTGAATCGGTACACCTCGCTGGGCGGCGCCTGCGACGTTGAACCCTCTGCGTCCGGCTCGCTCGTCTGGGGGGCCGGCAAGGGGTCGAACCGGTAGATCGTCACCAGGTCCGGGGCGCGCTCCAGCAGCAGCTCGGTCTGCGGCGCGGTTAGCACCGCGTCGGAGCCGGTCGCCTTGACCAAGACCTTGGCAAAGGTTTGTCGCAGCCCGGCGGCCCGGGCGCTATCGCCCCGCCCCTCGGTGTAGGTCGACGCCGTGTACAGGTCGGGTACGACAACCGAAGCCGCCTGAACGGTGCTTGCAAATGCCAGCGCGGCGGCCAGCACGGACAGATAGATAAGACGCATGGTTTACAATTGTACCCACTCCCCGAGCCGGAAAACGGCTCGATTGTGTTGGCCGGTCGTTGGCAGCACCCGACGGCCACCGCCGCGGGGCCTTGTCGCGCCCCCGGACACGGACCCATTCTCTGCGAGGCCTCTTCCATGGCAGGACTGACTTATCGCGACGCCGGTGTCGATATCGATGCGGGCAACGCGCTGGTGGATGCAATCAAGCCGGCGGTTGCCGCCACCCAGCGACCCGGCGTGCTCGGCGGGCTGGGCGGATTTGGCGCCTTGTTCGAACTGCCCGTCGACCGCTACCGGCAGCCCGTGCTGGTGTCGGGCACCGATGGTGTCGGCACCAAGCTACGCCTGGCCATCGAGTTGGGCGATGTCTCGGGTGTGGGCATCGATCTGGTCGCCATGTGTGTGAACGACATTCTTGTCGGCGGGGCCGAACCGCTGTTTTTCCTCGACTACTACGCCACCGGCAAGCTGGATACGGAACAGGCCGCCACGGTCATTCGCGGCATCGCAAAAGGCTGCGAACAGGCCGGCTGTGCGCTGGTGGGTGGTGAAACGGCGGAAATGCCCGGCATGTACGCCGCAGGCGACTTTGATCTGGCCGGGTTTTGCGTCGGCGTGGTCGAGCGCGACGCGATTCTCGACGGCAGCCAGGTCCGCCCAGGCGACAGGATCATCGGCCTGGCCTCATCCGGTGTGCACTCGAACGGGTTCTCGCTGGTCCGCAAACTGATCGAAGTCAGTGCGGTGGACCTATCCGCGCCGCTACCGGGTGACGACCGCAGCCTGGGCGAGCGACTGCTGGCCCCGACCCAGATCTATGTCCGCTGCGTGCACGACATGCTCAAGCGGGCGCAGATTCACGGCATGGCGCATATCACCGGCGGTGGCCTGCTCGAGAACATCCCCCGCTCGCTGCCGAAAGGGTGTCAGGCCCGCATCGACACCAGCCGCTGGCCTCAAACGCCGCTGTTTCAGTGGCTGCAGCAAGCCGGCGACATTGCCGACGAAGAGATGCTGCGCACGTTCAACTGCGGGATTGGCATGGCGCTCATCGTGCCGGCGGACGCCGAAACCACCGTTCTGGCCGTGGCTCAGGAACAGGCCATCGAGGCCTGGACCATTGGCGAGATCACCGCAGGCGAACGCCAGGTGCTGATCACAGGATGACGGGACCCAATCCGGCACGACTGGTCGTATTGATCTCGGGCACCGGACGTAATCTGCAGGCACTCATCGACGCCCAGGCGCTGGGTCAGCTCGGGGCCGAAATCGTCCATGTCGTCTCCAACCGACCGGGCGTCCAGGGTCTGGATCGTGCAGCGGCCGCTGGCATTGCAACCACGGTGGTCGATCACAAGCACTTTGCCTCCCGGGATGACTTTGACGCCGCGTTGGCCGAAGTCATCGAGGCCAGTCGGCCCGATATCGTGGTCCTCGCCGGCTTCATGCGCATTCTGACGCCCGCCTTCATTCGTCGATTCGAGGGACGCCTGCTGAATATCCATCCCTCACTGCTGCCGAAGTATCGCGGCCTGCACACCCACCGCAGGGCGCTGGAAGCGGGCGACCCGTGGCATGGCGCCAGTATCCATTTCGTCACCGAGGAACTGGACGGCGGCCCGGTGGTCCTACAGGGCCGGATCAACGTCGGCTCAACCGACACGCCCGAGACCCTGGCTCGCCGTGTCATGGAAGAGATCGAACTGAACATCTACCCCTTGGCGGTACGCTGGATGGCCGATCGGCGCCTACAGTGGCGCGACGGCCAGGCCTGGATGGATGGGGATCCGCTCGACCAGCCGCTAAGCTGGCCACAAGACGCATGACAGGAAGGACTTGCGCCATGATTCGAGGATTGTTCATCGCTGCGGCCTTGGTGGCCACGCCACTGAATGCTCAGGAGCCCCAGCCAGCCCCGCAAGAAGCCGTGACATTGTCGCCCTTCGCGCCCTGGCAAGCGGCCTACAGCCTGACGCGGGGCCCGTTAACGCTGGGCTATGCCGAGTTCGAGCTGGCGCCTGCCGCCGAGGCGGGTTGCCACGTCTACCGGTACGACGCCAAGCCGGTGGGACTGGCGCGACTCTTCATCGGCCAGTTGCACGAAATCAGCGAATTCTGTGTTCGCGACGGCCAGATCCGCACCCAGCGCTTCGAGTTTCGACGCGATGATGAGCCGGAGGACAGTTTTGTCCTGCATTTCGACTGGGAGTCGCTCACCGTGCGCGGCCCCGGCGACAAGCAGCGACAAATCCCTGAAGACGCGATGGACCGCCTGGCGATCCAGCTGGCCGTGCGCGACATGCTGGTCAGTCATCCGGATGCCCTGCCCACGGAACCGCGCAATTTCACGATGATCGAGGACGACCGCATCAAGACCTACACCCTGCAGGTCAAAGGCCGGGAGTCCGTCGACACCCCAGCCGGGACACTCGACGCGATCCGTGTCGAGCGGGTGAAGGATGCCAACAAGACCACGATCTTCTGGGTGGCGCCGGAACTGGGTTACATCCCCGTCCGCGTTGAACAGCGAAAGAATGATTCGGAGGTCTTGTCCATCGCGCTGCGTACGCGACCCGCGCCTAGCCCGACAGGGGGAACACCCCGGCCGGACTGAACCGACTGCGCGGATGAACGATGACTTCGGTCACTGCGCGGCGCATTCCCCCCAATGACCTGATCGCAGCGTCGCGCTAGCGGCGACTGCGGTAGCTGACCTCACGCGGATCAATCTCTTCTCCGCAGGCCGAACACACCGTCTGCGGGGTGAAATCCTTGCCGCAGCGGTCATGCGTCAGCTGCAGTGGCGGCCCCTGTTCATCGGCCAGCCACTTATCCCCCCAGCGCATCAGTGCCAGCGTTACCCAGTACAGGTCGCGCCCGCGCTCCGTAAGCCGGTATTCGAAGCGGCGACCATCTTCGGGGTCACGCTGGCGTTCAAAGATGCCGTCGCGCGTCAGCCGTCGCAGCCTGTCCGCCAGGATGTTGGTCGCAATGCCCAACGTGTTCTGAAACGCATCAAAGCGACGAACTCCGAAAAAGGCCTCGCGCAAGACAAGAAAGGTCCAACCGTCGCCGACCAGGTCCAGCGTGCGAGCCACGGAATCCTTGCGGTGATCACGAGAACAAAATCGCATGGACCAAGCATGCATCAACTAACTTTCACTTGACAAGCAAAATTCTGCGGATATACCTTTCATTTCGAAAGCTTTTAGCGATGCGGGCATGCCGACCGCGTCGTATCAGACCCCATTTGCACGAGTGTCTTGTCATGCCGCGATCCCTCATCCTGCTCCTCGCCCTGACGGGCATCGCCGTGCTGCTCGCCGCGACCGGTTGCTGGCCGGGAGAGCGCCCGCGCACTGCCTCAGCGACGCAGCCACTGCCGGACCAGATTCCGTTTACGGCCGGCGGCCTGATCGCGGCCTCAGATGTCGACCAGTGGGCCACGGCCTACGGAGACCGCCAGCTTCGCCCGCTGCCCGGAGCGACCGACACGCTCAGCGTGCTGTCTCTCCCATCCCCGGTCGAAAACCCGCGTGTGGCGGCGGTGCCGGCCTCCAATTCGGTCGTCGGATGGCCGCAAACGGTCGACGTGTCACCCGATGGCCGCTACGCCTATGTCGCCGACACCCGGGGCGCACCACCCAAGCACTGGACCGCCGTCCCCAACAGCGTCTACGAAGACCTCCCCCAGGGCGGCACCTTGACGACCGTGAGCCTGACCCCGCAACCGCGCGTCGTGGATGTCCGCAAGGTGGGCCGCAACCTGGGTTCTGTTGCCGTTCGCCGGGATGGCCACTATCTCGCCATCGCCTCCGAGGAGCCCGGTGCAGAAATCGTGCTGGTGGCCGTGCACAACGGCGTACCAGATGCGCGGTATCCCTTTGCCGCCGCTGTGGACTTCGGCGATGTCGCCCGTCCGGGCATTCGGTCGCTGGCATGGCACCCCGACGGCCATGTCCTGGCGGCGAGTGTGTCGGACCGACAGGTCCAGTTCTGGGCCGTGGACTACGACCAACAGGGTCGACCGACCGGGATTCGCCCATTGGGCACACCGGTGCGTGTGGGCGAAACGCTGACCGTGGGCGCCTTTCACCCCGCAGGACAGTACTTTGTCATCGCGGACGTCGGCTGGGGGGACAATGCGTCAGCGAAAGACTTCCTGTTCAACGACGCAGGCCAGATCGTGGCGATCGCCTTCGACGCGCAGGGGCATCACCGCATCAGCGACCGTATTCAGGTCGGCCGTAGCCCCGAGGGCTGGGCAATGAGTCCGGATGGGTCGCGTCTGGTCGCGGTCAACATGAACCGGACCTATCTTCCCGACAGCATCCCGGCACGGTGGTTTCCCGGGCGTGACACCGCCTCGCTCTCGCTGATCGGCTTCGATGCCGAGCGCGGCCAGGGTCAGGTGCTCGACGAGGCACATTTCGAGGGCCTGCTGCCCGAGGATGCCGTCTTCGATGCGGACGGCGACGCCATCGCCGTGGCGATCTTCCACTTGCGAGGCGGTGACCAAGGCTTGGTCGAATTCTGGACCGTAACCGATGACCGATTGCAACGCAGCGGCTACCGGCTTCCGGTGGCGCGCGGTGCCCACGACTTGCTCCGCCTGCCATGACCCGACGGTCATGCGACCGGCACATCGACTATCCGGACCTGACCAGTCAGTCGCCGGGTTCCTGGCTACCCATCCTCAACAGCCCGGCCGTTCGCCGGCACCTCATCGAGCACCCCCGGTTCGACCGCAGCGCCGTTCGCCGGTGGCTACGTCACAAGCAAGGCATCGACGCGTTGCCTGGCTGCCGAGTTCGCGCCGTGCGGGTCGATGGTCATCTGGCCGGCTGGTGCGGCATCCAGCCGGATGGCGCCGACTACGAACTGGCCCTGGTGCTGGATGCCGCTTGGTGGGGCGTTGGCCGCCGTGTTTACCAGGCGCTGCTGACCTGGGCCATGACGTTCGGGCATGCCACGGTGCTTGTCCGCCTGCATCAAAGCCGCAGGCCCTCGACGTGGCTGTTGCAGTTGGCCTTGTCCGTCGAATCGCATGACCACATGGGCAGCCACTTCGTCACCTATCGAATTCCCGTTCCACGCGCCTTGGAAGACAGCACCGGCCGGTATCGATCAGGTTCGAGGATTCAGGCCGGGGGCGGATAGCCACCGGTGGTGGCCACCCAACGCTGTGCCCACTCCGACAAGGGCTGATAGATCTGCAGCAGCTCGCGCCCCAGATCAGTCAGCGCGTAACCAGCGGGCTGTCGCTCCACCAGTCCGGTCGCCACCAGATCCTTAGTGCGGCGCCCCGCGCTTCCCGCGGCGTGAGGCCAGCGCTGCGATCAGGTCTTCGGCAGCGTAACGCCGCGCTGACCCTGGTACTTGCCGCCGCGATCCATGTAGGAGACGTCGCAGATCTCGTCGGACTCGAAGAACAGCATCTGCGCCACGCCCTCGTTGGCGTAGATCTTCGCTGGCAACGGCGTGGTATTCGAGAATTCCAGCGTCACGTGACCTTCCCACTCGGGTTCTAGCGGCGTCACGTTGACGATGATCCCGCAGCGCGCATAGGTGCTCTTGCCCAGACACATGGTCAGGGTACTGCGCGGAATGCGGAAATACTCGATGGTCCGAGCCAGGGCAAACGAATTCGGCGGAATAATGCAGCAGTCGCCCTTGAAGTCGACAAAGCTTTTTTCGTCGAAGGCTTTGGGATCGACGATGGCGGTGTTGATATTGGTGAAGATTTTGAACTCGTCGGCACAGCGCACGTCGTAGCCATAACTGGACACGCCATAGGACACGATGCGCTGACCGTCGACCGCCCGAACCTGGGCGTCGGCGAACGGTTCGATCATTCCCTGCTCGGCGGCCATCCGTCGAATCCAGCGATCAGACTTGATACTCATCTGCTTGTGCCTGCTAATGCGTTGTTACGTGCGTTGGGTGCAACCAAGGCCTGCACGGGGCGGCCTAGTCGTCAACAATCTCGATTTCGGGAAACCGGCTGCCCTGCCCCTGCACGCGGCCGGCCAGGGCCGCAGCGGCGCGGCGGGCCATCGCATGATACGCCTGGGCATTCTCGGACGCCGGGTCGGCCGCGACGGTCGGTGTGCCGCCGTCCGCCGCTAACTGAATCGCCGCATCCAATGGCAGCTGGCCCAGTTCGGGCACGCCGGTGGCCTCAGCCAGGCGCCGTCCGCCGCCCTGACCGAAGATATGACTGACCTCACCGCAGTTGTTGCAGCGGTGGTAGGCCATGTTCTCCACCACGCCCAATACCGGCACATGCACCTTGCGGAACATCTCCAGGCCCTTCCGCGCATCGAGCAGCGCAATATCCTGTGGTGTGGTGACGATGACCGCACCGCTCACCGGGATGCGCTGGACCAGCGATAGCTGGGTATCGCCCGTGCCGGGCGGCAAGTCGATCACCAGGTAGTCCAGCTCGGGCCAGCGCGTCTCCGTGAGCAGTTGCTGTAGCGCCTGCGTCACCATCGGTCCGCGCCAAATCGTCGGCTCCGTGGCATCGATGAGATAACCGATGGACATGGTCGCCAGACCATGCGCCGGCACCGGCAGCATCGATTTGCCGTCAGGTGACTGCGGCCGGGCACTCGTGCCCATCATCCGTGGCTGGCTGGGCCCGTAGATATCCGCATCCAGCAAACCGACGCGGGCTCCGTCCTGCTGCAAGGCCAGCGCCAGATTGGCCGACACCGTGGACTTGCCCACGCCGCCTTTGCCGGAGGCCACGGCCAGAATATTCCGGATATTCGGTAGAGGACGCAGATTCTGCTGAACGGCGTGCACGCCGATTTCGATGTCCAGCGACACCGCGACCGGATGCCCGGTGGCCTGGGCGCAACGGGCTCGTAATCGCTCGAGCAGGCCAGCCTGCTCGTCGCCCAGATAAAAGCCCAGGACCAGTTCGACGCGTCGGTCCTCGAGCTTACGGATGGCACCGGCGGAGACCCAGTCGGTGTCCAGATAGGGAATCAGTTCATCCGCAAGTGCGGCGCGCAATGCATCAGTCGAAGTGGAAATCGTGCGTGCTCCAGCCAGCGCCCCGAGGTGGGGACAGGGGCGCGCGAGTGTATCACCGCGACCGCCGATGCTGGCCCGCATCGCGATGATTCCCGCACACGGTCAGGTAGACTCCTGCGCATGCCAAGGATGGTCACCCGAACAAACAATCAGCGCATCACCCCACCTGATCCGAGCCATCACCGGACATGATTCGCTTTCGCCCGCGATCGATGCTGACGCTGGTCGCCACCGGTTACCTGCTGGTGGCGATGCCACTGATGATCTCCATTCCCGTCGCCTATCGATCGGTGGGCGAACTCACCCGGCAATCCCAACGCCTGGTCGCCGACACGGCCTCGCTGGTCGACCTGGGCGCGGCCCTGGGGGACCAGATCAGTTCATTGGATCGAGCGGCACGCCAGTACGCCATCCTGCAAGATCCCGAGGGCTTGACCGTGGTGGAGAATCGGGTCGACACGGTCGAAACCACCCTGGATGCGCTAGGCCTGTTCCCGGATGCGGTTCCGATGACGCCCTTGCTGGCCATCCGCCAGACCGTGTTGTCGTTGCCCCAGCGCCTGGAAGGCGGCTTGCCGGACGCCAAACCGGCGCTGGCCGACATCGGCAACCTGGACCTGCACCGTCGCGAAGTGATTCAGGAGATCAACACCTACGTCGACCAGGAGGTCCGGGCGGTCAACCAGCAGGCAGACCGGGCGCGCCGGCAGCTGGCGTTGCCGACGGTGGCACTCATCCCTGCGTCCATCGCGCTGGCCATCATTTTCACGTACTTAACGGTTCGGCCGATCCGCCAGTTTTCGCTGGCCATCCGCCGCATGGGCCGGGGGCGCCTGGATCAGCCGGTCGAAGTCGAAGGCCCGGCAGAACTGGTGGAACTCGGCCATCAGCTCGACTGGATGCGTCAGCAACTGCTGGCGATGGAGCAGGAGAAAGACCGCTTTCTCCAGCATATGTCCCACGAACTGAAGACGCCGCTGGCCAGCTTTGTCGAGGGATTGGCGCTGTTGCGAGAGGGGGTCACGGGTGAGCCGACGCCCCAGCAGCGCGAAGTGCTGGACATTCTCTCGGTCAGCGCAGACCAGCTCAAACGCCTGATCGAAAACCTGCTCAAATTCCATGCCTGGGCGGACGCGACCCAAACACCCGAGATGGAGCCCATCCGGCTACGCGGCCTGGTCGACAAGGTGTTGATGGGGCACCGCCTGTCCGCACGTGCCAGCCAGCTCAAGGTGCTGAACGAAACCCGCGACATCACAATTATCGGGCATGTGGACAGCCTTCAACTCGCGATCAGCAATCTGGTCTCCAACGCCATCAAGTATTCGCCAGAGGCCGGCGAGATCATCGTCCGTGGAGACGACAGCGAAGACGCCTGGTGGCTGTCGGTCGAAGACGCGGGGCCTGGGGTCGCCGTGGCCGAGCGCGACTCGATTTTCGAGCCCTTTGTCCAGGGCTCCGGCAGTGGCCATGGTCCCTTGGCTGGCAGTGGCATCGGGCTGGCGGTGGTCGCAACCTGCATGCGTAGGCATGGGGGAATTGTCCACGTAGACTCCAGCCCCAATGGCGGGGCCTTGTTCACCCTGCAGGCACCAAAAACACTATGAACGCCGCACGTACTCTCGTCATGCCCTTGATGGGCCTGGTCCTGGCCGGGTGCCAGTTGCTGCCCGCGGGACCCGCAGGTGTAACACCGGAAACGGCAGCCGCGGATCCGGCGCCCACGGTCTGCCCTGGCCTCCCGGCCTTCGCGGCCACGGTCGCTGACTACACAGCGCTGGAGTTGCAGACAGCCACCGAAGGCCTGAGCCAATCCGACATGGGCGCCGCGGGGGCCTGCGACCAGGCTCGGCTCGCCTTGCTACAGGCACGCCCCGGCCATGGCGGCTTTGCCCCTGAAGCAGCTGAGCAGCAGTTTGCACAGCTGTTGGATGGCCCGACCGAACTGGATCGCTGGACGCGCCGTTTCCTGATTTCCAGCCGCGACACACTCGCCGCCTGGATGGAACAACACCGCGCGCTGAAAGAGCGTCTGCTGGTGCTGGAGCAAACCGTCGACACCCGTGAACGAACCATCCGCGAAATGCAGGATCAAATCGACGCGCTCACATCCATCGAGCGCTCAACCGACCGAGGATTCGACTAGATGACTGACGCATCCATTCTGCTCGTCGATGACGACGACGGCCTGCGTCGCCTGTTGTCCATGCGCCTGGGCGCGGCGGGCTTCGATGTTCAAGAGGCCGAAAGTGCCGAGGCCGCGCTGGCCAGCGTACGCCGCGAACGCCCGGCCATCGTGGTCACCGACCTCAAGATGGACGGGATGGACGGCATGGGTTTGCTGGAGAATCTGCGCGAGCACTACCCGGGGCTACCGGTCATTTTGCTCACGGCGCACGGCACCATCCCCGACGCGGTCGAGGCCACACAATCCGGCGCCTACGACTTTCTGACCAAGCCCGTGGACCACGCCGAGCTAATCGATCGGGTCCGCAGTGCCGTGGCCCAATCCACAGGGGATGGAGACCAGGACTGGGCCGAAGACATCATCACCGCCAGCCCGGTCATGACCCAGGTGCTGGATGATGCCCGGCGTGTCGCCGCCACCGATTCCAGCGTGCTCATCCAAGGCGCCAGCGGGACCGGGAAAGAAGTCCTGGCCCAAGCCATCCACAACGCCAGCTCGCGTTGCAAGAAGCCCTTTATCGCCATCAACTGCGGCGCGATTCCGGCCGACCTGCTGGAATCCGAGTTGTTCGGTCACACCAAGGGGTCGTTCACCGGCGCCACCCGTGATCACACCGGGCTGTTCCAGTCCGCTGAGGGCGGCACCGTGTTTCTGGACGAAATCGGCGACATGCCCATGGAGCTGCAGGTCAAGCTGCTGCGCGTGCTCCAGGAACGGCAGATTCGCCCGGTCGGCAGCGCGCGATCCATCGATGTGGATGTCCGCGTACTGTCGGCCACACATCAGGACCTCAACCAGGCGATCGCCGATGGCCGGTTCAGGGAGGACCTGCTGTACAGACTCAATGTCGTCACGCTGCACCTGCCACCACTGGACGAGCGGCGCGAAGACATTCCTCTACTGGCGGACCACCTGCTGGTCAAACTGACACGCAATACCCGCCGCAAGGTGCTTGCACCGGAGGCACTGGAGTGGCTGGTCGGGGCCGACTGGCCCGGCAACATCCGCCAGCTCTCCAACGTGCTGGAGCGTTGCGTTGCGCTGGCGCCCGGGCGTGTCATCGATGCCGAGCTCGTTCGCCGGGCGCTGGGGCAGGCAGCCCATCGCATCACACCGCTGGCCGAAGCCCGGGACGAATTCGTGCGTGACTATCTGGTCAAGTTGCTCAAGATCGCCGGTGGCAACGTCTCCCAGGCTGCACGCATGGCTGAGCGTAATCGCACCGAGTTCTACAAATTGCTGGCCCGACACGACGTCGATCCGGGCGACTTCAAGGAATGATCGCTGCGGCGTGGCTGCTCGGCGCAGCGGCCGTGGGGTTTCCGCCCAGCATCGGGCAGCCAGTGGAGCGCATCGTCACCGCCGAGGACACCATTATCGACATGGCTCGGCGGTACCGCGTCGGGTTTACCGAGATCCGCCAGGCCAATCCGGGCATCGACCCCTGGCTGCCCGGCGAAGGTCGGACCGTTATCCTGCCGGCCCAGCATCTGCTCCCCCGTTGGCTGGAGCCCGACCCGGACGCGGGCGAGACCCGGATTCTGATCAACGTCGCCGAGATGCGCCTGTATGTCCTGTTCGCGGACCCGGCAACCCCGGAGCGTGGCCGGGTCGTCAGCTTCCCGATTAGCGTCGGCCGACAGGACTGGCGCACCCCGCTGGGAACGACACAGATCACCCAGCGCATCAAGGATCCGACCTGGACCCCGCCGCAGTCCATCCGCGAAGAGGCGCAGGCGCGCGGAGAAACCCTGCCCGATGTCGTACCGGCGGGACCGGATAACCCGCTGGGCCAGCATGCCCTGCGACTGGCATTGCCGGGTTATCTCATCCACGGCACCAACCGACCCGCCGGCATCGGCATGCAGGTCACACATGGTTGTATCCGCATGTACCCGGCCGACATTGCCTGGTTGTACGACAACGTCACCGTCGACACCCGCGTGGACCTGGTCAATCAGCCATTCAAGTTCCGCTGGATCGGCGAGACCTTATGGCTGGAAGCGCACGCAGCCTGGGTGCCCGGCGCACCGGACCAGCAGTCGCTGGAACCACTGGACGCCGCACTGGCGGTGGCGCTGGAGGAGCGGCCGGGCGCCGTGGTCGACCTGGACCGGGTTCGCGAGATCGCCGCCTCGGCCGTGGGCATGCCGGAAATCGTTCCGCTGCTGGCCCACCCTGAACAGCTGGCACCCGCGCCGCACGCACCCACCACTCACACAGAGTCAGCGGACGACCCCGCATAAGAAAGGCGGCCCGAAGGCCGCCTTGATTCGTCCAGGCATCCAAAACCTGCGAGTGCTAAAACTCGCCGGCTTGCGGGGAGGGGGGGAGTGGCATATGGACACGAGGACGAAACACGGTTAGACCCTTCAGGACCGAGACCCGTCGAAAGGACGGCTGGCCGACCAAGGGTCGGATGATTGTTCACCTAGCAGCAGGCGAAGCGCGCTAATGGCGCCACGCCCAACCAGCCAGATGACGAGCGCCGCAAGCAATAAGTCGGTCCAGATGCGGGCACCCAACACCTCGACACGAGGCAGTAGGCCATCGAAGGGGCGAGCCAGCGGCTCTGCGGCCAGCGTCACCCATTCCAACAGGCCGCCGACCTCATCCGGATGCAGCGCGTGGATGACCACGGATGTGAGCAACAGCGCGCAACTCACCCAGACGAACACCTGAACCAAGGCCTCTAGCGAACGCCGAAGATGCTCCCGGCGCGCTGCACGAATCGCCGCACGGAGCTGCTGGCGCTGCGCTGGCGAGTGCCGCGTCGCACCGCGGCGCCATGCGTGCTCAGCCGCTCGGCCTGCGCCCTCGCGCAACTCGGCGTCTGCTGCCTGGGCCATGGATTGCTTGCGAACAGCCATCAATCAGAACTCGAAGCGAGCCCCGGCCGACACGGTGTCCGCATCGTCGGCAAATTCCATGGCTGCCTGTAGTTTTACGGCGGGTGTCAGGCCGTATCGTCCGGCCACACGTAGTGCCGTATCGCCGTCATCGTAGAGATCGACATAGCGCAGCCCTGGCGAGAGTTCCAGGCGAGTGTCGGGGACCAGCCAGCGCAGATCTGCACGCAGCCCAATCCCGGTGTCATCGCTGTTGCCGATTTCCACCGATTCGAACGAAGCACCTGCGACCAGATCCAGTCCCGGTTGCAGATTGTGATTCAACGCAAGCCCAGCGGTGAGCCGTTCCAACTCGTCCTGATCCGAAATCTGACCGAACAGGTGCAAATCCGGACTCACTGCGGCGGCCCCGCCAATACCGAAACCGTCATAGTCCTCACCGAAATCGGGGTCGGTGTTCAGATACAGCGCATCGATATACGTGTAGTTATGTGCCATTGCGGTGGCCGAGCAGCCGAGTGCCGCGATACCGGCCAGTTTGGCGAATCCCTTAGTTGTCATTCGTCGCTTCCTTGTCTCGTGAGCTTTGTGCCGAAAACCCCCGGCCGAGCCGTGCCGGCCGGGGCAACCATCGGTCTTATTTCTGCATGGACTTTTCGAACATGCGGTTCATGCGCTCGGTGTTGGCCTTACAGCACTGTTCGGCTGCGTTGGCCGCCTCTTCTGCACGTGTGGCCCGAGCGTTGGCTTCAGATGCCGTCGATTGCGCGGCCGTGGCCTTGCGCTCAGCGGCATTGGCCGATTGCTGTGCCGCGGCCGCGTCCTGCGCCGCTTGCTCAGCCATGGCACGCACCTCTTCCAAATCACCCGTCGTCACGCACCCCGAGGCACCAATGGCCAGCAGGCAGGCCGCCCCGAACATGGCGAACTTTTTCATCGTTGTTCCCTTCACTGTCTTACTCCTGATTGAAATGCTTGGCCGCGATACGTCGCCGGTCCACACCGACGCGCATGGCGACGGTTGTTAGATGTGGACCAGTTGATCGCCGGACACGCGAACGTCGTCGCCCACGCTGAAGCCGGTCGCAGATGCGAGATTCACGGTCTGTGTTCCACCGCTTTCCATGTCGATGGTCACTTTGTAGATCGTGCTGCCGTTGCGGTTTTTCTCGACTTCGTTGCCGGCTACAGCCCCGCCGACGGCACCGGCAGCCGTTGCGGCGTCGTTACCTGAACCGCTACCGAACTGATGACCAACCACGCCACCGATGATGGCGCCGGCCACCGCTCCAGCGCCGGAGGCTTCGCCTTCGACCTCGACGGGCGTGATGGCGGTGATCGTCCCGCAGCGTTCACAGGCTTGCGCCGCGGCCACCTGGGTCGTCGCATCGTCTGCCTCGGCTGAATCGGTTCCCACCACATCGCCACAGGCCTGGAGGCTGGCCGCGCAGGCGGCAACGGCCCCTGCTGCAATCCAACGATTCAAAGCTGTCCCGTTCTTTGACTGATTCATGGTTTTCCCTTGCTTTCGATGAACTGAGTGCGTCGCGGAACCCGCGTCAGGCAGGTGCAATCGCGCCGCATGCCAGTTCTTTTGCCAGGGTCATGCCATCTGATTTTTGTTCTTAATAAACAGCAACTTGCGCTGCACTAAGCCAGCACGCCCGCCAAAGAAGCCTCGCCAAGACCCATATTCCGTCGCTCGCTGACGACAAACGGATTTTCCTTGCCTATTTTTTACATATAAAACAAAAGCTTACGATGTATCGGATCAGCGACAACATCAGACTGACGTCAGCATCGACATGCAGCGGCCGGGGTTCAACTCAGGCATGCACGCTCCGCGCTTCCCCCGCAGAGGCGCAGAGGGGCTGTGGCATAATCCGCCGCCCTTTGATCCGGAGATTTCTGGGCCATGTCCCGCACTCTGTTCGTCACCAGCGCACTGCCCTACGCCAATGGACCGATTCATCTCGGCCACATGGTGGAACACGTCCAAAGTGATACCTGGGTGCGCTATCAGCGAATGGCGGGGCACCGCGTCATTTATTGCTGCGCGGACGACGCCCATGGCTCGGGGATCATGCTTAAGGCAGAGGCCGAGGGCATCACACCGGAAGAGCTGATCGGTCGATTCAAGAACGAACACCTGCGTGATTTCGTCGACTTCGGCGTGGAGTACGACAACTACCACTCCACCCATTCCGACGAGAATGCGGAACTGGCGGCGCTGATCTTCAACCGGCTTCAGGACGCCGGGCTTATTGATGCACGTGACGTGGAGCAGGCCTATGACGCCAAGCGCGGCATGTTCCTGCCCGATCGCTTCATCAAGGGAACCTGCCCCAGCTGCAAGACGCCAGATCAGTACGGGGACAACTGCGAGGCCTGTGGTGCAACCTACCGGCCGACGGATCTGATTGACCCGGTGTCGGTGGTCTCCGGCGAGACCCCAGTACAGAAATCCTCGGAGCACTTCTTTTTCCGGCTGCCGACCATGGAGACCTATCTGCGCGAGTTCCTGGACTCCGGCGTGGTGCAGGATTCCGTGGCACCCAAACTGGCTGAGTGGTTCAAGGCCGGGCTGAAAGACTGGGATATCTCCCGAGACGCACCCTACTTCGGCTTCGAGATTCCAGGCGCGCCAGGCAAGTATTTCTATGTCTGGGTGGACGCCCCGGTGGGGTATATGGCCAGTCTGAAGCACCTGGCCGCGCGCGATCCGGAGATTGACTTTGACGCCATCTGGTCCAAGGACTCAGAGGCCGAGGTCTATCATTTCATCGGCAAGGACATTATCTACTTTCATGCCCTGTTCTGGCCGGCCATGCTGGAGGCCGCCGGCTTTCGCTCGCCAACCGGCGTGTTCGCGCACGGCATGATCACCCTGAACGGGGAGAAGATGTCCAAGTCGCGCGGCACGTTCATCACGGCCCGCACCTGGCTGGACCACCTGCCCGCCGAACCGTTGCGCTATTTCTACGCCTCGCGGATTACCGGCTCCATTGAAGACATGGACCTGGGCCTGCAGGACTTCATGCAGATCGTCAATGCCGACCTGGTGGGCAAGTACGTCAACATTGCGAGCCGGACGGCGAATTTCATCACCAAGCGTTTCGGCGGGGTGCTGGGCGATGCGGTCGACCAGGCCGTGCTGGAGCGGGTAACGGCCGTCGCAGACGACATTGCAGCGGCCTACGACGCACGCAATTTCGCCAAGGCCACGCGGTTGGCCATGGCGGCGGCCGATGCGGTCAACGCCTATATCGCCGAGCAGCAGCCCTGGGTCATCGCCAAAGACCCAGAACGCGGCGCCGATCTGCAGCGGGTGTGCACCACGGCATTGACGGCATTCCGTGATCTCACGGTTTACCTCAAGCCCGTACTGCCGACAATGGCAGCCAAGGTCGAGGCTTTTCTTAATCTATCGCCCCTGCAGTGGTCGGCCTTGGGTCAGCCGCTGCACGGCCAGTCCATCAATAAGTTCAAGCCCCTGATGACACGCATCGAGGAAAAACAGGTCACCGCCATGCAAGACGCCGCCAAGGAGATGGCAGCCGCCGCGAAAACACCCGCCAAAGCCGCCCCGACGCAGGACGACGTGATCGGCATCGACGACTTCATGAAGGTGGATCTGCGCGTGGCACGCGTGGCCGACGTGCAACCGGTCGAGGGCGCCGACAAGCTGCTGCAATTGACGCTGGATGTCGGGGAACTGGGCACCCGCAATGTCTTTGCCGGTATCAAGTCGGCCTACGAGCCAGAGCAGCTCAAGGACAAGCTGGTCGTGGTGGTCGCCAACCTGGCACCACGCAAGATGCGTTTCGGCGTGTCCGAAGGCATGGTCATCGCAGCGGGCAATGATCAGGGCATTTACGTGATCAGCCCTGATTCAGGTGCGACACCCGGCTCCCGGGTGAAGTAGCCTCGTGGAAGGCTGGCCCGAAGGGCCGGCACTCCAGGCCGCGTACCGCATTAAGAGTCCAGCGCCCCATGCATGACTATCTGCTCATCCTGGTTGGCACCGTATTGGTCAACAACTTCGTGTTGGTCCAGTTCCTTGGCCTGTGCCCGTTCATGGGCGTGTCCAACAAGTTGTCGGCCTCGATCGGCATGGCCGGCGCCACCACGTTTGTGCTGACGCTCTCGGCCATTAGCGCGTACCTGGTCGAAACCTACCTGCTCGATCCGCTGGGACTGGGCTATCTGCGCACCATTAGTTTCATTCTGGTCATCGCGGCGGTCGTGCAGTTCACCGAGATGGTCGTGCGCAAGTCCAGCCCCCTGCTGTACGAAGTCCTGGGCATTTACCTGCCGCTCATCACCACCAACTGTGCGGTGCTCGGCGTGGCACTGCTGAATGTTCGGCAAGCCAACGGGTTCATCGAATCGGCACTGTATGGATTTGGCGCAGCGGCCGGATTCTCCGTGGTCATGATTCTGTTCTCCTCAATCCGCGAACGACTGGCCGTGGCAGATGTCCCCGAGGCCTTCAAGGGCGCCCCCATTGGCCTGGTCACCGCCGGCATCATGTCGCTGGCGTTCATGGGTTTCACGGGGCTGGTGTAGGCGATGCTGGGCGCCATTCTCGCGCTGACGGCGCTGGCGGCAGCCTTCGGGCTGGTGCTGGGCTTCGCGGCGGTGCGCTTTAAGGTCGAAGGCGATCCGCTGGTCGACCAGATCGACCGCATCCTGCCGCAAACCCAGTGTGGGCAATGCAACTACCCGGGCTGCCGCCCCTATGCGCAGGCGATCGCTGATGGCGAGGCCGACATCAACCAGTGCCCCCCTGGCGGCGAGGATGGCGTCATCAAGCTCGCGGAGCTGTTGGGCCGCGAACCCAAGCCCCTGAATCCGGACAACGGCGAAGCGAAGGCGCTGCCCACCGTGGCATTCATCCGCGAGGACGAATGCATCGGCTGCACGCTTTGTATCCAGGCCTGTCCGGTCGACGCCATCGTCGGAGCCCGCCAGCAAATGCATACGGTGATTGCCGAGGAATGCACCGGCTGCGATCTTTGTGTCCCGCCCTGCCCGGTCGACTGCATCGACATGCTGCCGGTACGCGATGACATCACGACCTGGCGCTGGCCGACGCCGCAACAGGACACGGCAGCATGAGCGTGCACGCGCAGGCCCAGTTCCGGTTTCCCGGCGGACTGGCGCTGGACTACCACAAGCTGTCCGCCCCCATTCAGGACGCGGCGCTGCCGCAGCAGCTCGTGGTGCCCCTATCCCAGCACATCGGCCAGCCGGCCAAATGTCTGGTGAGCATCGGAGAGCACGTCCTGGGTGGCCAGCCGCTGGCCGCTGCCGAGGGCTATGTGTCCACCCCGGTTCATGCGGCGACCTCCGGCACGGTCGTGGCTATTGAGCCCCGCCCGGTCCCCCATCCGTCTGGGCTGTCTGCGCCCTGCGTCGTGATCGAGCCAGACGGGCAGGACACGCAGCAACCCGACACACCCGCCGACGGGTTGGCGATGGATGCCACCGCACTGCGCAATCGTATTCGTCAGGCGGGCGTGGTGGGCTTGGGTGGCGCGGCATTCCCCAGCTTTATCAAGCTCAACCCCGGGTCGAGTGTCGTCGACACGCTGGTCATCAATGGCGCCGAGTGCGAGCCTTACATTTCCTGCGATCAGGCCCTGATGCGCGAACGCGCGGACGACATCCTCAATGGCGTGCAAATCATGCTGCATGCGCTGGATGCCCAGCGTTGCCTAATCGGCGTTGAAGACAACAAGCCCGACGCCATCGATGCACTGATCGATGCCGTCAGCCGACGAGGCGACGAGCGAGTCACCGTGGTCACCGTGCCCACTCGCTACCCGCAAGGCGGCGAAAAGCAGCTCATCCAGACCCTCACCGGCCGCGAGATTCCCAGTCACGGGTTACCGCTGGATATCGGAATCGTCTGCCACAACCCCGGCACGGCCGTCGCGGTCTGGGAGGCGGTGACGCTGGGACGTGCATTAACCCACCGCGTGGTCACGGTGACCGGGCCCGGCATCGCCAATCCCTGCAATTTGCGGGTACGTATCGGCACCCCGGTCCGTGAACTGCTCGCCCAGGCCGGTGGACTGGTTGATCCCGATGTGCGTCTCATCATGGGCGGACCGATGATGGGATTTGCGCTCTCCGGAGCGGACGTGCCGGTGGTCAAGGCCACGAACTGCATCCTGGCCCTGCGCCCGCAGGACCTGCGCCCCGACACGCCCGCCATGCCCTGCATACGCTGCGGCGCCTGTGCTGACGCCTGCCCCGCCGGCCTGCTGCCACAGCAGCTGTATTGGCATGCCCGGGCGCAGGAATTCGACAAAACGCAGGACTACAAGCTGTTCGACTGTATCGAGTGTGGCTGCTGCGCCCAGGTCTGCCCCAGCCAGATCCCGCTGGTGCAGTACTACCGCCACGCCAAGACCGAGATCTGGGCAGAAGAACGCGCCCAGCGTAAGGCGGATGTCGCACGTCAGCGCCACGAGGCCCGCCAGGCACGACTCGAGCGAGAAGAAGCCGAGAAAAAAGCCGCCCGCGAGGCCAAGAAGGCCGCGCTGCGCGCCAAAGCCGAAAAGAAGGCCGCAGCCGCGCAAGCCGCAGGCGGTGAGACAGCAGCAACGGACGATCCGGTCGCCGCTGCGATCGCGCGGGCAAAGGCCAAGTCGCGTGACAAGACGGGAGGCGCTCCGGCTGCGGCGGCCAAGCCGGCCGCAACCAAGCCGGACCTGCCACCTGAAGCTGGCCCGAAGACCAGCCAGCCAGACTCGCCTGGCCCGTCGGACAACGGGCCAGGGACCGACCGGCGTGAATCGCCTTCCGGAGACGCGACGTGAACACCACGCTGAGCTCGCCGCACCTGCCGGTGCGCCCCACGGTCGGGGGGCTGATGCGCCGGGTCCTGATGGCGTTATTACCCGGCATCGCTGCCATGGTGATCTGCTTTGGTATCGGCGTGATCAGTAACCTGCTGATCGCAGTGGCAGCGGCATTGGCGACCGAAGCCGCCATGCTGCGTCTGCGCCGACGTCCGGTCCAGCGCTTCCTGCTCGACTGGACAGCCGTGCTCACCGCCGTGCTCTTCGCCCTGGCTCTCCCCCCCCTGGCCCCCTGGTGGCTGACCGCGACAGGCAGCGCCCTGGCCATCGTACTGGGCAAGCAGCTATACGGCGGGCTGGGGCAGAACCCGTTCAACCCGGCCATGGTTGGCTACGTGGTGGTGCTGATCTCCTTCCCGACCGAGCTAACCTACTGGAGCCAGCAGGCCGTGGCCGCCGGGACCACCTTGCAGGCCCAGTGGCTGGGCCTGGGCGCCGAGCAGCTGGACGGGCTAACCGGCGCCACGCCACTGGATGCGCTGCGCAGCGGGCTCTCCCAGGACCTGCTGGTCGATGAGGCACTGGCCGGACTGCCGGGCCGCACGGGCTGGCTCTGGATTAATCTCGCGTTTCTCGCGGGCGGGTTGTGGCTTTGCTGGCGCCGGGACATCAGCTGGCGCATTCCAGCCGCGGTCCTCGCAGGACTCGGCCTGATGGCTTTGCTGCCCTGGTTGCTGGATGCCGACCGCTTCGCGTCCCCGCTGTTCCACTGGACCAGTGGCGCGGCCATGCTGGGGGCATTCTTCATCGCCACCGACCCGGTCTCCGGCGCCACGACTCCGCGCGGCAAGCTGATCTTCGGCGTCGGCATCGGCCTGCTGGTCTATGTCATCCGGACCTGGGGCGGCTATCCCGATGGCATGGCCTTCGCCGTATTGCTGATGAATCTGACCGTACCGCTACTGGATGCCCATACCCAGCCCAGGGTCTACGGCCGACCATGAGTGAAGCCAGCAACAACCTGCGACGCCAGATGTTGGGCAGTGCCGGCCTGCTGGCACTGTTCGCCGTGATCGGAGGCGTGCTCGTGGCCGGCACCGAAGCCCTGACCCGTGAGCGCATTGTTGAACAGCAACGGGCCTCACTGCGCAGCACACTGAACGAAGTCGTCCCGGCAGACCGCTACACCAACGCGCTGCTGGACGATGTCATGACCATCCATGACCCCGAGCTCCTGGGCACCGACGAAGTTCTCACCGCCTACCGGGCACGACGCGGGCTCGAACCGGTGGCGGTGCTATTCCCGGTCGTCGCACCGGATGGATACAGCGGCGACATCCGCCTGTTGGTCGGCATTAGTGCCGAGGGCACGCTCACCGGAGTGCGGGTACTCAATCACCGCGAGACACCAGGACTCGGCGATGCCATCGAAACCCGTCGCAGCGACTGGATCCTGCAGTTCGGCGGACTGTCGCTTGAAAACCCAGCCCCGAGCCGGTGGGCCGTGCGCAAGGACGGTGGCCAGTTCGACCAGTTTGCCGGGGCCACGATCACCCCGCGCGCGGTGGTCAAGGCGGTCAGACGGGCGCTGGTATTCTTCGACACGCATCGAGAAACACTGCTGGCGCCGCCAGCCGAGACACCATGAGCACGCACAGCGATATCGTCCGCAACGGGTTGTGGAGCAATAATCCAGGCCTGGTTCAGCTGCTGGGCCTTTGCCCGCTACTAGCCGTGAGCAATTCGGTGATCAACGCGCTCGGGCTTGGCCTGGCAACGCTGCTGGTGCTAACCGCGTCGAATGTGGCGGTGTCGGCCATTCGTAACGTCGTTCGCGACGAAATCCGGATCCCGGTCTTTGTTCTGGTCATCGCCGCCTTCGTGACCACGGTGGAACTGGCCATGAACGCATGGCTACACGAGCTGTACACCGTGCTGGGGATCTTCATCCCGCTCATCGTGACCAACTGCGCCATCATCGGGCGCGCCGAGGCCTTTGCCTCGCGCAACCCGGTGGGTCATGCGGCGTTGGACGGGTTCATGATGGGGCTGGGCTTCGCGCTGGCCCTGGTCGCCCTGGGCGCCCTGCGCGAGTTGCTTGGCCGGGGAACGCTGCTGGCCGATGCCGACCTGTTGTTTGGCCCCATTGCCGCCGGCTGGACATTGACCATCATCCCGGACTTCCGCGGCTTTCTGCTGGCCGTACTGCCTCCGGGCGCCTTTATCGGCCTCGCCCTGCTCATTGCCGCAAAAAATGCGTTCGAGCGACGGCAGCAACGCCCGGCCCCAGCCGCATCGGCCAGCCTGGCCGACCCGGCCTGATTCCCGACCACCAACTGACACGCCAGTGAACGCCGCCAAGCGGACCGAAATCTTCGAGCGCCTGAAAGCGCAACGGCCGAAGCCGGAAACCGAGCTGAACTACAGCTCCCCCTTCGAACTGCTGGTGGCTGTCGTGCTCTCGGCACAGGCCACGGATGTGGGCGTTAACAAGGCCACGGCCAAGCTGTTCCCCGTGGCCAACACGCCGGAGGCCATCGCCGCCCTGGGTGTCGAGGGTCTCAGCGAGTACATCAAGACCATCGGCCTGTTCAACTCCAAGGCCAGAAACGTCATTGCCCTGTGCCACCAGTTACTGGACCGGCATGACGGCGAGGTCCCCGATGACCGTGCGGCGCTGGAAGCCTTGCCGGGTGTGGGTCGCAAGACGGCCAATGTGGTGCTCAACACGGCCTTTGGCCAGCCCACCATCGCCGTCGACACCCATATTTTCCGCGTGGCCAATCGCACACGGATCGCAACCGGCAAGACGGTGCGCGAAGTTGAAGATCGCCTCGTTCGTTTAATCCCGTCCGCCTATCGGCAAGACGCCCATCACTGGCTGATTCTGCATGGCCGTTACACCTGCAAAGCACGCAAGCCGCTATGCCACGACTGCATCATCCACGACCTCTGTGAGTACCGCGCCAAGGAGGCCGTGACATGAGTCCGCAACCTGTGGTCCGGGTGAGCATCGCCCAGGTGTTACCGGTTCGGCATCAGCTGCTTCGCGCGCACCAGCCACTGAGCAAGGCCCAGTTTCCCGGCGATGAGAGCCCCGAGGTCGGTCATTTCGCGGCCATGCGGGAGGGGCGCATCGTCGGCGTCGTCTCCATTTTTCAGGAATCCGACACGCGCTGCACACGAGCGCCGGCAGACCAGCAGTGGCGCATCCGCGGCATGGCGACCTCGCCGGAGGTCCAGGGCCAAGGCTTGGGCGCCGCGCTGCTCCAGGCTGCCGTGGACCATGCAATGCATGCAGGGGCCCGAGCGATCTGGTGCAATGCGCGCCAACCTGCAATCGGGTTCTATGCCCGCTACGGCTTCATCGGCCTGGGTCCAATCTTCGAAATTGAAGGTATTGGCGACCACCAATACATGGAGCGCCCTGCCTGAGGGTGGACAGGCCGGTTTGAGATGCGGCACCGCAGCAGGCATGCTAATAAACGCGTTGACGGCATGCAGGACGCGGCTGTCCACCGACCCGGCGGATGGGTTGCCGCCGCGCTCGGAGCCCGATCCGGCGTGTAGCGACGCACCCATTCGCACCCCCCGAACGACTGAATGCTTCTAGCGACTGATCTCGACGGCACGTTTCTGGGCGGACGCCAGTCCGACCGCATGCGCCTCTACCGATTCCTGCCACGCCAACCCGAGGTCACACTCGTGTTTGTCACGGGCCGCGGCTTCGAACACGTGGTTCCGCTGATCTACGATCCGACAATTCCGACACCCAAGTACGTCATTTGTGATGTCGGCACGACCATCGTCCACGGCGACACGCTAGAGCCTGTTCAGCCCATCCAGTCCGATATCAACCAGGCTTGGCCCGGTGAACCGGCGGTGCTGGAGGCTATCGAGGGCATCGATGGCTTGGAGCGCCAGGAAGTGCCCCAGCAGCGCCGCTGCTCATTCTTCGTGCCGCCAGGCTACGACCCGCAGCCCGTACGCGAGGCGGTGGAGCCGCTGGGCTGCGAGGTGCTGCATTCAGCTGACAAGTACCTCGACATCCTGCCCGCCGGCGTGAACAAGGGCACGACGCTGATGAAGCTGGTGGAGTTGTTGGAAATGGACCCCGCCCGAGTCCTGGTGGCGGGCGACACGCTCAACGATTTGCCGATGTTCGAGACCGGCTACAAGGGTGTCGTCGTCGGCGCTGCCGAACAGCGGCTGGTGGACGCCACCCAGCGCATGTCCCAGGTCTATCACTCAGAGGCGTCGGGTGCCGGCGCCATCTTGGACGCGTTTAGCTATTTTCAGTTTCTAGGCCCCAAGGCCATCGAAGACCTGACGCGCGCCCAACAGGAGCGCGGATCCTCGCAGCTCATCATGGTCTACCACCGCCTGCCCTACGAGGAGCACATGGTGGATGGCAAGCTGGTCCACCGGCGCCCGAAGAGCCCGAACGGCATCATGCCCAGCCTGCTATCCCTGTTCGAGGGCGGCCGCACCGGCATGTGGATCGCCTGGTCGCAACAGGACACGCGCAACCCGGAGGAATTCCAGGACCACACCATGGTCGACGAGGAGGCCTACCCGGAATTGCTGGTGTCGCGGGTGCCCCTGACCAGCCAGGATGTCCAGCGCTTCTACAAGACCTTCTCCAAGGAAGCGTTGTGGCCGACCATCCACACCTTCATCGAGCGCACCCACTTCAACCACGATGACTGGCAGCACTATGTGGAGATCAATCGGATCTTCGCCGAGCGCACGGCGGCCGAAGCCGACGAAGGCGCGGTCATCTGGATCCACGACTACAATCTGTGGATGGTGCCCGCTCACCTGCGCAAGCTACGACCAGACCTGCGCATCGCCTTCTTCCACCACACCTATTTTCCGTCCTCGGAAATCTTCAATGTCATCCCATGGCGCCGCCAGATCGTCGGCAGCCTGCTGCAATGCGACTACGTCGGCTTCCACATCCCGCGGCATCTGGAAAACTTCGTGGATGTCGTGCGCTCGAACTTCCCCGTCGAGGTTCTCGAACGGCAAAACTGTGCCCCGCGCTTTCTGACCTACGACTGCGCCTTGGGGCTGGATGAAATGACTACCGGGATCAAGGTGTCGGAGGACCACGTCGTCCACATGGGCGCCCACCCCATCGGCGTGAGTGCCAATCGCATCCGCAAGCTGGTCGAGAGCGAGCAGGTCCAGCAACGCATGGCCGGCCTGCGCGAGGAGTTGCAAGGCAAACGGGTCGTGCTGTCGGTCGAGCGCCTGGACTACACCAAGGGTCCGCTGGCCAAGCTCGAAGCGTTCGAGCGCCTGCTGGAAGAGAACCCGGAACTGCACGGCAAGGTGACCTTTGTCGATATCGTCACGCCCGCCGCCCGGGGCATGAAAATCTACGAGGAGATCCAACAGCAGGTCGAATACGCCGTGGGACGCATCAACGGCCGTTTCGCCAAGTTGGACTGGACCCCGGTCCGGTTCTTCTTCCGCTCCATGCCCTTTGAGGACGTGCTCGCCTACTACGCCGTGGCCGATGTCGGCTGGATCACGCCGCTGCGCGATGGCCTGAACCTGGTGGCCAAGGAGTACGCCGCCGTGCAGGGGCTCACCCACGGCAAGGGCGTGCTGGTGCTGTCGGAGTTTGCTGGTGCCGCCGTGGAACTGGAAGGCGCCATCCGCACCAACCCCTACGACGAAGTCGACATGATGCATCAGCTCTACCGCGCATTGACGCTGGGCGATGCCGAGCGTCGCGACCGCATCGCGCAAATGGCTGACGTGGTCATGCATCACGACCTGGAGACCTGGGGCCAGGACTTTATCCAGGCGGTGAAGACCGCCGCCAAGCGTCGCCAGCGCATTATCAACGACCCCAGCACCAAGATGGCTCGGGTCTACGCCGCACATGCCGTGGCGACCTCGGACAAGTCCCGTTATACCCCGGCCTAGCCCGGGGCCGTCCGGCACCGTGCGCCAGTGCACGGTTGCCGGGCTTGCAGCGCGCCAGCGGTTGCGGTAAGCGGCCTCCGAAGGTACTCTCTGTGCCCCGTTTTTCGGGCTGAAACAACCACCTGACGGCTGTTTCAGGCTCTCAGTTTCACCGGGCGGACCCATCGCGCATGCGCTGATCGGGGTCCGCGCGCAAGGCTGGCTGCCGATGCCATCATCCGGCGCCCCACCGAACTCAACCCGCCGCTGGCGGGTCTTTTTGTTGGCTTATCTTACGGACACACAGCACATGGATTTTCGGACGACGCTGAAAGAAAAATTCGGGCTCGATACCGTCGACTATCACTACAACCTGTCGAAGGAAGAGCTTTTTTCCGAGGCGATCGCAAATGATCGCGGCCGCATTCGCGCCGACGGGCCGGATGACGAGCCCAAGGCCTATGCCACCAAGCTGGGCGTCAACGGACCGCTGGTCTACTACACCGACCCCAGCTGCACCGGCCGCCCCGTCCAGGACACCTTCGCGGTTGCCTGGCCGGAGATCGAAGGCGATATCTGGTGGAAGAAGGACTTCAAGAAATTTGATCCCAAGCATTTCGGCCCGCTGCTCGAGCGCGTCGTCGCGCATCTGAACGAAAAGAAGGCTCGCCTGTACGTCGAAGACGTGTACTGCGGCTGGGATCCCGCCTATGCCATGCCGTACCGCTTCGTCGGCGAGTACGCCACGCATGCCATGTTTGCAAAGAACATGTTCGCCCATGGCGTTGAGGGCGTGGACAACGAAGAAGACAAGCGCTGGACGTTGATCAACGTCCCTTCATTCCATTGCGACCCCGAGCGTGACGGCACCCTGTCCAAGCGCGCGGTCATCATGGATGTGAAGAACAAGATCGGTCTGGTTCTGGGCCGCGCCGACTACTGCGGCGTCAACAAGAAGACCATGTTCACGGTGATGAACTACGTGCTGCCGGGCATGGGCGAGCTGTCGATGCACAGTTCCGCCAACGTCGGCAAGCGCGGTGATGGCGCGGTGCTGTTCGGCCTGTCAGGGACCGGCAAGACCACCCTGTCAGCCGATCCGGATCGTGAACTCATCGGCGATGACGAGCACGCCTGGACCAAGGACGGCGTGTCCAACTTCGAGGGCGGCTGTTACGCCAAGCTCATCGACCTGGACAAGGAAGCCGAGCCGATTATTGCCGCCGCTCTGTCGATGCCGGGAACGATCATCGAGAACGTCCCGCCACTGCCCGGCAAGCCACTCGAAGAAACCGACCCGCAGGAACTGGACCTGACCGACGGATCCATCACCGAGAACACCCGCTTCTCCTATCCATTGGAGTGCAACCCCAACGTGGCCGACGGCGCCCGTGGCCCGCATCCCGAAACCATCATCTTCCTGACGGCTGATGCCTTTGGTGTCCTGCCGCCGGTCTCGGTCCTGGATTCCGAACAGGCGATGTACCACTTCGTGTCGGGCTTCACCGCCAAGCTGGCCGGCACCGAGGTCGGTGTCACCGAGCCGCAGGCCGCGTTCTCGGCCTGCTTCGGCGCACCGTTCATGTCGCGTCCGCCCAGCGTCTACGCCGAGCTTCTTGCCAAGAAGATGAAGCAGCACAATGCGCGCTGCATTCTGCTGAACACCGGCTGGTCAGGCGGTGTTTACGGTGTTGGCAAGCGCATTTCGATTAAGCACACCCGCGCGTTGCTCAACGCCGCGCTCGAGGGTCAGCTGGATGAAGACAAGGTGGACTATCAGACGCACCCGATCTTCAATCTGCGCGTACCGACGAGCTGCCCGGATGTCCCGGCGGAGATTCTGAACCCGCGCGACACCTGGGAAGACAAGGCGGCCTACGATGCGCAGGCGGAAAAGCTGCGCCAGATGTTCCGCGACAACTACGAAGCCAAGGGTCTTGGCGAGCTGGGTATTCCGGCCGTCATGTAAACCCGCGGCGTCTCGTGCCAGCGGCGAGACGACCCAAGCCGGCGTACCCTTCGTAGGTGCGCCGGCTTTTTTGTGCCCATTCCAAGGAGTTCTGCATGTCCGCCCGTATTTTCTGCATCGGCCGCAATTACGTTGAGCACATTCGCGAGCTCGGCCACCCGGAAGACGGTGATTGCGTCGTGTTCATGAAACCGGCCAGCTGCCTGGTCACAGTCGGGCAAGCCATCGCGCTGCCCGTGGGCCGGGGAGCCGTACATCACGAAGCGGAACTGGTGATCCGCATTGGTCAGACGGGTCAGCGGATTTCGAGCGACTCTGCAGCCACCTTCATCGACGCCATGGGACTGGGCCTCGACCTCACCCTGCGCGACGAGCAGAACCGGTTGCGGCAAGCCGGCAAGCCCTGGGAACTGGCCAAGGCCTTCGACCATGCCGCCCCGCTCGGACCGCTCACCCCCTGGGACGGCGCCCCGGCGCTGGATGACATCGCATTCGAGTGTCACGTTAACGGCGAGTTGCGCCAGCGGGGTCATACCGCCCATATGTTGTTCAGCATAGAACGCATTATCAGCATTCTTTCGCAGACCTGGATGCTGCGGCCGGGCGACCTGATATACACCGGAACGCCAGCCGGCGTCGGGCCACTGGCGCCCGGCGACCACGTCAAACTGAGCAGCGATGTGCTGGAATCGGCAGAATGGACGACTGGCACGAATGACGCATTGCAAAAGATTGGCTAATGTATGCGAGCCACTTCCGACTCAAAGCTTGGGGACACCGTTTTATGAAAAAGGGATTCTTGTGCCGTATTGGCCTTGCGGCCATTTGCGCCACGACATCTGCAACCGCTGTCGCCGGCACCTCGGGTGACTGGTATACCAGCGTCGGTATCGGTCTGGATGTGCCGACAGACGCCGATGTCAGTGCCAGCACATACCGGGGCACCAATTCATTCGACGCCGGCTTCGGTCTGGAAAGCCGCATCGGCTACGACCTCGTTGGCGCGCTGCGCCCCGAAGCGTCCCTGAGCCTCGGCAACGCCGATGTCAGCACGGACAGCACCTCCGGTGAGCTGACAACCGCCTCGCTGTTCGCGAACCTCTGGTACGACTTGGTGCCCACGTCGCGCTTCGGCCGCGTCGGCACGCTTTATCCGTACTTCGGCGGCGGCCTGGGCCTGGTCCAGTACACGCTGGAGGACTATCAGGTCGCCGGCAGTGGCGTCACCGCGTTCTCTGACGACGACATGGTGACCGCGCTGCAGATCGGTAGCGGCATTCTGCTGCCGCTGAAGAATCTGCTTTCGCTGTCCCTGGACTATCGCTTCGTCATGGGTGGCGACCCTGAAGTCGGCAATGTCGACACCGAGTACAGCGCTCACAAGGTGTATCTCGGCATTCGTTCGCCGCTGCGATTCGGCAACCCCGACAGCGACAATGACGGCGTCCCCGATGCCAATGACGCTTGCCCGACCACGCCGGCCAACATCCCGGTTGGCGCCAGCGGCTGCCCCTACGACACCGATGCTGACGGCGTAGCCGACTATGTCGACGCCTGCCCCGGCACCTTGCCGAACAGTTCGGTCGACGAGCGTGGCTGCGTGTTTGACAGCGACGGTGACGGTGTAGGCGATGCCCTGGACCGCTGCCCCGAAACCGCTGCCGGCATGCCGGTTGACGAGTCGGGTTGTGAACTGGATTCCGACGGCGACGGCGTCCCCGATGCCCGTGACCGTTGTGCTGCCACGCCGAGCAATATCGCCGTTGACGCCAATGGTTGTTCCGCTGACGCTGACGCCGATGGCGTGAGCGACAAGATGGACCAGTGCGACAACACGCCGGCCGGTGCTGAGGTCATGACCAACGGCTGTGCGGCCGACCAGAGCCTGGTGCTCAAGGGCGTGAACTTCGAGACCAACTCCTCGAAGCTGGCACCCAATGCCACGCGCATTCTGGATGCGATTGCCGAAACCATGCGCCAGTCGCCGAACTTCTCGATCCAGATCAACGGCCACACCGACAGCGTCGGCGCCGCCTCATACAACCGTGCACTGTCCCAGAAGCGCGCGGAAGCCGTCCGCAACTACCTGATTGCGACCGGCATCGAGGCGAGCCGCCTGAAGGCCACCGGCCTGGGCGAGTCCAACCCCATCGCGTCGAATGACACGAAGGAAGGACGTGCGCTGAACCGACGCGTTGAGATCCGCGTCCTGCGCTAAGCGCTCATAGAGGACAAAACGCCCGGTTGTCTCGTGCAACCGGGCGTTTTTTTTGCCTGTCAGCCATGCCCCTAACCCGGACACCACCGCTGCACCTGCTACGCACCCTGTGCGAAGTGGGCAGGCGCGGCTCATACCGTGAGGCCGCCCGGTCCCTACACATCACGCCCTCGGCCGTCAGCCACCAGATGCGGGACCTGCAGCAGCGGCTGGGCGTCACCCTGGTGGAGCGCAGCCCGGGCGGTACCCGACTGACCCCGATGGGCGAACACTATCGACAGGCCTGTGAGACGGCCCTGACGGCGCTGGACGAAGCAACGGCGCAGACCCAGTCGCAAGCCCATCGCAAACTGCTCCGGATCACGCTGGGCCCCTTTATCGCCAGCGAGGTGGTCATCCCGGCCCTGCCCGATTTCCATCGACATCACCCGGACCTCGACATCCGCGTGGAGACCTCCATGCGCCTCGCTGATCTGGAAGCCGACGAAGCGGATATCGCATTGCGTTTTGGAGGTGCGGAGACCGCGGCCCTGGCATTGGAGCCGCTGCTGTCCATGTCGGCGCAGCCGGTGTGCGCGCCGAGCCTGCGACAGGGCCTGCCACCCGGTGGCGAACTGCCCTTGGGTCGGACCACGCTGCTGCACTCCACAGCCGTACCAGACGCCTGGTCCGCCTGGGCAACCCAGGCCGGCATCGACACCGACGCGCTGGGCAGCGGGATCTGGTTCGACAGTTATCTGTCGCTACTGCGCGCTGCAGAGCAGGGACTCGGGGTGGCGCTGGGCCTGTTCCCCGCGGTGGAGGGATGGCTGCTCAGCGGCCGTCTCTGTCTGGCGGCTGACACTTCGCTGCCGATTCAGCCCCGCTACAACATGCTTTACCGTCGGCAGGACGCCAACTGGCCCGCCTTGCAGGCTTTTCGGGAGTGGTTGCGGGCCCTACCCGCCTTTAGATGAAATCTGCTCATGTGACAGACGAGCATGATTCGTTTGTGCCTCGTCACAGCGGGCCCTAGGCTCTCAACGCATGAACAGTCTTCAGCTGACAACACGTGATGGCCGGGCCTTGGCGGCCTGCGAGTACGGACACGGTTCCCGTGCGGTACTCATTGCGGGCGCGACGGGCGTCCCGCAACGCTTCTACGCTCGCTTCGCGCAGCACCTCGCCACGCGCGGACTCCGGGTGTTGACGCTGGACTACAACGGCATCGGCCAGTCGCGCGCCACCAACGCATCACCCCGCGGCATGCGCAGCTGGGCCGAGGAAGACCTGGACGCCGGCATTTGCCATCTGCGAGGCGCCACACCAGCCATCGCGGTCATCGGGCATTCCTTTGGCGGTCAGGCCTTGGGCTTGTGCCCGTCGAATGCAGCGGTCTGCGCGCTGGTGGGCATCTCGGCGCAATCCGGTCATTGGCGGCTGTGGGACGGCCGTCACCGGCTCTGGATGTGGGCCATGATGCACCTTGTTCTTCCAGGCGTTCTCGCGGTCCGCACCGATATACCGGGCGGCCTGCTGGGCCCCGACCCGCTGCCCGGCCCGGTGGTTCGAGAATGGACACGCTGGTGCCGGGGCCCGCACTACATCACCGACGAACAAGGCCAGCCCCTGCGCGCCGGATTCGCCGGCTGGACGGGCAGCGCTCGGTTCTATGAGATCACCGATGACGCGCGCTATGCGCCGCCGCGCGCCGTCGCTGAACTGGCGTCTTTCTATGCCCGGGCCGAGGTCGAAATTCTGCGCCGACAGCCCCAAGACTGGGGCGTCGATAGATTGGGCCACTTCGATTTCTTTCGCCCGGCGGCCCGGGCGGGTTGGGATGAAGTCGCCGACTGGCTGACACCCCAGCTAGACGCAGCGCTTGCCGAAACCGACGCACCCATTCCTTCTTAGTTCGAGCACCTGATCATGACCAAAACACCCGCAACACTTGCACTTTGGCAGCGGCTCAGCAGCAAGCCCGGCGGCCGATGGCTGTTCACCCAGGGCGTCTGCCGCCGCGCACCCTATTTTTCGACGATTCGTCCACGGGTGCAGGCGCTGGACACCGGACGCTGTGTGGTTAGCAGCCGCAAGCGTCGCAGCGTGGAGAATCACATCGGCACCTTTCACGCCATCGCCATGTGCAACATGGCCGAACTGGCGGGCGGACTGGCTGCAGAAGCTACGGTCCCCGTCAGCCACCGCTGGATACCGCAGGGCATGGAGGTCGACTATCTGGCAAAAGCAGAAACCGACCTGACGACGACCTGTGTCATCGACCCACCCAGCCAATGGGAGGACCGGCAGACACTGCTCACCCCGGTGGACGTCCGTGATGCGGAGGGCAACGTCGTCTTCCGCGCGCGCATCCGCATGTACGTTTCGAAAAAACCGTCGCGCTAAGCACCCCCGGTCGGCCGGTCAAGGGACCGGGCAGCCGCCTGCTTGACACGCTGGCCCCGCGCGCTACCGTCGGCGATATGTCGAACTTCATCACCGCGCGTGGCCGGTTGGCTGCCACCCTCTTGTTCGCGGTCTGCCTGCCTGCAGCGGCGCAGACCGCAACACCCACCGCCGAGGAGCTGGCGCGCTGTGCGCGCGCCAACGCCCCCAGCGAGACCTTCAAGCAGCACGCAGAGTTAGAGACCGTGCGGGCCGACGGAGACGCGCGCACGCTTTATATCCGTCTGCTGGCGCGCAAGAGCCGGGACGGCGTCGATGCCAATCTGCGCGTCCTCAATCCGCCGGACCTGTCGGGCATGTCATTTCTCGTACTGGCCGACGCGGAGGACGGCGACGCGATGTTCACCTACGTCCCGGCACTGCAACGGTCGCGGCGCGTGAGCGGGAATGCATCCAGCCAAAGCCTTTGGGGCACGGACTTCACCTACGCCGATGTCCGCCAATTGCTGGGCACCGTGGACGGAGGGACGGCCACCCGACAACCGGACAGCACCTACCGTGACGAGCCGGTCCATGTTCTGGATCTGGTGCCTGCCGCAACAGCCGAGGTCGATTACGCACGCATCATCATGGCGCTGGAGCCAGCGAACTGCGTCCCCGTACATGTCCGATTCATCAACCATGCAGATGCCGTGATCCGGGAACTGGAAGTCGACCCGACTAGTATCGAGCAGGCCGGAGAGCGGCATTTCGCCCGTCGTATGACCATGTACAACCGGCAGACTCAGAGCCGGACTCGGGTGGAGCTATCACGCGTGGAATTTGACGAGTCCATCCCCCGTCGCGCCTTTCATCCCCGCGGTTACGAGTCGGTGGATTGAACAGACCGCTTGCGTCACCCGCCATGCCCGCGGGCCAAGGCCTGCTGCCCGCCGCGTTCGGGGCGCTGGTGGCCTTAGCGGTGGCGATCTGGCTCGGCATGGGCCCCGGGGGACTTCATTTCGACCCGAGCACCGATGCGCTCATCGCACCGGAGGACCTGCAGGCTGACGGACCGGCTGCAGAAGAGTTGATGATGTTGCTGTCGGCCGACAGCGGACTGCACCGGGAGCAGCTCACCGCCATCGATCAGATCACCCGGCAGATCGAGGCGGCGGGTCAGCAGGCCCAGGTCCGCGCCCTGACCACGGTGCAGATCCCCGTTGACCTGGCCGATAGCGTGGAGCTGGTGTCCATTCGCGACTGGCTGACGTCCCCACCCATTCAGGCTCGCATCGCACTCGATGCGCTTCTGACCCACCCGCTGGTCGTCGGACGCCTGGTCTCCGAGAACCAACAATCTGCGGGTGTGCTGGTGACGCTGGCGAGCGAGCTGTCCCCTAGCGAGGCGCGCGATGAGGCCGCACGGCTGGTCGACACGGCGCGTCGGGCCACTGAGGCGACGGGCCTGGGCTTCGCCGCGACCGGTACGCCGCTGATCGCCGCCGCCGTCACCGACGGGCTCCGCTTACAGCTTCAGCAAAGCCTGCCGCTGCTGGCACTGGCTTTTGTGGCGGTGTTGCTGCTGGCCTTTCGCTGCATCCGCCTGGTGCTGGTCGCGGTCGGGTCGGTTGCACTGGCCGTAATAGCCGGCCTTGCCGCGCTGGCGGCCATCGGTGGCACGTTGAATCTGGTCACCACGCTCATTGTTCCGCTTATCGCCACATTGACCGTGGCCTACCAGATGCATTTGCTGTCAGCGGCCGAAGCACACGCCTCGCCGCAACAGGCAGCGCGGGCCATCGCCCTGCCGCTGCTGGTCACCGCGCTCACCACGGCGCTCGGGCTCCTGGCCCTGGCCGTCCATCCGACGCCAGCCATTCGATCCTTTGCGCTGGCCTCGGCCATGGGCGTGCTCGCCAGCGCATTGATCACGCGGTACTGGTCGCCCCAGGCGCTCTCCGCCCTGGGTGCCTGCCCGCGCAGCCAAGGCCTGCTGGATCAGTGGCTGGAGGCCCTCGCCAAGACCACGGCAGGCTGGAGCGCACGCCACGGCCGCTGGATCCTCCGGATTGCGGTGCTGTCTGTGATCTTCGGCGCGGCCGGGGCGCTGCAACTGCGAACCGAAGCCAACCTGGTGGACGACCTGCCGGCAGATAATCCAGTCCGGCAAGAGTTCGCCACCGTCACCCAGGCGCTGTGGAGTACGCATGGCTTCTCGCTGCAAGTGCGCAGCGCCACACCCGGGGCCGCGCTCCAACCCGACCTGCTGCAAGCGCTGGACGCCCTGCAGCAATGGCTGGCAACCCAGCCCGAAATCGATGGCAGCTACGGCCTGACCAATATTCTCCGCGAGCTCAATGGGTTGTTCAGTGGACAGACCAACGCATTGCCCGACAACCCGATACTCGCCAAGCAATTGCTGATCGCAGCAGCCCCGGACGATGTGTACGACTACACCAATCTGAAGTTCTCGACCTCGCGCCTGCACATCGGTACCGCCGTTCAGAACACGCGTCAGATCACGGCGTTGGTGGAGCGCATCGAGCGTCGCCTGGCAGCGCTGCCAGCCGGCCTGGATGCGCAGCTAACAGGCACGCCCATCACGTTTTCGCGGACGGTTAACAAGCTCACGGGCGGGCAGGCGGTGTCGTTTCTCGCCGCGTTTGCGGCGATCTTCGTGATTCTTGCCGTGGTCTTTGCCTCAGCGCGAGCCGCGGCCTTTGCCATCCTGCCCAATATCGTGCCGGTCGCCTTGTTCTTCGGCCTCATCGGCTGGATGGGGCTGCCACTCGGCCCCACCACGGCGCTCGTGGCCTGCATCGTGCTGGGGATCGCGGTCGACGATACGCTGCACTACCTGGTGCGCTTCAACGAGCGGGCGCGTGAAATGGCGGATGCCCGCGACGCCACACAACAAACGCTGCGCGACGTGATCCGACCGATCACCCTGACCACGGTGGCCACCTGCCTCGGCTTTCTGACCCTCAGCATCAGCCCCTTCGAGTCTCAGGTGCTGTTCGGCTGGCTGGCGGCCGCGACCCTGGCCATTGCCTGGCTTTGCGATCTGACCGTGGCACCTGCCGTCGGGCTGCGCGCCGACCTGGTCACGCTGTGGGATGTGCTGCGTGTCGACCTCGGCAAGGCCCCGCAGGACAGCATCCCGCTACTCGACGGCATGTCGCCGCGCCAGGCCCGCCTGTTCGCCTTGTTGTCGAATCTACGCACCATCCCCGCGGGCACCCAGTTCATCCGAGAAGGGGATCTGGCGCATGACATCTACGTCATCGTGGAAGGGCGCGCACGGGTTTGGGTCGATCGCCAGGGTGAAGCGGTGACCATCAACACCGTGGCTCGCGGCACGACACTGGGCGAAACGGGCTACTTCGCGTCGCGGCGCACAGCCAGCGTCACGGCCGAGACGAATCTCCGGGTTCTGGATTTCGATACCGACGATCTCGAGCGCCTACGCCAGCGTCACCCTCGGGTGGCTGCACTGGTCTATCGCAATCTCAACAGCATCCAGGCGGAACGCCTGGCTCGGGCGACCCGCCAGATCGCGGATCACCACTGCGACTAACGCTGGCCGCGCGTCTGCTGCTCCAGCGTGTCGATCAGGGCGTCCTTCTCCTCCCAGATCGCAGCCACCCAGCGCTGGGCCGCCTTGCGCGTACCCAGGTCGCTGCTGTAATCACCCGCCGCCAACGCCTCCGGCGCCTGCAGTTCACGGGCATCGACAATGATTTCCGGAATGCGACCGCAGAATAAATCCCAGGTGGTCCAGGGACCATTAACGTAGTAGAAGGTCACATCGAGCACGGCATCGAGCTTTTCGCCGATGGCGCGAATGGCGTAGGAAACGCCGCCGGCACGCGGCTTGAGCAGATGCTTGTAGGGGGACTGCTGCGCTGCGTGCTTGGCCGGTGTACGCCGCGTGCCTTCGACAAAGTTGAAGATCGTGACCTGACGGTCGCCGTAGCGTGCGAACATCCGTCGCGTCGTCTCCACATCGCGACCCACCAGGCTGGGATCCGCTGCGATTTGCTCCCGGGTGTAACGCTTCATGAAGGGGAAATCGATAGCCCAGACCACCTGTCCGACAACGGGCAACCAGATCAGCTGTTGCTTGATGAAAATCTTGTAGGGCGGCACGCGGTCGGTAAAGGCCACCATCATGGCAAAGAGGTCATTCCAGCTCAGATGGTTTGCGATCAGCAGATAGCTGCGATCCCGGCGCAGGTTGTCCGTTCCACGAATCGTCCAGCGTGTGGGCGTCAGGTGTCGGAGCAACCAACCGTTAAAGGCACACCAACAGCGGTGGGCGACCCACTCCATGGCCTGCACCACGCGGGAGCG
This sequence comes from Abyssibacter profundi, assembly GCF_003151135.1. Taxonomy (NCBI): domain Bacteria; kingdom Pseudomonadati; phylum Pseudomonadota; class Gammaproteobacteria; order Chromatiales; family Oceanococcaceae; genus Abyssibacter; species Abyssibacter profundi. Next base: position 59,132 of record NZ_QEQK01000001.1, read on the forward strand.
CACGCGCCCCCAGGTGAGGAACTTCAGCGGCATGATGGCGAAGATGATGGCGCCGAAGAACAGGGTGTGCAGACACACCAACAGGGCGAGCAACACGCCCCTCACCGGACCCAGGATTCGATTCATTCGGGACTCCTCGCCTTCCCCATGCGGATGGCGCAGCTGACTGCTGACGCGCCGGACCGCTGATAATGCCAGTTGGCCTGCGCTTAACTCAGATCCAGACTGGAGCGCAGTTCCTCATTCTGATCGATGATTCGGAACCCGCGGTAATCGCGTGGCGGTATCGACAACAAGACACAGGGACTGGTCAGCATCTGGGTGACCATTCGATCCTTGCCGGGGCGGGTCCATTCCCCCGCCAGCCACATCACCCGATCCCGATCGATCGTGGCATCCGGTTTCGGCTCGATGAAGTACCCGCCTGTGCGACGCTGCCCCATCTCCAGCAACAACAGTGGCCCGTCAGGCAACTTGTCGGCCGACACGATTTGCAGCCCGCGATCTGCCTGCCAACCCAACCAATCTTCGGGCGTGGGGAAATACGACAAGGCGGCATGTCGCTGCTCGGTGCCACAGTGAATGGACCGCCGGACCTCCGAGATACGGACGTCCTCAGGTTCGGGTACGGTTTTCATCAGGCCGCACCCGGCTGCAGACAGCAACAGGCACAGCGACGCGGCCGCACGAATGAAGGCACCAGACGATTTCCCAAGCATGGGAAAACGGTACCCGACACGCCTGCCGAATTCCACCCGGAACCCGTGGAATCAGGGCGCGAATCCACTGCGTCCATGGATATTGCGCAGCGTAGGCAGACAGCGGCAGCAATGGTAGCGTTGCGACATGAACTCTTCTGTCGCTCGCCGCACGCGCACCGACCGCACGAGCCTGCAGGCCACGCTACGGGCACTGGTCGATGACGGCATCGTCACGCGCGACGATGCCGAGCAAATCTTGCATGATCAGGCCTCCGAACCCGGCACGCAGCACCCCCTGTCGCTCATCGCTCAGGCCAACCTGCAACGACATGACGACCCGGAACGCTTGCTGACACTGGAAGCGCTGACTCACTGGACTGCCGACCGCTACGACCTCGAGTACTACCGAATTGACCCGCTGCGCATCGACAGCCGGCAGGTCACGTCGGTGGTGCCCTATGCCTACGCCGCGCGCGCCGGCATTCTGCCGCTGCGGGTGGATGATGAGCAGATCACGGTCGCCACGGCTGACCCCAGCGTCCGAGACTGGGAATCCGACCTGGCGAAGGTGTCCGGGCGGCGGGTCCGACGGGTTGTCGCCAATCCCGAGGATATCGACCGCTATTTGGTCGAGTTCTACGCCCTCTCCCACTCGGTCACCGCCAGTGAACAAGAACGCTCAGGCCAGGGCAGCAATCCGGCCTTCCACAGTCTCGAACAGCTCATGGACCTGGGCCGTCGGGGCCAGCTCGATGCCAACGATAGCCATGTCGTCAACATTGTCGACTGGCTGCTCCAATACGCCTTCGAGCAACGCGCCAGTGACATCCATATGGAGCCGCGGCGCAGCGGTGGCCGCATTCGCTTTCGGATCGACGGCGTACTGCATGCGGTTTACGAGATTCCGCCATCGGTTATGACTGCGGTGACCAGCCGGGTCAAGATTCTGGGCCGCATGAACGTCGCCGAGAAGCGCCGGCCGCAGGATGGTCGCATTAAGACCCGCAGCCCCGAAGGCCGCGAGGTCGAGCTGCGACTGTCCACAATGCCGACGGCGTTCGGCGAGAAATTGGTGATGCGGGTGTTCGATCCGGACATCCTGGTCCGCGACTTCGATGCGCTGGGGTTCGAGCCAGACGACCAGGCCGCCTGGCAGCGGATGACGACTCGCCCGAACGGCATCGTGCTGGTGACCGGCCCCACCGGCTCGGGCAAGACCACGACGCTTTATTCCACCCTCAAGCACCTGGCCACGCCTGAGGTGAACATCTGCACCATCGAGGACCCGATCGAGCTGGTCGAGCCCAGCTTCAATCAAATGCAGGTCCAGCCGAAGATCGATGTGACCTTCGCCTCTGGCGTGCGCACCGTGCTTCGCCAAGACCCGGATATCGTCATGGTTGGCGAGATTCGAGACCTCGAGACCGCAGAAATCGCGATCCAGGCTGCCTTGACCGGGCACTTGGTGCTCTCAACACTGCATACCAACGACGCACCCTCCGCGGTCACCCGACTGACCGAGCTCGGAATTCCGGCATATCTGATCCGCGCGACCCTGCTCGGCGTTGTGGCCCAACGACTGGCCCGTCAACTCTGTCCGGAATGCAAGCGCCCCGCCGAACCCGACCCACGCAAGTGGGATGCCTTGGCCGGCGGCCAGCGCCTGGCCATGCCGGATCAGGTCTTCGAGCCCGTGGGCTGTCCCGAATGCCGTAAAACCGGCTACCAGGGCCGCGTGGGTCTGTACGAGGTCATGGAAATGGACGAGGCGCTGACCGAAGCCATTCGCGATGACATGGACCTGGAGCAACTGCGCGCCCTGGCCATTCGCAGGGGCACGCGGCCGCTGCGCATGAGCGGCGCGGTCAAGGTCGCTGAAGGGCAGACCAGCCTCGACGAGGTGCTAAAAGTCGCGCCGACGGCTCTCCGACCCTAGCCGCAACGGGGTGGTTCACCGCCCCACGCGGTCACCTCGCGTCGGCGACCTGCAGGCGCATCAGCCTCAGGCGCGCCGAAAGCGCGACTCGGCGATGAGATCCGCCACCTGCCCTGTTGGCAGGCCCTCGCTGCGGGCGCGCTCGAAGACCTGCGTCACCGTGTCGCCAATCCCCTTGAGATGGCGCTCGACTTTCTCCCAGGTGTACCCGGTGCGCTCGTAGAAGATGTCGATGATGCCGCCGGCATTAATCACGTAATCCGGGGCATAAAGAATGCCCCGCTCCATGAGCGCGGCATCATAGGCGGTGCGATCCAACTGGTTGTTCGCCGCGCCGGCCACCACCTTGGCCTTGAGCCGCGGCAGCGTCGATGCATTGATGGCCGACCCCAGTGCGCAGGGTGCAAACACGTCCACATCCTGGGCATCGATGTCTGCAACCGGGACGGCCTGGGCGCCGAACGCCTGCACCGCGCGTTCGACATTGGGCGCATGGATATCCGCCACCACCAACTCGGCCCCGGCCGCGTGCAGGTGTCCGGCCAGCCGATAGCCGACGTTGCCCACGCCCTGAATCGCCACGCGCACGCCCTGCAGGTCATCACGGTCCAGCTGAAAACGAACGGCCGCGGCCAGTCCGTGGAACACGCCCAGCGCGGTGGCCGGTGAGGGGTCGCCGCTGTGCGGCTCGCCGCCGGGCCCGGGACGCTCGATCACGCCACCGACATGACTGGTGACCTCACCCATGCGCCGCAAATCGTCAACCGACGTGCCCGAATCTTCTGCCGCCACATACAGGCCGCCGAGCCGGTCCACGGCCTGACCCATAGCGCGGATCAGCGCATCGGTCTTGACCTGCCGCGGATCACCGATGATGACCGACTTGCCACCACCCAGATCGATGTTGGCCATCGCCGATTTGTAGGTCATGCCTCGTGACAGACGCAACACATCGGTGAGGGCATCGGCACTGGAGGCGTAAGGCCACATTCGGCAGCCGCCCAGCGCCGGTCCACGCACCGTGTTGTGAACCGCGATAATCGCCCGCAGGCCCGAACGCTCGTCCTGGACGAAATGCACGCATTCGTGCTGGTCGAATTCGGGATGGTCAAACACGGACATAGCGCCTGCACCGGGAGCAAAAACGGCCGCGGATTATCGCATGGGTGTCAAGCCCTACGAGCGTGCCCGCAGCTTGCGCAGCGCATCGGCTGATTCACGCACGGCCAGCCGCGTCCCCAGCCGCCGCAATCGCTTGCCGGCATGCTCGCGAAAATCCTGTCCTCTGGGGGTCAGCCGCAGCCGCAGCGGTGTCTCGCTTTCCAGCACCAGGTAGCCGCGCTTCAGCAACAGGTCGCAGCCCAATACCAGCCAATCGCCATGCAAACCGCTGTCTTGCCAACGCTGGGCGAGCAAGGCGTAGGGGTAGTCGGTCTCCGGGGCGTCGACCAGCGTGATCAGGTGGCGGGTCAGCGAGCGATCGGACAACCGGTCGCAGCGGCTCACCCCCTTATCCGCCGGGCCGAGCCGATCAATCAGCGCCGCGGGCGCACTGGGACCCGCCAGATAGGCGGCGCCGGCCGCGGTGAGACGGAACTGTGGATCGAACTCGCGGCGCACGATCTCCAGGAAACGATCCCGAAGCAGGATATCCACGGCCAGGCGCAGATCCTCGGCGCGACGCTCGGCTTCCCGCCAGAAGCGAGCCAGCGTGGACGATGGAATCAGCCCCTGCTGGCCGAGCGACAACTCGCGGTAGATCTCCAGCACGGCCAGCCGCAGTTCATGTTCGGTGAGCGGCCGGGCGCTGGGTTCGTGGGGTCGGTCGGGGAGTTGCGCGGCCTGTTCCAGCGCACCATAGACGTTGGCGCGGACGAATGACTCGTAGGCCTGCGCCGAGAATCGCAGCATCGGCGTGTCCCCGGCATGGTGAATCTCCAGCAGGTCGTCCGCCAGGAGTTCGGCCAATGCGACCGATAAGGATTCGTCGTCAAAACCGGCCTGCTCCCATTTGTACTTGAGCAGCGTCGCCTCGATCCCCTGCGCAATCGAACGGCTGGCGGTGTTGATCATGTTCAACGCCAGGTTCTGAGCGGGATCTTCGACGAATTTGAACAGCATTCAGGCCTCGGCGACCGCCTTGTCCAGCGCATTCCGGGCGTCGAACAACGACATTTGATCGACACCGCGATGACTGGATCGTGCATGGATGACTTCGTGCACAAAGCGCAGCTTGTCCTTGGCTGGCTGACACAGCACAAAGGGATAGAGATCCGCCACGCCCATGGAGCGGCTGATTGCGTTCAGCCCGATGCTCAGGTGAATGAACAGGTCCAGAATCTCATCAAAGGGCACCTCGGCCAGCACCGTGTCGGGATACGGCGCCGGCGGTATCTGCCGTCCCTGCACGACGAACCCGAAGTCGTTGGCAGTTCCGAGGGTGTCGATCATGTGCAGATAGTGGGCAAACGTCTCCGCCCAGTCTTCCCAAGGGTGAGAACTGGCATAGGGGCTGATGAAACGGTTGTTCCAGTCACGCGGCGCTCCGCGCTTGTAGTAGCGCGCAAGCGTCTTGCCATAGTCCTGACGCTCATCGCCGAACAGTTCGCGATACGAGGCGTGCAGATCCGTGCCATCCACCAGCAAGGCCCAGTAGTAGTGTCCCACCTCGTGTCGAAAATGACCTAGCAGCGTGCGGTACCGCTCTTTCATTTGCACGCGCATGCGCTCGCGTGCCACGTGGTCGGCCTCGGCCAGATTGATTGTGATCGTGCCGTTGGCGTGGCCGGTCCAGACGGTTTCGGCATCCTCGACCGGATGGACGAACTCCGTATCGGGATCACGATCGGTTTCGAAACGAAACGCCAGGCCCCAGTCGGGGTCATCCGCCTTGGTGCGCACCGGCAGACCCAGCTGAAGAATGGTGTACAGCAGATGTCGCTTGGCGGATTCCAGCCTGTAGACATACAGGCTTTGCCGGGGATCGTTCAGATCCGGCGCCTGCTCGGTCAGCCGGCAGGACAGGCAGTACGGGTCAGACTCCGCGGCCGGGACCATCCAGTTACAGATGTCATGGCGGCGATAGTTGCGGCAGCGCCGGTACAGGGCGCCATCCGGTGATTTCCATCGGCCGCCCCCGACGCTCTCCACTGCGGACATCCGACGCTGGTCTGGCAGAAAGGCCAAACGCCGCTGACACGACTCGCAGCGCGTGTTCTTGAAGAAGATCGTATTGCCGCAGACACAGTGGAAGGTTTGCATAGGTGCAAATTGTGCATCATGTTGAGGCTTCGTAGACCATATTCCTCGCCGCCTACAGACTGGATCGTTCATGAGCATCGTTGTTGCGCTGAATCACCGCACCACGTACCGATACGACCGACCCGTTTCGCTGACCCCGCAAATCATTCGGCTCCGCCCCGCGCCGCATACGCGCACGGCCATCCAGAGTTACTCGCTGAAGATTCGGCCGGAGCCGCATTTCCTGAACTGGCAACAGGATCCGCATAACAACTGGCAGGCGCGGGTCGTCTTTCCCGAACAGGTCAGGCACTTCGAGATCGAGGTCGACCTCCACGCCGACCTCGCAGTCTTCAATCCCTTCGACTTCTTTATTGAGGACTGGGCCGAAGACGTTCCCTTCGTCTACCCGGACGGGCTGGCCGAGGACCTGGCGCCCTACCTGGAAACGCCGCTGCCCGCCTCACACCTGGGCCGCCGGTTTGCCGGCCTGCTCAATGCGATGGAGCCGCGCAAGCCCGTGCGCACCATCGATTTTCTGGTTGGCCTGAACCAGCACATCGCCAATGAGATCGACTATGTGATTCGCATGGAGCCGGGCGTCCAAACACCGGAGGAGACGCTGGCCAAGGGCCGAGGGTCTTGCCGTGACTCCGCCTGGCTGTTGGCGCAGCTGTTACGTCACATGGGCTACGCCACCCGCTTCTGCTCGGGGTACCTGATCCAGCTCAAGCCCGACGTCAAGTCGTTGGACGGGCCCAGTGGCACCGATGTGGACTTCACCGACCTGCATGCCTGGTGCGAGGTGTATATCCCCGGCGCCGGTTGGGTGGGCCTGGATTCCACCTCCGGCCTGTTCTGCGGCGAGGGGCATATCCCCTTAACCGCCACGCCGGAACCCTCGGCAGCAGCCCCGGTCACCGGCGGTGTAGACCCCTGCGAGGTCGAATTCGAGCACGACATGTCGATCCAGCGCATGCTGGAGACCCCTCGCGTCACCAAGCCGTATACCGAATCCCAGTGGTCGGCCATCGATGCGCTGGGCGGCAAGCTGGACTCCATCCTGGATGCCGGCGATGTACGACTGACCCAGGGTGGCGAACCGACCTTTGTGTCGATCGACGATTTCGAGGCGCCGGAGTGGAACACGGCCGCCGTCGGCCCGACCAAGCAGGGCCGGGCTCGCGAACTCATCGGTCGCCTGGCCGAGCGCATCGCCCCCGGTGGCCTGATGACCTTCGGGCAGGGCAAGTGGTATCCGGGCGAATCGCTCCCGCGCTGGGCCTACTCGCTGTACCTGCGACGCGATGGCCAAGCCATTCTGGACGCCGGGCTGTCGGATACACCCGCGGACCTGCCCGAGTCCGAGTGGGTCGGCAAAGCGCAGGCATTCGGTGCCCAGCTGGCCGAAGCGCTGGCGCTAAACCCCGAGTACGCGCAACCACTGTACGAAGACCCGTGGCACTACCTTGAGCAGGAGCGCAACCTGCCCGAGAACCTCGATCCGAGCGACCCCAAACTCGATGACCCCGAGGCGCGACGACGGCTCACCCGGGTCTTCGAACGTGGCCTGGGCACGCCAACAGGCTATGTCTTGCCGATTCAGCGCCAGAACAGCCGGGCGGGGAAACCGTGGATCTCCGAGCTCTGGAAGACGCGCACCCGCCATTTGTTCCTGTTGCCGGGTGATTCGCCGGCCGGATTCCGGCTGCCCCTGCAATCCCTGCCGTGGGTCCCGGAAGACGATTACCCGCATGTCACGCCGGATGACCCGACGGCCGAGAAGCCGCCACTCACCGACGCCCGGCAGCCCGTCCAGCCTGGCCGGCGTGTTGAAGAACGCAGCGCGGAACCCAGCCCGCAGCCGGCAGCCCGTGAAACCGGGCCTGTGCGTACGGCGCTGACCATCGAGCCACGCGACGGCCGCCTGCAAATTTTCATGCCACCGACGCAGAACGCTCAGGACTACCTGGACCTGGTCCGCGCGGTGGAATCCACCGCTCGGGCGCTGGATGTGCCCGTCCGCATCGAGGGCTACCCGCCCCCGTCTGACCCGCGCCTGGACAAGCTATCCGTGACCCCGGATCCGGGTGTCATCGAGGTCAACGTGCAGCCGGTGGCCAACTGGCAGGACATGAAGGCGCAAACCTTCGGGCTCTACGAGGACGCAAGGCAATGCCGGCTGGGGACCGAAAAATTCCTCATCGATGGCCGGGCCGTGGGAACCGGCGGTGGCAATCACATGGTCCTGGGCGGGCCGACAACCCAGGACAGCCCGTTCATACGACGCCCCGACCTGCTGGGCAGTCTGATTCGCTACTGGCAGAACCATCCAAGCCTGTCTTACCTATTCTCCGGGTTGTTCATTGGCCCCACCTCGCAGTCTCCGCGGGTGGATGAGGCGCGCGATGACGCCCTCTATGAACTCGAGATCGCCCTATCCCAGCTACCCCGTCAGGGCGACAGCGCCCCACCCTGGCTGGTGGACCGCATCCTGCGTCACCTGCTCACCGATCTCACCGGCAACACGCACCGCAGCGAAATCTGCATCGACAAACTCTACTCCCCGGACTCGGCCACCGGCCGGTTGGGCCTGGTCGAGTTCCGCGGATTCGAAATGCCGCCGCACGCGCAGATGAGTCTGGTGCAACAACTGTTGTTGAGAGCCCTGATCGCCTGGTTCTGGGACGCCCCCTACGAGGCGCCGCTCAACCGTTTCGGCACCACGCTGCATGACCGATTCCTGCTGCCGGAATTTTGTTGGAACGATTTTCTCGACGTGCTGGGGGATTTGCGCGCCGCCGGCTTCGAGTTTGAAGATGACTGGTTTGCCCCCCACTTCGAGTTCCGTTTCCCGGCCCATGGCAGCGTGACCTACCGCGGCGTCCATCTGGAACTGCGCCATGCCCTGGAACCCTGGATCACGCTGGGCGAGGAACCCGGTGGCGGCGGCACTGCACGCTACGTGGATTCCTCCACCGAGCGCGTTCAGGTCAAGCTGCAGGGTCTCAGTGGTCACCGCTATGCACTGGCCTGCAACGGCCAACAGGTTCCGCTGACGCCCACCGGGGTGGCTGGCGAAGCCGTCGCCGGCGTCCGTTTCCGGGCCTGGAAGCCCTGGTCTGCGCTACACCCGACCCTGGAGGCCGACTCGCCACTGGTCTTCGATCTGGTCGACACCTGGAACCAGCGGTCGGTGGGCGGCCTGACCTACCATGTCGCGCATCCGGCGGGCCGCAATTACGACAGCTTCCCGGTCAATGCGTATGAGGCCGAATCACGGCGCCTGTCCCGTTTCGAACCGCAGGGTCATACACCCGGCCGATTCGAGTGGAGCGGTGGTGGCGCTTCGCCGGATTATCCGACCACGCTGGACCTGCGACGATCAGCGGTTTGACGCCGGCGCCCAACGCCGAAGCATGGCCGGCAGCAGCGTCAAATCGGTGATCAGCGCGACCAGCATGGCCAAGGCTGATAGCAGGCCGAACAGCACGCTGGGCACAAAGTCGGAGAATGCCAACAGGCTAAAGCCGCAGACGATGATCAGCGTGGTATAGACCAATGCCGCCCCGACGGTCCGGTGACTGTGGGCAATGGCTTGGTCCACCGCGGCACCCGACTGATCCTGCTCGCGAAACCGGTGGACGTAGTGGATGGTGTCATCCACTGCGATGCCCATGGCCACGGAGGCGATGGTGATGGTCATGAAATCCAGGGAAATGCCCAACCAGCCCATGACGCCCAGCACCGAAAAGGCGCACAACAGGTTCGGCACCAAGGCGATCAGCGCGATACGCAGGGAGCGGAAAATGACCGCGAAGGCCAGCCCGAGGACCACGAACACCACTGCCAGCGTCAGGGCCTGGGACGTGAAGAGCTGCTCCAATAGATCCTGGTAGAGCACGAACAGGCCCGTGAGCAAATAGTCGTCGCGTGTCAGCCCCTGGTCGGCAAAGCCCGCATGCAGCCGGGCGAGCAGGTCGCCACGATCCAGATCAGCGGTGGTATCGATGATGCGGGCCGACAGCCGTAACTCCCCTGCAGATTCCGAGAAATAGCTGCGCACCAGATTCTTGCGCATGGACTCATCCAGCAGCCAGTAGACGGCTGTGAGCTCGGTTTCGGTCAGGGGTCGATGGCTGTTCAGCGCCCGAGCCAGCTCGGTGAAATTCACCAGTGACAGGACCGTTCCCATCGCGGGCTGGTCCTCCATGACGGCCTGCATACGCTGCAGCTGTTGCACGGTTTCGGCCCGGATGACCCGGTTGCCGGAGGCGGGGCCACCGCCGGGGATGCGGTACACCACATCCAGCGGCGTGGAGCCGCCGAACTGCCGATCGATAAAGCGCAGTTCCTGGTGAATGCGCGTGTCGTCTGCGAAGTAATCGATAAAACTGTTCTCGACATCCAGTCGCAGGGTGCCGACGACCACCACCGTCATCACCAGCACAGCGGCGAGCAACACCCACCCGCCGCCTCGTGTGGCCAGCGAGCCGAGCCTCTCGACCAGCCCGCGAACCCAGCGCGGGTCGGCCTGGGCTGATCCGCGGCGCATCATCAGGAGCACCGCCGGGAACAACACCAGGCTGGTCAGTATCGAGATCCCCATGGCCAGCATCATCATCCAGCCAAACGCACGGACCGGCTCGATGTCCGTCAGCGTCAGCGACGCAAACCCCACCGACGTCGTCAGCCCGGCATACAGGCAAGGCGCAAGCTTGGCCCGCAGCGTCCGGGCGACCAACGCAGCTTGGTCGGCTTGGGCGTCGGCCTGGGCTTCCTCGCGGTACTGGACCACCAGGTGCACCACAACCGCCAGCGTCAACACGAGCTGCAGAGCGATGAAATTGGCCGAGATGACCGTCGCCTTGAGACCCAACAGGCCGAACAGCCCCATGGTCATGCCGACGCTGACCGCGCAGCACAGCAAGGGCAGCACCACCCAGCGCAGGCGGCGGAACACCAGCAGCAGGACCAGGCTAATCATGCCCAGCACCGCCAGACCGAAGACCTGTAGATCGCTACGCACCATGCGGATCAAATCCACACCGAGCACTTCGGCGCCGCCCAGGTAGACATCGGCGTGATCACGGTATGGGTCGGCGAGCTTTCGCATCTGCGCGATATCCGCCACCCGCTGTCGACGCTGTGCCTGCTCCAATGGGCGGGCCTGGGCACGCAGACGCGCCAACGCCTGCTCTTGGTCGGGTGACAGCTCGCCATCGAGTCGCTTGGCCTCGATGCGGACTTGCTCGGCCTGCAGTCGGTCCAAGCGCGGGTCGCTCCGAAACAGCACCTGCAGTGCGGTGGCGGTCAGCTCCTGGTTCACCAGGAGTCCTTCGTAGATGGGGTGGTGATCCAGCGTCTGACGCAGTGCCGCCGGGCTGCTGTCCCGACGATCGAGCAGCCAGGCATCCGGATCGAAATCGTCACGCAATCGCGCGCTGGCGTCAGCCGGGATCAACGGGACGTTGACCAGGGATCGCACCGAAGCCACGGATGGCAACTCGGCCAGCTCGTCTGTCAGCGATCGGATATCGCGTATGGACCGGGCATCGAACAGGCCATGATCGCGGGGCGCATAGGCCACCAGCACGAATGCCTCTGACGGAAAGCGCTGTTGCACCAGCCGTGCCTGCAGGTAGTCACGGTTCCCTTCGGACAACAAGGTGTCAGCTGAGGCATTGATCTCAAAGCGGGGCACGAAGACCAGCAGCACTGCTGCCAACACCGCGAAGGCCCCCACCACCCAACCACGGCGGTGCACGAGCTGCTCGGCAACGCTCACGGCTGCGCCTCTTCTGGATAGGCGGCGTTTCGAAGTTCGCCTTGCCAGTAGAGATCCCGCATGAACAGGTAGGGATCTTCCGCCTGCTCCCGCAGCTTCACGTACTGCTGTACGCGCGGCCCGTTGTCTTGAAAGGCGTCGAACACGTTGAGCGCCGTGGCCTCGGGCTGATCGACCAGATACGGAATCGGATTGAGCAGATAGTCCACCAACAGCCCGGATCCGCTTCGTAGATCCGACGGCCCGTAGAACGGCAGCACGATAAAGGTGCCCTGTCCGCTGCCATAGCGCTGCAAGGTCTGAGCAAACCCGGTCTGCTGTGCCTCCAGGCCGAATAGAGACGCCGCCGGATCGAACAACCCCGCCAGACCTAAGGTGGAATTCACAACAAACCGTGCAGTATCAATGCCGGCGCTACGAAACTTACCCTGGAGCAGGAAATTAACGGTGCGGATCGGCATTTTGATGTTGTCGAACGCATTGCCGATGCTTTGTCGAACCGGTTGCGGCACGGCCGCTTCATAGCCCCGGGATAGCGGCGCAAAAGCGTACCGATAGGTCACGTCATTGAACGCAAAGACCGCCCGATTAAACCCCATCAGCGGATCGGATGGGGGCTCGAAGCTGACCACCGTGGGCTCGATGGCCTTGGCCGTCTCCGGCACCGGCGTGCCGTCGGGCTGGGTTTCGGCGATGACGGATGGCGTGGACGAAGCGTCCCCTGGATCCACCGGGGTAGACGCGCAACCCGCCACCAGCAGCCAGATCGCCCACGCAACCATCACACGGAGCATCCGCCCCGCGCGGGGCAGGCTGCGGTTTCGGGATCGAAGCCCGCCAAAACCCCGTACTGGCGACATGTGGACCTGCATGGCGACTCCCTGTCGTCGATTGGCCGCATCCCGCGACCTGTCCTCCGCCCTTAAAGTCCGACCATCAAACCGGGAAAATGTTGCGGCCCGGCCGAGGACACCCCGGATGGCCTCACACCTCACACCTTCACAACCAATCGGTCATCAGAATGCCGATACTGATGCGATTGTGGTGATCCTGGTAGTCGATCAAACTCTCCGCATACCCCGTGAAATACTGGACATAACCACGGGCACGGCCGGTCATGGGGAAGCTCCAGCCCAGCTCCAGGCTGCCCCGGTTGTCCGCCCGTGCATTGTTACGCCAGACGGCCGAATACGTGTCGTTGTCGTTGCGCCAGGCGACGACCAGCTCAAATTGGCCCGCGTAGCGTTCGATATCGGGGTTGTCATCGCCGCGCGGGTCGTCAGGCCCGCTCTTGGGCTCCTCGGGAATACGCCACCAGGGCTGCAGGGAGACCAGCATGTCCTGCACTTCCCAGATGAATGTGGCGTAGACACGGTTCCAGCTCCGCGATGTCGGCAGATCCTGGCCGTTGGACTGGTGATTGACACCCAGCAGCACCCGGTCCAGCCGCGTGCCCCACCATGGCCAGTCCACCGGGACGCTCAGAAAGATTTCCGGTTCGTGGTTGGTTTCGCGAAATGGACGCGACCGTGAAGCATCGTAGGCCTGCCAGAACGACTTGCCGGTGTAGGCGATGGACAGATCGGCCTCGGTCCCCAGGACATCCTGTAGCAGCGGAATCCTGAAGCTCAGTTGAAACTTCACCTCCATGCGCTGCGCGAGGCCATTGCCCTGTGTGCTCGTCAGATTGGGGCTGTCCTGGTACGCCAGCGGCAGCACGTAGTTCGGCCGGTATGGGGTGAGGACGAACGGGTTGGACTGCGTCACTCGCTCCAGACGCAAGCGGCGACGCAAGGCGGTGGCAGCGTCCCGCCGCTCGGCTTCGGTGATGGCGGCTGTCGGCAGTCCGCTGGCCAGCTGTTCGATGCAGGCAGTGCGCAACAGGCCAACCTCCAGGTCGGCATCCGCGGCAAGCACGAGGTCTTGCACGCAGGCATCGATCTCGGCCGGCGCCGGTGGCGCCGAGTCCGCGCCAGCCGGGGCTGCCAGGGCCACCAGCGGCCCACCCAGCAGAGCGAGTAGACAGCATCGAATCATCTGTTCACCAGTGGTTTTCACGGAATTCTGACGTGCAAGGCGGTACGGTTCACGCTCACTTCACGAGGAATAGCCGGTTTATGGAGCTAATCAACGAACTGCTGAGCGATCCCATGGCGTTGTGGACGCTCATTGTTCCACTGATCAAGGCCGTCGTGTCTGCCGTGGCGATCTTCTTCATCGGCCGCTGGGTCGCGCAGCTGGTCATTGGACTCGCCAAGAAGGCCATGACCAAGGCCAAGCTGGATGAAACCCTGATCGCCTTCCTGGGCAATGTGGGCTACGGCTTGCTGCTCGCGATGGTCATTATCTCGGCACTGGGCCAACTCGGCGTGGACACAACGTCCGCCGCTGCGTTGCTCGGTGGTGCTGCACTGGCCATTGGCCTGGCCCTGCAAAACCAGCTGTCCTCGTTCGCAGCCGGTGTCATGCTGATCTTGTTCCGCCCCTTCGCCAAGGGCAATGTCGTCGACATTGGTGGCCAGATGGGCATTGTCGAGGAGATCAAGATCACCTCGACGATTCTCAAGACCTTCGACAATCAATTGGTCTGGCTGCCGAACTCCAGTGTTTGGGGTAACAAGATCACCAACTTCAGCGCCCTGCCGACACGCCGCGTCGACCTGACCATCGGCATTGGTTATGGCTCCGACCTGAAGAAGGCCAAAGAGCTTCTGGTCGCAATGCTAAAGGACGAGCCCCGGATCCTCGACGATCCGGCGCCAAGTGTTGTGGTCTCCAATCTGGGGGATAACTCGGTGGATTTTGCGGTGCGTGGCTGGGCGGCCTCAGCCGACTGGTGGGCCACCCGCTGCGACCTGGTCGAACGCATCAAGCTGAGCTTCGACGAGCACGACATCGAGATTCCGTTCCCCCAACGGACCGTGCATCTGGTGAGCGAGGCTCCCGCAGCCGAGGTCGCGGCCAGCTAGCTCGCTGCACCGCATGGCCATCGGCGTTTCCCGATGGCCATGCGGCGTGCATTTGGTACAACGGCACCGTTCTGCTCACGCCTTGCCTCGCCTTTATTCAGGCGGCAACTGCGCGGCAGAGCGTCCTCACTGCATCCTAGTCGCGCCCCGTCAGATGGGCGCCAAGGCGCAGGCGCAGTGCATTGAGCTTGATAAAGCCGGCCGCATCCGCCTGGGAATAAGCACCGGCATCGTCCTCGAAGGTGGCAATGCGGGGATCAAACAGGCTGTCGAACTCCGAGCGGCGGCCCAGAACCTCGACGTTCCCCTTGTACAGCCGCAGGCGGACCTCGCCGTTCACCGGCCGCTGGCTATCGTCGATGACCTTCTGCAGCAGCTTGCGCTCCGGCGCGAACCAGTAGCCGTTGTAGATCAGCTTGGCATAGCGGGGCATCAACTCGTCCTTGAGGTGGGCAACCTCGCGGTCCAGCGTGATGGACTCAATGGCGCGATGCGCCTTGAGCAAAATCGTGCCCCCAGGCGTTTCGTAGCAACCGCGTGACTTGATCCCCACGTAGCGGTTTTCGACGATGTCGATGCGGCCAATACCGTGCTCACCGCCGACCGCGTTCAGCCGCGCCAGCACCTGGTAAGGCGTCATGGCCTCCCCGTCGATGGCCACCACGTCGCCATGCGCGAAGGTGAGCGTCAGCTCCAGCGGCGTATCCGGCGCTTCGCGCGGGTCACGTGTCCAGCGCCACATCGCCGCTTCGGGCTCGGCCCAGGGATCTTCCAGCTCACCGCCCTCATAGGAGATGTGCAGTGCGTTGGCATCCATGGAGTACGGCGAACCACCGTCCTGCTTGCGTGTGATCGGAATGCCATTGGACTCGGCATAGGCGATGAGCTTTTCGCGCGAGTTCAGATCCCAGAACCGCCACGGCGCAATGACCTGGATGTCCGGCTTGAGCGCGTAAGCACCCAGCTCGAAGCGCACCTGGTCGTTGCCCTTGCCGGTTGCGCCATGCGAAATGGCATCACCACCGGTCTGCTCGGCAATCTCGACCAACCGACGCGCGATCAATGGGCGGGCAATCGAAGTCCCCAGCAGATACTCGCCCTCGTAAATCGCATTGGCGCGGAACATCGGGAATACGTAATCGCGCACGAAGGTCTCGCGCAGGTCTTCGATGAAGATCTCCTCGACGCCCAGGGCCTCTGCCTTGGGCCGTACCGATTCAACCTCCTCGCCCTGACCGAGGTCTGCCGTAAAGGTCACGACCGGGCACTGGTAGCGATCCTGCAGCCATTTGAGAATCACCGACGTGTCCAGACCGCCGGAATACGCGAGTACGATCTTGCTGGGTTGACTCATGTCCTTGCTCGGTGTCGTCGACCCACTACGGGCCGGGCCAAAGGCGCGAGAGTATAGCCTGATAGACTCCCCGCTCTTCAGCCGCTACTGGTCGCACCGTGTCCGAAACCCCTGCCGCGAACCCTGCCATTGCCAAGCGCTTTCGTGGCTTTCTACCTGTCGTGGTCGATGTCGAAACAGGCGGGTTCAACGCCGCCACCGACGCCTTGCTAGAAATTGCGATCGTGCTGGTTCGCATGGACGATGCGGGCCGTCTTTACCGGCACGAGACGGCGGCCTATCACGTCAAGCCGTTCGAAGGCGCCAACATGGAACCGGCCTCGCTGGAGGTCAATGGCATCGACCCCTACCACCCGCTGCGCCCGGCGCTGGGCGAGGCCGACGCGTTGTCTCGCCTATTCAAGGAAGTCCGGGCAGAAATCCGGGCAACCGGCTGCACCAAGGCGGTTCTGGTCGGGCATAACGCGCATTTTGACCTCGGATTTCTGAATGCCGCGGTCCAGCGCACCGGCATCAAGCGCAATCCCTTTCACCCGTTTTCGGCGTTCGACACCGCAACGCTGGGCGGGGTGGCCTATGGCCAGACCGTACTCAAGCGCGCCTTGCTGGCTGCTGGCCTGAGCTACGATGACGCGGCCGCGCACTCAGCGCGCTATGACACCGAGCAGACTGCCGACCTGTTCTGCCAGATCGTCAACCAGTTCCAACCGATTTTCGAAGCCGCGACCGGCGGCACGACGGACGCTTCCGTGACCGACGTCCTGTCATAGAAGCTTCACGATGCGTTAATGTCGTGACAATAGACCGGTCCTAGCCTGAGACCACTCTATAAGCCGGCAGGTGACGCATGGCCGTAACATCGCGAGAAACCCAGCAAGCCAACGAACCGAGCGGACGGTTTGTTCATGCGTTTGCCGTAACCGAGGCTGACATCAAGGCCTGCCAGCAACTGCGTTACCGCATCTTCGCCGAGGAGATGGGCGCACAGATTGACGGCGGCCCCGAAAGGCTGGATATCGATCGCTTTGACGCCTACTGCCACCACCTTGTGGTGCGCGATACCGAACAGGATCGGATCATCGCCTGCACGCGCCTGCTGACCTGCGAGGCGGCAGCACAGGCGGGTGGGTTCTACTCGGCGGGCGAATTCGACATGGGTACGATCGCCCGCTTGCCGGACCGCAAGGTGGAAGTCGGACGGACCTGTGTCGATGCCGCATTTCGCTCCGGCGCGGTGATCAGCAAGCTGTGGCAGGGCTTGACGGCCTTTGTGACAAATCACAACTACCGCTACCTCTTCGGTTGCGCCAGCATTGGCCTGGAGGATGGCGGCGCTCAGGCGAGCGCGATTCTGGACAAGATTGCTCGGCGCTATATGGCTGCGGAAACCCTCCATGTTACGCCACGCCGTCCCTACCCGGCGCAGCGCCCCCCTGCAGAAATTGCCATGCGCATGCCACCACTGCTCAAGGCGTATGTCAGCCTGGGTGCCAAGGCCTGCGGTGCACCGTTTTGGGATCAGGCTTTCAACTGCTGTGACGTGCTGATGCTGCTGGACATCGACGAGTTGGCGCCCCGCTATGCCCGTCGCTTTCTGCCATCGACACCAACCGTGACGCAGAGGGACGACCATCTTCCGACCCACGTATAGGGGCCTGCTGGTCGCCGCCCATTTGTTGCTCGGCGCCCTACTCAGTCTCGTTATCGACCTGCTGGCCGCCATCGGGCCATCCCGCGAGCGCATTGTTCGCTGGTGGCACCGGCAGCTGTGCCGTTGCATGCGCGTGGAATTGCGCGTGCATGGCACAGCACCCAAGGCGCCGGTAATGCTGGTGAGCAACCATGTGTCCTGGCTGGATATCCCCGTGCTGGGCGCGCTCGTGGCCACGCGCTTTGTCTCCAAATCCGAGGTCGCCGACTGGCCACTAATCGGGCGGCTGGCCCGCGCGGGCGGCACCGAATTTCATCGCCGCGGAGGTGGCAGTCAGGGCACGCGCAAACTCATTGCCCGGCTGACCGGCCATCTTGAAAACGGTCAGTCCGTCACCGTGTTTCCAGAAGGCACCACAACCCTCGGGGCGACGACGCGGCGATTCCAGCCCCGCCTGTTTGCAGCGGCCATTGAATCGCGTCGTCCGGTGGTACCCGTGTTGCTGCGCTATGGCCCAGACCCCGAAACAGCGACGCTGGCACCCTACGTCGGCGATGACGTGTTCGTGCCGCATCTGCTGCGCATGCTGCAGCGGCCCCGAATCATCGTCGATGTCTGGTTTCTGGAGCCAGTACCTACCGTCGCGGCAGATCGCAGCGCCGTCGCCAAGGATGCGCAACGTGCCATCGACGAGCGTTTGGCGCTGAATCCGCCCGAGTTATTGCCGGACCGCGCGCCCGCCTTACCCCGCCATCGACTATCGACCTAAGCCCGACGCCGGCTCTTCGGCGCGTGCTCCCTCCCCGTTGGCCGCCGCCAGCCGCTCGGGCGTTCCGATGTCGCTCCACACTCCGTGGTAGCACTCTCCAGTGACCCGTTGCTGCGCCATCGCCTCACGTAACCGCGGAGCTAACGCGAATGCAGTCTGGCCTCGCGGCTCGACCAGATCCGGGTGAATCAGGCTGATACCGCTGAACGTGAGCCGGGGCCGATCGACCACCCGGTCACCCGCCAGCGCAAAGTCTCCGCGCATGCCGGCAGGCGGTGGAACCAGCACCAAATGCGCAAGCTGGCCGTCTGCCCAAGGCCGCTCAACCAGCGCGCGTAGCGAATAATCGCTCCAGACATCCGCATTACAGACCACAAACGGCTGATCGGCCGGCAGCAGGGCCCGCGCCCGCGCCAGGCCACCGCCCGTTTCCAACGCCGAATCACCCTCATCGGAGTATCGGATCCGTAGTCCCCAGCGGTCTCCATTCCCGACGGCCGTCCGGATCTGCTCACCCAACCACGCCAGGTTGATCACGACCTGCTCAATGCCCGCATCGGCCAGTGCCTGGAGTCGCCAGTCAATCAGCGCCCGTCCACGAACCTGAACCAGCGGCTTGGGTAGGCGATCGGTCAGGGGTCGCAGTCGCTGTCCGCGGCCGGCAGCCAGGATGACGGCGTGGCGGATCAAGAATCGACCTCCGCCTGTAGTCGGGACCGGAAGGGTGTTAGCAGCGCGCGCAGCGCATCCAGCTCGGAGTAGCGCGCCATGACGGTCAGCAGGTGATCCATGACGCGGGGCAGATCCGGTAGGTAACCCGCCTTGCCGTCACGATGATGCAGGCGGCAGAAGATGCCCAACACCTTGAGGTGACGTTGCATGCCGGTGAAATCGAACCAGCGCTGCAAATCCCCTGGCACCGCAGCCCAAACGCCAGCATCCGCCAGACCCGTCGCCCAACGCTCCAGACCATTGCGCTGCACATGCTCCGGCCAGATCACGTAGCAGTCCCGCAGCAAGGAGACGATGTCGTAGCTCAGCGGCCCGTGCATGGCATCCTGAAAATCCAGCATGCCTCGCAAGCGACCTTCGCCCACCATCAAATTGCGGGAGTGGTAGTCGCGGTGTACAAAACCGCGTGGCTGGGCCGCCACCGCACGGGTAATCAGCTCGAACTGCTGCGCGATCATGGTCTGTTGATCGCCACTGAGTGACACGCCGAAATGGACCTGCAGAAACCACTGCGGACAAAGCGCCATCTCATCGGCCAGAAACGACACGTCATAGGCGGGTAGCGCATCAAGCTGGCGACTGCCGGCCGCCCGAGCCTGGAGCTGCACCAGGGCATCGATGGATTGCTCCAGCAACGGCACGGCATCGTCAGCACCGACCCGGTCCAGCAAAACCGTATCGCCCAGGTCATCCAGCAACACGAATCCGGACTGGGCATCGACGGCATGCACCCGCGGGGCTGCCACGCCCCAGTCCGCCAGCCAACCCGCTACGCGGACAAAGTCCTGCACCGGCTCCTTGTCCGGGGGCGCATCCATGACGATGAACCGCTGCCGCTGCGCTTGCGCGCGAAAGTAGCGGCGGAAGCTTGCATCGGCCGAGGCCACAGAGATCGACCACTCTCGATTGGGTCGAATCGTCTGCAGCCAGGTCCGCAGTGCGGCCAGCCGCCTGTCCTGCGTGTCGTCACTCACTCCAAGCACTCCGTATACTGTGCAGCCCGTTGCCCCGGCACTTGGCCCGTTTCATTGGCTCCCTCCAGACTTATTGCCATCGGATGGCTCGTGTTAGCCGGCTCGGCGAATGCCGCTCCCGAGGGATGTCCCATTTTCGCCGACTCCGCGCCGGAACTGCGCGCGGAACCAACCGTGCAACTCAGCGCCGACCAGCTGGATGCGCGTACCGACGGCACCACGCGGTTGGAGGGCAATGTCACGCTGCGCTTTCAGGACAAGCGCATTCGCGCGCCAGCCGTCGAGTACGATCGCAGCACAGGCGAGGCCCGGACCGAAGGCGGTGCCGAGTTTGCGAACAGCGAGTATGCCATCGGCGCGGAGCACGCATCGGTGGACATCGACCAGTCCACGGCCCGCTTTGAGCAGGCCGAGTTCACCGTGTACGAGCGCGGAGCCCGCGGCCAGGCGGAGCGGATCGATCTAGATGCCGACCTCAGTGTCGCCATGACGGGGGTCGAGTACACCACCTGTGCCCAGCCCGCCCAGGGCTGGACGATGAAGGCATCGGAGATCACGCTGGACCCGGAGGCCGGCCTCGGCACCGCCAGCCATGCCCGGCTGAACTTTCTCGGCATGCCCATCCTTTACGCGCCGTACTTCTACTTCCCGATTGATGACCGTCGGCGCACCGGCTTTTTGATGCCGGACATCGGGGACTCGGCCGAAACCGGCTTCGATGTATCCACCCCGTTCTACTGGAACATCGCCTCGTGGTACGACGCGCTGATCACGCCACGCTACATGGCGCGACGCGGCGCCCAGCTACAGACCCAGGGTCGCTATCTGCTCGATCACGGCCGCGGTGAGCTGCAGTACGAATACCTGCCGAATGATGAATCCGCGCAGCTACGGCGCACCCTGTTCGGGTTTGAGCACCAGGGGGTGTTGTCCGACCGCTGGGAAATCGCCGCTGACTTCACGGAGGTTAGCGACCGGGGATACTTCGAGGACCTGGGCACGACGCTGGATCTGGCGGCCATTTCCCACCTGAAACGGGAAGGGCGCATCGCCTACCAAGCACCGGCTTGGTTCTCTACCGCGCTAACCATCGAGGATTATCAGACCATCGACCGGACGGTGGCCCGCTCGGATGAGCCCTACCGCCGACTCCCCCGCCTGCAGCTGCATGCGCTGTCACCCAACGACTGGTACCAGATGCGCGTGGGCCTGGAGACCGAGTACGTCAACTTCGAGCGGGACAATGCCATCGAAGGAACGCGTCTGGATGTGAAGCCGTTCCTGCGGCTTCGACACGATGCCGTGGGCTGGTTTGTGGCCAGCCAGGTGGACTATCGCTACACCGCCTACGATTTGCGCAATCGGAACGACGGCCGCCCTCGCAGTATCACGCGCCAGTTGCCGTCGGCCAGCCTGGACGCAGGCCTGCGCTTTGACCGCATTGCCAGCCCGGGCCTGGTGCAAACCCTGGAACCGCGGATTTATTACCTGTACACGCCCTATCGTGACCAGGACGCCATCCCGCTATTCGAAACTGACGACCCGGATTTCAGCTTCGTCCAGCTGTTTTCACGCAACCGTTTCTCGGGCCGCGACCGCATTGCCGACGCCAATCAAATTACGGCGGCGTTCACAACACGCATGCTGGAACTGGGCACAGGCAAGACACGGTTCGAAGCCGCGCTGGGCCAGATTTACCGCTTCCAACCGTCGGAGGTGACGCTACCCGATCAGCCTCAGACCAGCGGCGACGAGAACTCGGACATTGTCGGTACCATGCGCTGGTTGCCCATGGACTGGTTACGCTTGGCAGTGGGCGCACAGTGGGACCCGGCCCGCGCCCAGCTCAATCGCGCCAATACTTCGGTGAAGTTCCGGCCCATTCCCGGCTACCGATTCGATCTCGGGTACCGCTTCCGTCGCGATCTGCTGGAACAAACCGACTTGGTGGTCCAGCTCCCGCTGAACCAGACGTGGTCGGTCGTGGGTCGCTGGAACTATGCCCTGGATGATGCCAGCACCCGAGAGGCCGTCATCGGGGCCGAGTACAAGGCCTGCTGCTGGACGGGCCGTATCGCCTGGCGACGTTATATCGCCAACACCCGAGGCGAGTTTAATACCAGCCTCTACCTGCAGCTCGAACTGACTGGCCTGTCGCGAATTGGTGCGGGTATCCGTGAGTTCCTGCCTGAGTAGGCGAACCGGACCGCTCATCCCGCGGTCCACCCTCTATAATGTGCAATCCGCCAAGAGTCGAACGACCATGAAATATCTGATGAGCGCAGTGGCGCTGACCATCGCGCTATCGACACCGGCCCGAGCCGCGCAGCTGGTCGACTATGTCGTCGCTGTCGTCAACGAAGACGTCATTCTCAATAGCCAGCTCGAAGAGGCCGTGGACTCGATCAAGCGCCAGATCCGCGCTTCGGGGAATACGCCACCGACGGACACGGAACTGCGGGAGCAGATGCGTGAACGTCTGATCATGCAGGAGATCCAGTCGCAACGCGCGGCCCAGCGCGGCATCCGTATCGGTGATGAGGAACTGAACCAGGCATTGGAGGGCATTGCCCGTCAGAACGGCATGAACCTCCGCGAATTCGCACGCGCGCTGCGCAGCGAGGGCGTGGACTTTCTGATGGTGCGGGAGCAGGTTCGCAACGAGTTGCTGACCAATAGTCTGCGCCAGCGCGAGATCGATGCCCGCGTCAGCGTGACCGATCGTGAAATCGACGCGTTTCTGGCCAAGACCCGCAAGAACGACCAGGCCACCGAGTACCGGCTGGAGCACATCCTGATCGCCGTTCCGGACGGCAGCACGGATGATGTCCGGGTCGCGGCCCGCGCGGAAGCCGAGCAAATTCGTCAGGCCGTGATCGACGGGGCCAGCTTTTCGCAGATGGCGATCAGTCGTTCCGACGCGACCACGGCCCTGGACGGTGGCGACCTGGGTTGGCGGACGGCCGGCGCATTGCCGACACTGTTTGCCGACGAGGTCGACGACATGAGCGTCGGCAGCGTCAGCCCGGTGATCGAAACAGGCAGCGGCTACAACCTGATTCGACTGGCTGACCAGCGTGGTGGTCAGGCCGCACAGCTGATTACCGAAACCCGCGCACGGCATATCTTGTTACAGCCCAACGCAATTCGGGACGAGTACGAAACGCGAGAACGTGCAGCCGAACTGTTGGATGAGCTGAAGGGCGGGCGCGACTTCGCCGAAGCCGCCCGCGAGTACTCCGATGATTCAGGCTCGGCCAACCAGGGCGGGGACCTGGGCTGGCAGGGACCGGGTAGCTTTGTGCCCGAGTTTGAACAGCGGCTGGCCGAGTTGGAGGCCAAGGAGATCAGCGAGCCCTTCGAAACGCAGTTCGGCATCCACATTGTGCAGCTGCTGGAGCGCCGCACCCGTGACAGCGCCGAAGACATTGCCCGCAATCAGGCACGCATGGCCATTCGCCAGCGCAAGATTGCCGAGGAATACGAAGACTGGCTGCGACGCCAGCGGGCCGAGGCCTATGTGGAACTGCGCAGTGCGCCCGACCTGAATCTGGGCGAGCGCTCCGAGGCCAGCTCGCAGCCGTCCTGAACCCGGACCATTTGGCTGTGCGCCCTCTGGTCGTCACACCCGGCGAGCCGGCGGGGATCGGGCCAGACATCGTCCTGACCCTGGCGGCCTGTGGCGAAGACCCGGGCCGCCCCTGGTTCGTGATCGCCGACCCTGAAGTACTCACCGCCCGCGCCGAGCAGATTGGACTGCCCGTGCGCTGTCGGCTCATCGATGCGCCCGAGCAGGCCACGGCGCCCGAGGCTGGCGTGTTACAGGTGTTTCCCCGTCGTGCCGGCACCCCCGTGACGCCAGGCCACCCCAACCCCGCCACGGCACGGCATGTGCTAGGCGCGCTGGAGCAAGCGGTGGCCTGGGCGGCTGAGCAGCGTTGCGGCGGCGTGGTCACGGGCCCCATTCAGAAAAGCATCATTAACGAGGCGGGCATCGCCTTTACGGGGCACACCGAAGCGGTGGCGCGCCAGCTCGGCGGCATGCGGCCGGTGATGATGTTGGCGGGCCCCACGCTGCGTGTGGCGTTGGCCACCACCCATCTGCCCCTGCGTCAGGTGCCTGACGCGATCACGACGGCATCTGTGGAGGCCGTGATTCGGATCACCGCAGAGGACTTGCAGTCACGATTCCGCATCAGCACGCCGCGTATCCGCGTCGCCGGACTCAATCCCCATGCAGGCGAAGACGGCCACCTGGGCCATGAGGATGATGCGATCATCCGTCCTGCCATCGAAACCTGCCGTGAGCAGGGACTGGACGTGTCCGGGCCCTACCCGGCCGACACGCTGTTCAATACCCATTACCGTGCCGATACCGATGCATTCGTGGCCATGTATCACGACCAGGGGCTCCCGGTGATCAAAGCGTTGGATTTCGGAGAGGTCGTGAACGTCACCCTGGGTCTACCGATTGTCCGCACCTCCGTCGATCACGGCACCGCGCTGGACGTGGCCGGTACCGGTAAGGCAGACCCGCACAGCCTGGGCGTGGCCATGCGCCTGGCCGCCACACTGGCGCCATGAGCCATCGCGCCCGTAAGCGATTCGGTCAGCATTTTTTGCACGACCGCAACACCATCGCACGTATCGTCGACGCCATCCGGCCGGAACCTGGCGACCACCTGGTGGAGATCGGCCCGGGCCAGGGCGCGATTACCGAGCCCTTGCTGGCGACCGGTGCGCAGCTCACCGCGGTGGAAATCGACCGCGACCTAGCTGCCAGCTTGCGGGCGCGATACGCCGCACATCCGCGATTTACGCTGATCGAGGATGATGTTCTCAAGGCACCGCTGGATTGTTTGCAGCCGACGCCACTCCGGCTGGTCGGCAATCTGCCCTACAACATCTCCACGCCGTTGATCTTCCGGCTGCTGGCGCTGCCCGGCGTGGTCGACATGCATTTCATGCTGCAAAAAGAGGTGGTGGACCGTCTGGCGGCCACCGCAGGCACGGCTGCTTATGGGCGCCTGAGCGTCATGCGTGCAGCCAAGGCGTCGGCCCAGTCCGTATTGAAGATTGGGCCGGGCGCATTTTCACCACCGCCCAAGGTCGACTCCGCCGTGGTTCGTTTGGTGCCGCGACAGCCGGCGTTTCCCGTCGCGGCCCCCGACGCCTTCGAAACCGTGGTGCGACTGGCTTTCTCAGCACGCCGCAAGACACTGGCCAACGGCCTCAAGTCCGTGCTGACTCGAGACCAGATCGAGGCCTGTGGTGTCAATCCGTCTGCCCGCCCGGAGACCATCGAACCGGCCGAGTTCGCCGCGCTGGGTGCAGCGGTGGCAGCCTCGGAGCAAACACGCTAACGTCGAAACAACGGTGTCGAGGAGAGGAGACCCATGAGCGAGTACACGCACATTCTGGTACCAGTCGACCTGCGCCAGCACAGCCACATCGTCCTGAAGCGGGCTGCGTTCACCGCAGCGCTACATAAGGCGCGGATGACGGTGTTGCATGTGGTGGAGTATCTCCCGCTGGATCCGGTCGGAGATACGTTGTCTCCGACCCCGATGGAAGTGACCGATGAACTGGCCAAGCAGGCGGAAAGTCGACTGGCCGAGCTGTGCGAGGAACTGTCGATCCAGCCCCAGCACCAGATCGTGCGGATCGGCGCCACCCAAGACGAGATTGTGGAAGTCGCGAAGGAGCAGCAGGCTGATCTCATCGTAATCGGCAACCACGAACGACACGGCATTGGGGTGTTGTTCAGTCGCACCGAGGACCGGGTGTTGCACTCGGCGACCTGCGACATTCTGGCGGTCCATCTGCCCACCGACTAACCAATACCCGGCGGCGCCTTATCCCGAGGGCAGCGCCTTGACCAGGGTCTGGAACTCGGCCTCACGCACAACGGGCGCCAGTGCCGGCCCATGGCCCAGGACCACACCTGCCGTGCTCAGGTGTTCGACGACCGACTCGCTCGACACGCCCCCGGCGAGCACATCGGCACCGAAGCCCCGCGCAGTTGCCAGCAATGTCCCGACGGTTGCCATGGCCGCAGGATCGGGCAGTGCGTGAACCACGTCGTCCGGCAAACTCGCAAAGCGGATCGGGCACTGGGCCATGCGCCCCAAACGCTGGTAGCCCGCGCCAAACGAGAGAATATCGAACTCGACGCCCAGTTCACGCAAGACGGAAAACCCTCCGGTCGCGCCCTCCAGCACATCGAGTAACCCGCCCTCCTCCAGTCCCAACACCAGTCGCGTGCCCGGCATCTCGTGACGCTGCAAGAGGTCGGCAACCTTGATGGCGAAGTCTCGTCTACGCAGTTGCCAGGTCGACAGGCTGACCAGAAACGGCCAGGTCCCCGCGCGACTGTCCTGGTTCAGGCCCTGGTACAACTCGCATGCGCCACGTAACAACCGAAGTTCCAGTTGTTCCAGCACGCCCGTGCGCTGGGCTGCATCGTAGAGCTCGGCCTGTTCGACGCGGCCGATATCTGGCGGCGTCCACTCCACCCGCACGCGCACCCCGGCCAGTTGCCGGTCGGCAAGCCGCACCACCGGTTCGGCGAGTATCTCGATCTCGTCCAGGGCGATGGCATTACGCAGGACTTGTTCGATGTGCAGCGTCCGCTCGGCATCCGGCGTCACCGCAGCGTCAAAGACGCGGTAGTTGCCGCGCCCGGCGCGTTTGACCGCATACATGGCCTCGTCCGCGTGGCGCAGTAGCGTCTTGGCATCCACCGGGTCCAGCGGATAAATCGCAATGCCCATGCTGATGCCAATCGTGATCGCGTGCTGGTCGATCTGGAAGGGTGCTTCGAAGGCATGCAGCAACTTGTCGGCGATGCGCTCCACATCGGCCTGATCGACGACCCCGTTGAGCAGCAACGTGAACTCGTCGCCTGCCAGCCGTGCCACGGTGTCGGTCACCCGGACGTTCTCGAGCAAACGCTGGCCGACGGCATGCAGCAGGCCGTCACCGATTTCATGGCCGAGGGTGTCGTTCACCCGCTTGAACAAATCAAGATCAACGAAGACCAGCGCCAGCAGCCGGCCCGTGCGGTCACAACGACGCATGCCCTGGTCGAGCCGATCCATGAACAGGAGCCGGTTGGGCAGTTCGGTCAAGACATCATGGTGGGCAATGAATTGCAGTCGCGCTTCGGCTTCGCGGCGGGCCGTGATCTCCTCGGCAATCGCAAGAAACACCGGCGGCTGCTCGCCCTGCGAGTATGACAACGTGATTTCCACCGGGTAGCTAGCACCATCCGCACGGCGATGCTCCGTCTGGTAGGTCACCGATTCCACGTCTCCAGACTGCAGGCTGGATAGGTGCGCATGGAACTGCTGCTCGTCCAGGCCGGGGGCGAGATCCAGCGGGGTCATGCGTAGCAGCCGCTCCCGGTCATACCCGAGCATTGCCCGGGCACCCCGATTGGCATCGAGAAAGTAAAGCGTTTGGGCATCGAAGATGTAGACCTCTTCGCCAGCGCTGTCGAACAGTCGACCCAGCCGCTGAGATAGCTCCGCCGCACCGGAATCCGCAGGCCGTTCTCGCAAGACCAGCAAGTACTGCGCAGCGCCTGACGCGGGGAGCCGGCTGACACTGAGATCAATTGCAAACGTCGTGGCGTCCTTGCGCCAGCCCACCACACGCGGACGGCTGCCATCGTCGGTCCCGACATAGTGCTCCAGCTGGATGTCGGGCGAATTGAGGAACGGAACCGGCAGCAGCTTACTCAGTGCGGTCCCCGGCAAATCATCGGGCGCGTAGCCGAACATGCGGGCCGCATGCGGGTTCGCATAATCCACCGTGCCGGCCCGGGTGACGGTCACGACCCCCTCACCCAATCGGGACAGGATGAGATCCTGCGTATCCTGAACCACGCGGGCTTGCTGCCCACGCATCGTGGCTTCGCGGAAAAACAGCACGACGCCAATGACGCGATCCTGTTGCATCAGCCGCGAAGCCCCGGCCTCCACCGACAACACCTGCCCCTGCCGGTCGATCATATCCATCACTAGGCGACCGACATCCTGGCCTGTTTGCAGGGCAAGCTCCCCCGGCGTCGCCTCGACCCCGTCTTCGCCGGAAGCCGGACGAAACACCGAATACACCAGCTGTCGACGCGCATCCTCCAGACGCCATGCGGTCAGTGTTGTTGCCCGCTCGTTCATCCAGCGCACGCGGTGGCGCGTATCCGTGACAATCACGGCGTAGCCCAATAATTCGAACCACTGCGCCAGCCTGCGCGAGGTGGGCATGATCGGGTCGGATGCTGCGCTCTCCATCGACCCCGGAGCCGCCTCCAGGGTTCGCGCGCCCGCCTTGCTCCCAACAGGCAACCACGCCGCCAGGAACAACCAGATGGCCGCCGCGGCGGCAACCAGTGCCGCAATAACAGCCCGCAGATAGGTCAATTGATCGACCGGATGCCCCGGCGGCCAGAACCAGGCGTCGGTGACATCGGCAATCAGGTAGCCAAGACCGCTGTCCGCCGTCGCCAATCGCAAACGCCTCGGCGTCGTCAGCCAAGCGTGTAACTGATCCTGAACCGGCTCGACCGCCCAGGCGGGCCAGATGCTTGGCCGGTGCGAAGCGTCTGGCTGCACCTGCGCGATCGGCCGCCCCCGGATATCGATGACACGTGCGGCGAGCACGGCACCCTCGCTGCCACCGACCAGGCGATGGAGCCGGACCTGAACAGCACTTTGGTCACCGACGCTCAGCAGTTGATTCAGTCGGGTAGCGGCCACCGTTAGCTGCGCTTCGACCCGGTTCAGGCGCTCGGCATGGAGTTGTTGCAGCTGGCCCATCGCCTGGTAGATCACCAGCAACAGGGCAGCGGCCAGTACCAACGCTGTGAGACGAAACCACGCCATCGGGTTAAGCCGACCGTTTCATGCTGCGCCAGGCTGGTCGCCCGCAAAGGAGCTGACCGGCCTTAGCCCAACAGCAGCGCGCGCCGCGCCACCTTCGCCTTGCCGAACGCTCCGTACGACCGGACCTGGCCCAGCGATGCTCGCCCCCTGCCGCCGCAACGGGTTGATCCGTAATAGTCCCTCTCCCTCTGCTGCTGGTCGCCTGCCGCAACCCTGACGCGCTGATGAATCCTGTGGCTAGCTGGGCTGCTGATGCGTCAGCAAGGTGGGCCGCTGCACCGAGACGGACTCGATGGTGACATCCGCACCCGCGACCCGAAGACCCAACTCACCGAACGCCCGTGTGAGCGAATCCTCCAAGGTCGCATCAGCCAGCCCGACCACGACATCGCGGAGCAAGACCTCCAACTGTCCCTGCAACGGCCCGGGTAGCAACGGTATCTCCGCACGGCGAACCAGATCGCCCAGTGCAGCGCCAACGGCCGGGACCAGATCATCGCTGACGGCCGGTGCCGACAGCGTCTGCGGATAGGTCACACCAGGGCCGCCGAAGGTCAGTGGCTCGGTATGCGTTGAATCGACCGAGACCACGGTCCCACCAAGGGATTGCACCCCGCCGAGCAAGGCCGGTAGGTTCAGGCTGACATCACGAAGTTCAACTGCCGCCAGCGTTGACACGGTCTCCACATCGACCTCGTGGTACGGCCGGGCCGTGGTGGCACAACGGATGTCGGTGACCGCCGCGGACGCGCGCGCCAGCGCCGCATGCAACTTCAGATCCAGCAGCGCATTGCCAGGCGTGGTCCCCAGCAGCGAGATGTCGGCATCCAGGGTGACCTGCGCCGTGCTGGCACGCGTCAGCGGCTCGCCTTCCTCGGAGAACAAGTCGCCACCGACCGTCACCGCCCCCGGATCGATCACGCGAATCCGCGGGACAACGGTCGCAACACCCGGCAGCCCGAGGATGGGCGCAAGGTCAATCGGGATGTTGCTGTTCGCCACCAACACAGCCGTCTCGACAATATTGCCCACGTTTAAGAACAGTGCATCGTCGATCGCATTCGGGTCACCGACAATGTCGAAGACCTCGGCCGGCACGACAGTAAGTGCCGGATCCAGTCCGGTGACGATATCGCTGAGAACCCGATCCACCATGGCCGGCAGCTCGCCAGCCACCGTCTGGTACACCGCGTTGACAAAGTCGCCCAGCAAGAACTCCACGTTGGACGTCAGGATGTCCTCACCATCCAGCAGGGTCGTTCCGTTGCGCACCAGCTGGCCGACCTGTACCTGGGTGTCGAACAACCCCTGGTAGCCTGCAACGCTGAGTTCGGCTCGGGTGCCACCACCAAGAAAACTCGCATACAGAAAACGGCCGACCGTGGACTCCTCCCCACTGTCCGCCTGGAACACGTAGCTGCCGACACGCGGGGTCACAGCCGGACCGGCCACCGCACTGGCCGAGGCCACGACACGGGCCCCCGACGGTTCGCCGAAGGCCTGGGTCAGAAAGCCTGGCTGCGGACGGCTCATCGTCACCCGGACCGCGGGCGTTCGATCGCTCCGACGCGGCGAAGTCACGCTGCGCAGCCCGCCTTCCCGGGTCAGCTCGCCGATGACGACTTCGCCATCTTGCAGCCAATTCACGGCCGCGAGGTTCCCGTTGCGGAGAACCGACTGGCGCGCCTGCTCCCGGGCCAGCGCCGCAACATCCTCAAGCCGGCCATCCACACAGCCACCCACGACCATGGCGGCATCCAGGGCGGCCATGTTGGTCATGCGCTGCAAATCACGCTTGGCCAGGTAGAGCTGGGCGGCATGGAACACCAGACTGAACGCCGATACAGCCGCCACAATGGCAAGCGCTGCAAACACCGCTGCAGCGCCACGCTGACGCTGCCAGCTCATCACGACCCGCCACTCTCCGCAGCGAACTGTTCCCGCGGAAACTGCAAGGGGATGGGATGCGTGTAGCTGTCGAGATAACGCTGATAAACGCGATCGGCCACTTCGCCCTCCATGGGACGCTCGGCCTGGGTTGCCTGACGACCTGACGTTTGGAGATCAAGCCAGGCGCGGGTGGCCTCGCCCGACGCCGGCGCCGGGGGCTGTGCATAGGCGCTCGTCGCTGCCATGAGCAACGTCGCCATCCAGAAACCTCGAACAGTGTTCATGCTGTCCTCCCGCCTACTGTCCATTCGCGTCATGCGCCTGATCGAGCGCAAGCTCCTCGGCCTGACGCCGCAGTTGCGCGAGGCTCGTGTCCGACAAGCCTCCGTTGTGCCCCAGTGTCGCGGCCCGGGCGTGATCACCCCGCAAATGGTGGAGCAACACCAAGTTGCGCAACGGACGGTCATCGCCCGGCGCCAATTCAAGCGCCGTCGACAACTCGCGCAGGGCCTTATCATATTGACCCATGAGCATCATCGCATAACCGAGGTCATTGCGGGCGGCAGCGTGCGTCGGCCTGAGAAACACCGCACGTTGCAGATAGGAGATGGCCGCCGTGAGGTGACGGCTCGCCAGCAACAGGCCCATGCCGTGCGCTGCCTCGGCCGCGTACGGTCCGTTCAGTAGCGATTGATAGCCCGCTTGGGCCGCCTCGAACTCCCCGAGATGGCGCATGCAATCCGCACGTAGCAGGCGGATTTCGGGCGTCTCTCCATGCTCGAGCGCCAATGCGTCGACATGTGCGCGAGCCGCAAAGTACTTGCGCTGCGCAATCATCTGCCGGACCAGCTCAGTATGGACCTGTTCGGTGTCGTCCTGATTCGCGACCCGCACGGCCTCGTCAGGTGTTTTGGGAGTCGACTGACAACCGACAAGACAGGCCAGGCCCAGCAAGACAAGCCCGGTACGGCTCATTGCGCAGCCCCCAGCACATGGAAGATGGACACAAACGGTGGGCCCGCGACGAAGATCAACAAGGCCGGGAGAAAAAACAGGACCATCACCACCGTCATGCGGCCGGACAGCCTGTTGACGGCCTCGCGCATCTCGAACACGCGTCGCTCTTCCATTACCGCCAGCGCCTCGGACAATGGCTCGCGTAGCTCGCCGCCATAGCGATCGGCTTGCCGGAGAACCGACAAGACGGTTTCGAGCTCACCCACCTCCATGGTAGCGCCCAGCTGTTTGAGAATCTGTGCCGTGTCTCCGCCCGCCTCGATCTGTCGAAGGACAATCGCCATCTCCTCATTCAACACCGGCAAGACGCCTTGTGCCTCACGAATCAGGCTTTGCAGCGCCTGGCGGGTCGACAGTCCGGCTTCGAACAGCAGCATGAGCAGGTGAATAAACATCGGCACCTCGTGCCGCATGCGGCGACGCCGGCGTTCGGCCCGACGCTTGAGCAGATACTTGGGCAGCAGCAAAGCGATCGCCACCGCAGCAAACAAGGCCATCGCGAATTCACCCAGTGACCAGCCGCTCGCCCCACTGGCCCAGGCCACGATGACACCGGCGCCCGCTGCCAGCGGCAGGCCAGCCTGCGTGGCGTAGAAGAGCACCCGGGACTGGGGGCGTCGCCAGCCTGCCTGCACGAATAGCCGCGCCGTTTCTTCCTGGGTGTCCATCCACTGCTCGACCCGGCGCCCGCCCCTGGCCAACTGCGACAGCAAAACGCCCTGCCCGGCCTCACCATCATCGGCGGGCGCCAGACCGGTGACCCGTGACTCCAGCCGCTGCATGCGCCGCCCCGAGATCGCGCTCAGCAGAAGCAAGCCGGCGCCAAGCATCAAGCCGACCACCGCAATCATGACCAGCGTCGGGAACATCAATCCGCCCCCCAGGATGAGCGGACCATGGAGTAGATGATGGCAATGCCCGATGCCTGAAGCAGCACCGAGGCGAGCAGCATGAGCCGCGTCCCGAAGCCGGACCACATCTCAGCGTAGTAGTCAGGATTCTGGGTCCAGACGTAGAGGGTCAGTCCCACGGTGATCACCACCAACGCCGTGGCCGACAGACGCGTTTCGGCGGTCAAGGCCCGCAGCTCGCGGGCCGCGGAGTCCCTGCTGCGAATGGCATGCACCAGGCTCTTGACGATACGACGCAGACTGCCGCCATATTGACGATTCACACTGGCTGCCATGGCCAGGACGTGGAGATCGGTTAATTCGTGGATGTCTGCCTGACGGGCCAGCGCTTCCTCCACGGGGGCGCCAAGACGAACCTGTCGGCTAATGGTCAGAAAAACCTCGCGCACGGGATTACGCGCATCCCGTGCCGATTCGGCCAATGCATCCTCCAGGGAGTTGCCAGCGGACAAGGCCCGGAGAATCTGATCCAGAAAATCAGGCAGCTGTTCCATGATGTCGTTGCGTCGAGCCGCAGCGCGACGACCCAGGTACAAATGCAACAGCAGCCCGGCGATCATCAGCACCAACAGCATCATCGAAACGCCGAAAAGCAGCGCGATTAACAGGGCGGACAACGGTAAGCCGATCCAGACCAGACGCAGCCGCGCAGGATCCAACTGGACGCCAGCCCGCCAGAACTGATGCAGCACCCAGCGCGATAGCGGGTTTCGAATGTCGCTCGTGCGCAGTCGCAGACGCCGTGCCTCAGCGGGCGCGGCGCCCATGGCACGCAGCCGCAACAAGACGTCCTCTCGCTCTTGTCGCTGGCTTGCGGCAGCGTACAGCCACAGGGCTGCGGCAACGCAGACGATCGCAAACACCAATCCGACGATGAGACCGATCACGCGGACTGCCCACGCAAATCGATGTGCGCCGCCGCGGCGGCATCGAACCGAAACACATCGGCCAGCTCCACGTGGCCGTCCTGGATGCCTCGAATTTCGGTGATGGACATCAGGCGCCGGGCGCCATCAGGTAGGCGAGAAACATGCACCATCAAGTCAATGGCGCTAACCACTTGTCCGCGCAGCGTCACTTCGGTTCCGGTAAACCCTGCGAAACCTGCCAGCAGCTCCAAGCGGTGGATAGCATCGGCACAACTGTTGGCATGCAAGGTGGTCATGGAGCCGTCATGCCCGGTGTTCATGGCCTGCAGCATGTCGAGCACCTCGTCCCCGCGCACCTCGCCAACAATGATTCGGTCCGGTCGCATTCGCAGCGCGTTGCGGACCAGATCGCGCGTGGTGACGGCCCGTTCACCCTCCAGGTTGGGCGGTCGTGATTCCAGACGCACGGTATGCGCATGGTCTAGGCGCAGCTCGGCGGCGTCCTCAATGGTCACGACACGCTCTGCATCGGGAATCCAGCCCGACAGCAGATTCAACAACGTGGTCTTACCCGACCCTGTGCCACCCACGACCAGCAAATTCGCGCGGTTTTGCACGCGCATCTGCAGGTAGTCCAGCACCGGCTCGCTGACGGTGCCGTTGGCCAGCAGCTCCGTGCTGGTCAGCGGTCGCTTGCGAAATTTTCGGATCGAGACGCAGGGCCCGTTGAGCGCGATCGGAGGAATGATGGCGTTCACACGCGAGCCATCCGGCAAGCGCGCATCCACCATCGGCGTGGATTCGTCGACCCGCCGCCCCAACGGCGCGAGGATGCGCTGAATCACGCGCACCACATGGGCATCGTCCATGAACCGGACCGGCACCTCGGCCAGACGGCCCGCCCGCTCAACAAAGACCTGAGCGGGGCCATTGACCACGATGTCATCTACGGCGT
Source organism: Abyssibacter profundi (assembly GCF_003151135.1). NCBI lineage: Bacteria > Pseudomonadati > Pseudomonadota > Gammaproteobacteria > Chromatiales > Oceanococcaceae > Abyssibacter > Abyssibacter profundi. The sequence continues at coordinate 93,773 of NZ_QEQK01000001.1, forward strand.
CATCGTCGACCAGCTCCTGGATCGGCCCGTAGCCGATGAGTTCGTGGCGCGCGTCGCGAGACAGTATCTCCACCTCGCGTTGATTGACCGGCAGCTTCTGGTCGAGCACGTAGCGCCTGACCTGATCGAGGCAGAGCTGCTGCACCTGCTGTGCAGTCAATCGGTCCACATCCAGATTGCGCTCGTCGATCAGCCCGATCAAATGGCGGTGAATCGCCGACTTCAGCGTCTGGTACTGCTCGCTGAGGCGGAAACGCTGGTCGTCCTGCGCACTCATGAGAGCCCTTAGCTGGTGAAGAGTCGCGAAACCCAGCTGTCTCCGGACGCCGGCTGCAACTCACCCGCTTCACCGGATCGGTCCAGACGATCGGCAAGATCGACCACGCTCCGTGCGTAGGGATCTCGCGGCGCGACCGTAAACAGGGGTTCACCCGCATTCATGGCATGGATGCGCTGGGTGGGTTGCCCGCCCAGGGTGCCGTAGATCGGCAGATCCAGCAGCTCGGACAGGTTTTCGGCGGTCAGCCCCAGACGCGCACGGTAGTTTTCGATGAGCAGTCCAGCGCGATCCAGCGCGCACTCCTCGACGCGCAGGCGTTGCAACAGCGTCTTGTTCTGGCGACTCCGCAGAATGGACTGATCCGACAGCAGCAAGGTACGCGTCGACTGGCTCACCAATGTACCCAATACCGGTACCGAGGTATGGGCATCGGCCGCCAGCACGATGGCGCCAAAATGCGCGCGCAAGGTCTCGACGAGCGCGACCACATTCTGCTGATCCAGCTCTGGGAAACCCAGTGTCTCCTCGCTGAGCGACAGCACGAACAGGCCTGACTCATGCCGCGCGAAGGCCGTGTCGATCAAGGTCTGATCGCAGCGATAAACATCATGCAGCGCATCAACCAACGTGTAGGTTTGATTGACGTTGAAATACACCAACGAGGCACCGACTGGACTGGCCATGTCGATTAGCAACACCCGTTCGCTGGGCCCGCTGCGTTCGGCCAGGGCCAGCGCGAGGTGTCCGCCAAGAAACGCCAATCCGTCGCTCGGCGACGCGCTGAGCAGCGTGTAGAGACGTGCATGATCCTGCCCGCGGGTCGTCGAGCTGGCCCGGCGCAAAACCTTGCCCACCAATCCGGCCAGGTTGTCGTTGTCTTTGTTGAGTACGAAATAATCGCGTGCCCCGGCGCGCACCGCACTCAGCACGGCCTCCGAGGATGAATCAAGCCCCACTGCGAACACGGGCAATTCCGGCTGGCGGGCCAGCAGGTGATCCACCGTCTGGGCACCACTGGAAGGGTTCTCCGGGTCGATCTCCACAAAAGCAAGACCGATATGCCCCACTTCGGGCAGCGAGGTTAGATCGCGGACCAGGTGCACCTCGACCCCGCCGCCCAGCGATTCAGTCAACCAGTGGGCGTAAACCGGATCGGCCGCAACAAGTATGGCTTGCGTCTTCATGAGCGGGCCTACTCCGAGAATCCGCTGCCGGTATCGAACCGCCCGTTCTCAAACAGCAGCAACTCTCCGAAACCCGGGCGATAACCGTCGAGTTCCGCGCCAGGCAACGGCGGAGTTTGCGCGCCGGCGGACAACGGACGAACGATCGTCGGGGTGACGACCATGATCAGCTCCCGCTCGTCTCGCGTGTACTGACTGCTTCGGAAGAAAGCGCCAAGAATCGGGACGTCCCCCAGGAAGGGAATTTTGTCGACACTGGACTGCAGGCGGTTGCTGATCAAGCCGCTGATCACGAAGCTCTCGCCATCGCCCAGTTCAATGGTGGTATCCGTGCGACGCACAGCCAGCCCCGGGACGGCAACACCACCGGACTGGAATCCGGAGTTGAAATCCAATTCGCTGACTTCCGGCGCCACCTTCAGTGCAATCCGGTCCGCTGACAATACGGTGGGACTCATGGTCAACCGGACGCCAAATTCCTTGAACTCGACGGATACCGCATTGCTATTGCCCTGGACCACGGGGATTGGAAATTCGCCACCGGCCAAGAAACTGGCCTGCTGACCACTGGCCGCCACCAGGCTGGGTTCGGCCAGCGTCCGAGCCAGCCCTCTGCGTTCGAGCAGGCTGATGACACCCAATACGCTGTTGGTCGCGTCACCGATCGCCAGCTGAAACGCATCCTGAACCGCCCGAAATCCGGAGCCCGACGCCAGGTCAAAGCTCCCCAGCTCCTGATTCTGCGCGATACCCGACAAGGCGCCCGGTGGCGACACCGTGACCGTGGTGTTCAGCGAGTTCTTGATGAAGTTGAACCCAAACTGCTCCAGCGTGGTGCGGCTGACTTCGACGATCTTGATCGCGGCATGCACCTGGGTATCCACGGCGACGGTGGACGCATCGACCGCTTCGGCCGCGTCGCCTTCCGCACTCTGGGCGCGCGCCCTGCGATGGGCCCCCAGGCTGGGCACCTGCCCCGCCACCCCCTGACCCGGCACAACGCGCGCCTGCGCGAGATCCGGATCCTCAGGTAGTTCACCCGCAGGATTCGGGGGTTGGCCCACCATCACCCGATACTCTTGCGGCGCACCTGCATTGCGCCCCCAGATCAACAGACTGGTAATCCCCATCGCCTTGCCGGTCACCAGCACTTCGCGGCGATTGATCACATTGACGTCGGCCACGCTGGGATCGCCAACAGCCACGCGTTCGATATCTGCCGACTGGCGTAGCAATTCATGGGTCCCTTTGTCGACCTGCAAGACTTGGCTGTCTGGCAGGTACGCGACCGCCAGTCCCGCCGTCAGACTGAAGATGACCGCCAAGACCAGTCGCCCCATGCTCAGACCCCTGTGCATCATCATGGCCGCACCGACTCCAGTTCGTTGGCTCGGTAGACATAAACCGGTGGTCGCACCCTTCTCTCCGTGGCGGGCGTTTTCTTGTCGATACCAATCAGCTCCTCTCGGGTGATCACATCGGCGGTTTGATCTGCAACGGCCTTCACCGCGTCAGGTGCCAGCGGCAGTCCGGTGGTCTGGCCACCCTCATCTGTCGCCGCCTGACCGTGCAAGGCCAAGCGCAGTTCGCCCAGATTGGCGCCGAGCATCACACGCGTCACGTCGGCCTCCGGCACGGCGACTACCGCGGTACGGATGCGCTGGCGCCGCGTACTGCTACTCTCATCCACGCCTTCGGGTCGGTCAATCACGCGCTCTTCATAGCCCAATACCAACGCGCTCCTGAGCAAATACCGCGCCTGGGCGTCCTGTGTCCCGCTGCCTCGCAGGAACACCAGCACATCCACGGTATCGCCTGGGCGCACGAAGCCCCCGACTGCGACGACCTCATCAATCTGCAGTGACATGGCCTTGCTGCCGGCGGGAATAATGCGGGCCAGCACGTTGGCGTCACGGAAGTATCGCGGAGTGACGGGCGCACCCGCGTCGATATCCACGAGCGGTACGCGCCCGACGACATCATCGACATTGGCAAAGTAATGTGCGGGGGCAATCGTAACCGGCGTCAGCGCGACGTCATCACGCCGGATCTGGACATTGGCCGCCAGCGGCTGCAACGCCACCACAACCAGCGTGGTGGGGGCGACCTCTTCCTGCTCAGACGCTTCCGGCAAAGGCTGGGGCGTGCGGGCGTACTCCACGCTGATGCGATAGGCCACAAGCCCCGCCAAGCCGGCGATCACCAGCATGACGATGGCCAGGATCTTCATCGCTGAGCTGCTCAAGCTGAACTCCCCACTCGTTTCATCTCGCTATTCATAGCCGGCCTGGCGGTGTCCGCACCCAGGACTGTTTTCGTCACCCACCCTCAGATTCGGCACGGGTGGCATCGACCAGCGCAGAGGCCTCGGCTCTCAGCACATCCGGCATCGGTGGAGCCTGCCCAACCAATGGGAGCGGTATGGACGGAAACAAATCGCCCACCACGAATTCTAGCCGTACGCGGACAAACCGCTGCTCCCCACTTGGAACCAGGTCGACATCCACCAGTTCTCCATTCGAGCCAACCACCAACTCTCGCTGGTCGTTTGGCAGCCACTGTAGCAGGCTCGACGCGGTTTGTTGCGCACGCTGGCGGACCTGGTCAACGTAATTCTGATTATCGAATGGGTCGACGGCCACGGCTGACTCCGCAGCCTCCTGCGCGACAAAGGCCAACGACTCTTTCAGCAAGAAGATGTAGGCATAAACCAGAATGCCGTACATCAACAGGAATAGCAGCGGGAATACGAACGCAAACTCCAGCGCGGTGGCGCCGCGTTGACGCGGTCGGGCGGGGCTGAAGCGGCCGATGGTCAAAACCCTTGTCCTCCAACCCACCAGGGGCCAGTGAATATCCATGCCAGCACACTGGCGGACAATGCCGGCAGCATGGGAATACGCCGATGACGCTGTTCGGCCCGTCGCCGCTGCAAGCATGCGGCGACCGCCAGCATGAGTGATGCAATCGCGAACACTTCCAGCCAAACCAGCGCCCCGAACGACCAGCCGACAATGGCATAGGCCTTCACGTCAGCGCCACCAATCCAGCCTCGGCTCCACACGCCCAGGTGCAGCACCAGCGCCAGCAGCAAGCCCGTCAGGCTGAGAAACACAGCCCACGCCCATCCATCATGGAGTGCGAAGGGCGTCAGTATGGCCAGTGGCAACGCGACCAGCCACCAGCGGTTATTCACGCGACGATGGCGCCAGTCGATCCAAGCAATGAGTATTGCCCAGCCGGCCCAAGCCAAGGCGAGCAGCGTGCCGGACACCAGCGGACAGCGTTAGCTGCCGGAGGAACAACCGCCGTCGACCACCTCGTCGCAGGCCTCCTTGAACAAGGCCTCTAGGCCTTCGCCCAGCGACCCAAGAATGACGATGAGAGCCACCGCAATCAGTCCGATGACCAATCCGTATTCAACCGCACTGGCCGCCTCGTCATCACGCCAGAGTTTGTAGAGAGTCAAGACGTAACTGAGCATTGCGGGGTTCCTTTCTCGTACACGCGAGAATCATTTTTTGTAACGGTATTGTTAACACCGCGCCGGTTGGCCGCAACAACGGTGAGCCGGCTGGCTGCCACCGCTTGTCGGTGATCACTCATGGCAGAAAGGGAAGCACCGGATGAGTCATTGGATTGTCGGGGATCTGCAGGGTTGCTACGACGATTTCATGCGCCTGCTGGAACACATCCAATTTGATCCAGCCAGCGACCGACTTTGGATTGCAGGTGACCTCGTGAATCGGGGCCCCGACTCGCTGCAAACCCTGCGGGCGGTCTACAACCTACGGGCGCAAGTCGACTGCGTCCTGGGCAATCACGACCTGCACTTGCTGGCGCAAGCCTTCGGCGTTGCGCCCAAAGCCCAGCCCGACCTGGTTCCGATTCTGGAGGCGGCCGATGGCGACGCGCTACTGCAATGGCTGGCGAGTCGACCGCTCGCCATTCACCTCCCCGCCTTTAACACCCTGATCGTGCATGCCGGTGTGTACCGGGACTGGTCGGTGGACGAAGTGCTCGCCCATGCCCGAACAGTGCAGTCGCAATTGCTGGGGGAGGGCCGCTCAGCGTTTCTCTCCGCCATGTACGGCAACGAACCAGACCACTGGGACCCGGCGCATCAAGAGGCGGACAGACTGAGGCTCATCGTGAATTGTCTGACGCGCATGCGCTTCTGTCGCCCCGACGGGCGCCTGGACCTGTCCGCCAAGGGACAGCCCGGCACAGACCAGTCTGCCGTTCCATGGTTTGCTGTGGCGGGACGTCGCAGCCGTGACACCCAAATCGTGTTCGGCCATTGGTCAACCCTAGGCACGGTCCGCTGGCCGGAGCACAACGTCGTTGGCCTGGATACCGGCTGCGTCTGGGGCGGCTCGCTCACAGCACTGCGCCTGGAAGACGGTCACCTGGCCTCGGTGTCCTGTCCTTTGCACCGACAACCGGGCGACTAGAACCAACAACGCCCGGACGAGCCGGGCGTTGTTGGTCTAACGGCAAGCGCTAGTGACTGGTAAGCCCCGTCTTGGCCGCGCTCTCCTTGGTGACAAGGAAATGGGCTAGCGCAGGCATCACCAGAATGGCCCCGAACATGTTCGCGGTGAACATGAAGACCAGCAGAATGCCCATATCGGCCTGGAACTGCAGGGCGGAGAATAGCCAGGTCCCCACGCCCAGCCCCAGCGCGACACCGGTAAACACCACGGCCTTACCGGTCTGTGACAGCGTCCGGTAGAACGACTCTTCCAGCGTCATACCGCGATTCACGCCATCGGCGAGCTGACTGTAGACATAAATCCCGTAGTCCACGCCAATCCCCACGGCCAGCGCGACCACCGGCAGCGTCGCCACCTTCAGACCGATACCCAGCTGCGCCATCACGGCATAGGCCATCACCGAGACGAGCGACAGCGGCAGCACGACACAAAGCACGCCGGAGATCGATCGGAACGACAGCCACAGGAAGGTCACGACCACGACGTACACCCAGAACACCACCTGGATTTCCTGGGCTTCGACCACCTCATTGGTGGCAGCCATCACACCGACGTTCCCGGACGCCAGCGCAAAGTTCACCGGACAGAACTGCTCCATCGCGGCGAACTCGTCCTCGACTTCCCCGTAGCGCGTGTTCAGCGCTTCCAGTTCCTCGGCGCGCGTGGCGTTGGGCTCCGCGGTCTGCAATGCGGCGAGATTGTCGCGTTCCATGCGCATACGGCCCAACTGATCACGCTTGGCGCTTTTCTCGGCACAGTACTCGCGCGTGACCTCGGGATGCTCCTCGTAGAAAGCCTCCCGATTGGCCTCGTTAAACGCTTTGACCGCATCGGTGATGGTATGGATCGTCGTCGCCTTGTGATCCTTGGTGAAGATCAGCACCGGCATGGCCGAGCAATCCGGGTTCAGCAGGCCCGACGAGGTATCCACCGGCGTGATCGCCTGCACGATGACATAGCGGTTGCGAGGCAAGACCCGCCAGGCCAATGAGCCTTCATTCCAGCCCGCGTTGATGATTTTGGCGACCTGCGGCAGCGAGATAACCGACTGGACCTCATCCGTGAGATTGCTCATCTCCCAGGCGAACCGGTCGATGGTTTCCATCTGCTCGTAGCGAATACAGGCTTCGGGGGCCGTTTCGGCAATGACTTTGAGGATATCCACGCCGATGGAGAAATTATCGACGATCGCCCGTGAATCCTGGTTATAGCGCGAATCCGGCCGCAACTCCGGCACGCCAGCCTGCGAATCACCCACCAGCAGGTCGTCGTACTTCCAGATCGACCACCCCAGCAGGATTGAGCAGATCAGCAGGGTCACGATCGCCGGGGTACGGCGTGTGTTCTTGGCAATCAGGCGCCATAGGCCATCGCCAAACCGATCACGAACGGCCTGCTTGCGCTTGAACTCCTCGACGTTCCCGATTTTGATCCAGGTCAGCCAGATCGGCATCATCACCTTGTTGGTCACGATGATCGCGGCCACACCAAAGGCGGCGTTGAGCGACATCTCACGAATAATGTCGATCGGAATCAGGTAGATCGTTGCAAAGCCCGCCACATCGGTGATCAGGGCGGTGGTGCCAGGAATCGCAAGGCGCCGGAAGGTCTGCAGCGATGCATCAAAGCTGTCACGTCCGTTATGCGCGACCTCTGCCACCCAGGCGTTGGCGTACTGCACACCATGCGAGACCGACACCGACAACACCAGGAACGGCACGAGAATCGCAAACGGGTCCAATCCGTAGCCGAATAGTCTGAGCAGACCGAACTCCCAGATCACGGCCACGATAGAACAGACCAAGGGCAGGACCGCCAGCTTGAACGAGCCGGTGTAGAACCACAGCAGCACCAGCGTCATCAGCAATGTCAGCAGGAAGAAGCCCACCACTTCCAGCGTTGCATCGGTGACATCGCCCACCACCTTGGCGAAACCGATGATGTGGATCTTGATGTTCTCGGTTTCGTAGGTTTTACGGATCTCTTCAAGCTGGTGCGACACCTTGCGGTAGTCGAGCTTCTCGCCGGTAATCGGGTCGAACTCGAGCAGCTCGGCATTGACCATCGCCCCGGTCTGATCCTGCGTCACCAGACGTCCGATAATGCCGGCCTTGCCGACATTGGTCTTGATCAGGTCGAACATCTCCTCATTGGGCTGGTATTCGGCCGGGATGACGTTGCCACCCGCGAATCCGCCCTCGACCACCTCGGTGTAACGCACATCCGGCGTGAACAGCGAGGACACACGAGAGCGATCCACCCCCGGGATGAAGAAGACCTCATCGGTCACCTTGCGCAGCGTATCGAGGAACTCTTCGTTGTAGAGCTCCCCCTCTTCCTGGATGAGCGCCACCTTGATGAGGTTGCCGCCTCCGAAGGCGGATTGGTACTGCTTCAGCACCTTCATGTACGGATGTTGAAGCGGGATCGACTTCTCGAAACCGGCGTCTGGCTTGATCAGCGCCGCCTGATAACCGAAGAAAGCCGTGAGCAGCACCAGCACCAACATGCCGAGGCCGCGACGAGCGTAGACGAGGGGTTCAACGACTCGAAGAATGTCGTCGGTAGTGATCATTCGCATGGGGAATTCCTTTAGGGCGCGCCGATTGGCCGTCGTCGACTAGCGAAGCTCGATGATGTGACTGCCGCGGTCACCCACGGCCAGAAGACGCCCGTTATTCACGAGCACGCTGTTGAGGCTGACACCCACGCCGTTAGGCAGGCGCTCCATGGCACGGCCGTTGTTGACGGTTTTCAGCACCGTGCCATTCAAACCGACGATGACCGCACCGCCGCCTGGCAGGGCAGCGCCGCCCAGCAGGGTCTGACCGGTCCCTGTCTCGACCTGGGTCCAGACAATGTCCTCAGCCGAGGTCGTCCAGTACGCATTGCCGCGTAGACCGATGATCATAAAGCCGGCATCACCGAAGGGAACGGCATCGAAGTACGAGCCCGCATAGGGCGACGGCGCCGAGGTCCAGGTTTCACCCGCGTCACTGGATACGGCGACCGTACCGCTTTCGCCAACGATGACCAGATGACCATTATCGAGACGGGTGATGGCGTTGAAATGCCACTCGTCTTCGCGCACCGGTGTCTCGTGTTCTGTCCAGGTCTGCCCCCCATCCGAGGTTTCGTAAAAGAGGCTGTAGGCGCCGATGGCAAACCCGCGCTGCGGCGTCAGGAACAGCACGTCGAGAAACGGGCGCTCCAACTCAGGTTCAAAGTTTTGCAAGGACCAAGTCTGCCCGCCGTCGTCGGTATGCACGATGACGGCATCGTGGCCAACGGCCCAGCCATGCTCGTCATCCGCAAAGGTGACGGCGGTTAGCGTTGCCCGTGTCGGCACCTCGGCCTGCACCCAGTCATGGCCATCCAAAGAGGCCAGCACATGGCCACGTTCCCCGACGGCGACAAACCGGGGGCCCGCGTTAACGGCATCGAGCAACAGGCTTTCCGAGGCCAGCGGCATCATCTGCGCCGGGTGATTGTCAATCTCAGCGGCGTTGGCCAGCCCGGTTGCGGCCAAGACGGCCGCCAGGGCAACGGTGCATCGCACCATAGTGTGTCTCCTTTGTCCGCGTGTGCGCCGCACTGCGCCCACGATCCTGCAAACCGAGCTAAGTGTTAACGACGTGCGAGCTTCTTGACGTTGGACGGGTTGAAGTAGGTTTCCCAGTCCACGTCGATCGAATAAGTCTCGTCGTCTTCGTTGTTCATTGCCTGCACCAGATACCGATTCGCAAGCAGGTCGTAAACCGATTCAAGCACCGGTGCCAAGTACGGCACATCGTAGGCCATTGCGGTATGGCTTTCCTGAACACGCCACAGCTCATCACGCTTGTCGTAGATATCCACCGCAACAATCTGCCACGAGTCTTCGTCCACGTAGAACGTGCGCCGCTTGTAGATGTGGCTGGTACCGGCCTTAAGCGTGGCATCGACAATCCAGACGCGGTGCAACTCGTAGCGCGTCAAATCCTGATCGATATGCCCACGCTGGATGATGTCATCGTAGTCGTACTCGTCCGAATGAATCTTGTAGCTATTGTAGGGCGCGTAGATTTCAGTCTTGCCCACCAGCTTCCAGTCGTAACGATCCATGGCACCGTTGAAGGTGTCCGTCTGGTCGTTGGTTCTCAGGCCGTCAGAGCCAGTGCCGGGATTGTCGTAAGCCACGTTGGGCGCACGTCGCAAACGACGCTGGCCCGGGTTGTACAACCAGGCAGCACGCGGCTCCCTAAGCTGGTCCATGGTTTCGTGCACCAGCAGGATCTGACCGGCCAGACGCGGCGGCTCGGTCGTCACCTGGAGGAAATACAACAACACGTTATCCAGATCTTCCGGCTCGATACCGGGCTGGCTGTACCGGAAGGTCACATCCTCACGGAGCTTGACGAGGTTATACGCACCACTGGATGTCACGGCCGCCTGATTGTTCCACCGGCGCACGGAAAAGTCGCGATAGCGCGTCTTGTGGTTCCAGATGACCTCATGGCCGTTCTTGGGAATCGGAAACGGCACGCCGGTCACAGCGCCGGTCACCGTATCGCCACCGCCGCTTAACTCCGCGTTGAGCGCGTTTTCCTTGGTGGCGTCGTAGATGAACTGCGGATTGGCGAAGGTCCGCCGGGTTTCGTACACCGGCATGACATAGGTTTCCGGGTAACGCTCGAACAGGGCGAGCTGGCCCACCGTCAGCTTGTCTCGGTACTCGTCGAGGTTGTCGGCGGTGATGACGAACTGCGGCTTGTCGTCAGGGAACGGGTCGGTGTATCGACGACCCGCCCCCTTGTATGACCGTGGAGCTTCCTGGAGCCCGCCCTCCCAAGGCGGCAAACCCAGGGCCTCATCGCCCGCCTGGACGGCACCGACCGGTGTCAGCGACTTGCTAAGCTCGTCGGCTTCTTCCTGGGAGACGCCGGCAGTCGCCGCCCCTACGCTAAGGCCACCCATGGCCAAGCCTGCGATCCAGTGACGCATGCAATCTCCCCTTATCGCGCCCGCGGCGCTGTTGTTATATCGATTGAGACTAGAACGTGTAACCGAGATAAACCGACACGTTGTCCCTGTCTCGACGCGAGTTGTAGTCCGACCCGCCGGTGAACGTGGTCAGCCGCACTTCGCCGATCCACTTGTTCAGATAATCGAAGCGCAGCCCCGTCAGGATCTGCTTGTTGCCTTCGACGAAGTTCTGCCCCAGACCCGGCGCGATGCCGTTGACGTCCCAGAAGAAGCCCAGCAGCGGCTCGATGTTGGCGCCGAACAAGGCGTTCTGGTAGCGGAACAACGCCACGGCGCGGATACCCCATGAGAAACGCGTCGGGAATTGATCCAGCGGCTGAGCGGTCGGGTTCTGTCGGCACGTATCGTCACAGACACCCAGGTTGGCGCTATCGAAGCCGTTCGTCGTGCTGTCAGCACCAACCGAGGCGTGGGTATTCACTTCGGCCCCATTGAACTGCAATTCGCTCAGCTCTGGCATGTCTGGGAACAACGTCCCGCCGAACTCGAAGATGCCGATGATCTGCGAGGCATCAAACCAGTTCGCACCACCCCAGGTATTCAGCAGTGTGAACTGCATCTGGTGGACCTTCTGGGGCTCCCAACCGCGGATGTAGTAGTTCTCCACACCATCCATGGTGCCGTCGGGATCCACCGGATTATCACGATAAAGCGTGTTCACGAAGTCCGGAACCGCTGCACGACGACCTGGCACCGTGGCCACGCCCGGAATCTCGATCGAGTTCTCCGGGAAGGCTGGCTGCAGGGCTGCGTAGACCAGATCGGTCGAGTGCACCTGGGTGGGCAGGTTTTCGCGGAAGGAATACTCGCCCGAGAACGCCAGATCACCCACGGTGGTGTTGAACGAGAAACCGTAGAGCTTGATGTCTTCCGGATACTCCACGAACAGCTGCAGCGTATCGACCGGCAGGGCGCTGTCGCCGCCAGCGGCAATGAAGCCGTTGCAGTCGATGGCCGCTTCCAAGGCCGTGGTGCTGCTGCCGCTGATGCAGGTGGGGTCCGCCGCATAGGCGGACACGCTTGGAATGCGGGCATGGTAGTTGGAGTAATACAACGCCAGTTCGGTGCCGTTGTTCAGCCAGCTGGCGAAGTACTTCAGCGCCACACCATACTGACCATCGTCCTTGGGACGCACGTCATCGACTCGCATCACGGTGCGGCCTGAATCGGTCAAGGCGCCGGACGAATCATTGGCGCTGTTGTCCGCAGACGAATAAATATTCTCCGGATCTTCTGGCGCCTTAGAGAAGGACAGCATGGCGTAGGTTCCGCCTGCGCCCACGGTATCGCTAACCGAGAAGAAGGTGCCCACGGGGTCGGCAATCGCCGGCTTCCACTCGTACTGGTAGAAGGCCTCCATGAACAGGTCGGCGGTCAAGTCGGTGCTAATGAAAGCCATGCCCACGGCCTGGAACGCTTCTTCCAGCTGGAAGCCCGGTAGGCGAGCACGCACGCCATGCGGCGGATTCACCGCGTTGATGCTGTTGAAGACCAGCGCGGTGGACTCACCCCAGTTCACACCCTGGCGGCCGACGCGCAAGAGAATCTCGCGATCACCAAAGAACGGCAGGTAACCACTGACGTGGTAGCTCGACCAATCGAAGCTGGACCCTGCCAGACGATCCACGGCGGCCGGCCGCGGCGTGGAGGCAGGCTGCAAGGTCGTATCCGGATGCGTTTGGTCGAAATTGACGGAATCGGCGTCGAACAAAAAGATCGGGTTGGCGTAGAAGCTCAGCGAGCCACCAATCGGGAACGGCATGTCAAAGCTGATCTCCGAGTTCAGCTTCACCGCAGCCGACACGACATCGCCCTTGTCGTAGTTCAGGTTGCCGTTGTCCGAGTTCGGCGAAAACGACCCCGGAGCAGCAACGAATTCCTCGTTGGCGTCGGCGAACCGGGGATCATTCGATTCTGCGGTCGCCGAACAGGCGCCGTTGATCGCACCGGGTTCGTAGGTCAACGGACCGGCGGCGTCCGGATTACCGGTTCGGTTGGTCCGAACACAAAGGCCGGGATTCAGGTTGGACTTGCCGATCAGGTGTTGCGCCCGATCCTGCACACGCCAAGCGGCGCCGGCGGTCAGCAAGCTATCGACACTGCCCTCGAACGGACCGATCTCGAACTGGACTGCGGTGGCCGTGGAGCTCACCCCCACCAGCATCGCTGCCGCACTGCCCAGTAGTGCACTACGCACGGACGGCATACACCACTTAGCGCGCTTGGTCGCACGCACAACATTCAACATCGCCATGGATCGTCATCCCCCGAAAGGCGTTTTCTTGTCCCGGCTCCACCTCTCCTTGGCGGACCCCAACCGGGCCGGACGCTTCATAGGGGCTGCCTGCTCTCCTCTGCAGCCCCGCCTAATATTCTCGGCGGTATTTAAGCAGACAAAAATTCCCACCGCAACGAACACTTAGCGCATCTACTCAATCCAAATCGCACAGGCTTGGCGACCCGTTTGCCCCCTGTCACGGCGATAGGAATAAAAGCGCCCGGGGTCGGAATACGTATCAAGGCGGGAATCAAATCCCGCAATATCAAGGGCTTCGAGCTGGCGCATGGCGATTGCCGGCAGGTTGGCTTGCCAGTGTCCGGGCCGGGTCTCGACGAAATCCTCTGCCGATCCTGTCGGGGTCGCGAGCAAACGATCACGCAGCTTGGCATCGACCTCGTAGTGCGCCGCGCGGATGCAGGGACCGATCCAGGCGACCAGCGCCGCGTCAGCGGCCGCGTGTGCAGCGGCTGCCGCAATCACCCCATCGGCCAAGCCCCGCCAACCCGCATGAACAACCGCCACCCACCGCCGGCGACGACACGCCAGCAGAATGGGAAGACAATCGGCTGTCATCACGACCAGCGGTCTGCGCGGCTGGGTCGACACGGCGGCATCGGCAACCGGCACTGCATGTCCGTCCGGTTCCTGCGCCACATTGCGGCCATGCACTTGTTGCATCCACGCGGGCTGGGCTGGCATGCCACAGGCGACCTGCCAGGCGCGTCGATTCGCGCGCACGGCGGCGTCATCGTCACCGCAGTGCAGCGCCAGGTTGAGCGACGCGTATGCGCCACGACTGCCGCCACCCGACCGTGTGCTGGCAGCCGCCCGCACCCATGGTGGCGCCGGCCACTGCGGCTGGATGACTTCGACGTTCACTCCGGCGGACCAAGCGCCGCAACCAGCGCCTGAAAATCCGCGGGGAGCGGCGCACGCAGCTGGATCGACTCACCCGTCATGGGCTGCTCGAAACCCAGCTCAAACGCGTGCAACGCCTGGCGACGAAAGCCATGTAACTCGGCTTGCAGGCTGTCCGTTGCCCCCGCCAGGCCACTGCCGCGTCGCCCGTACTGCGGATCACCGACGATCGGAAATCCCCTGCTTTGCAGATGTACCCGAATCTGATGCGTGCGCCCCGTCTCCAAACGCACGTCCAGCAGGCTATGGTGCGCCCAGCGGGAACGCACGCGGTAATGAGTAACCGCATGCCGACCGTCACGCCGGACGGCAAAGCGTGTTCGATCCTGCGGGTGACGCCCCAGCGGGGCATCGATCCGGTCGCCGGCAATCACGCGCCCCCAGACCAGGGCCTGGTACTGCCGCCGAATCGACCGCGCCTGCATGGCCTGCGAGAGCCGGTGGTACGCCTCCGGATGGCGCGCGATGATCAGCAGACCGCTGGTCAGCTTATCCAGCCGGTGAATCAAACCAGCGCGCGGCAGTTGCTGCAGCTGCGGGTCGTGATGCAACAGGGCGTTCTGCAAGGTGCCCCGGGGCTGTCCCGCCCCGGGATGGACGACCAACCCAGCCGGCTTATTGATTACCAGACAATCGTCGTCTTCATGCACGACTTCCAGCGGCATCGCTTCGGGCGCTGTTTCCACCGCTGCCTCGAAGACTGGGTCGACCTCTATATGCTGACCGGTCTGCACCGCAGCGCGCTGATTCGTGATCAGCGCTTGGTCGATACGCACGCGCCCGTCCTGGATCCATCGCTGCACACGACTGCGCGAAACATCGACCATCAGTTCGGCCAGCGCACGATCCAGGCGCGCGCCGGAGAGAACTTCCGGAACCTCAAACACTCGAATGTCGGAACTCGTTGACACGATCGGTATACTCTTGCGGCCTCTTCTGAGAACACGACCCCGAATGATAGCCATCCGACTGCCGGCCCTCTTGCTGGTCGGCGCGAGTCTAGTGCTTGGCGGCTGCGCCAGCGACGATGATGCCCTGGCACCCGCGAATCCGTTTCGCGACGAGCTGCCCAAGCGCTTGCTACGCCTGCAGGCTGATCAGGTCTACCGGATGGCCCGCCGTTCGCTGGATGCGGCCGACTATGACGGCGCCATCGGCCAGTACCGCGCCATTCTGCTGCGCTTTCCATTTTCGCAGTACGCGACGCAGGCCCAGCTCGAACTGATCTACGCCAACTACAAGGCCTATGCACCGGATAGTGCGCTGGCCGACGCGGACCGGTTTTTGCGCGAGCACCCGCGGCACCCCCAGATCGAATACGTGTATTACCTGCGCGGCCTGATCCACTACAGCCGCGCCAATGCCGACGGCGACCTGCTGCCCTGGTCGGACTCGCATAGCTACGACCCGACCTACGCACGTCGCGCCTTCGATGCCTTTGGACAGCTCATCCAGCGCTATCCGGACAGCCGCTACGCACCGGATGCCCGCCAGCGCATGGTATTGCTACGGGATCGCGTGGCTCAGCATGAGTTGGAGATCGCGCGCTATTACATGAAGCGCAAGGCCTATGTCGCCGCCAGTCGCCGTGCCGAAGACATTCTGGAGCGGTTCCAGGGCACATCGGTTATTCCGGAAACCCTGGGCATGCTTGAATCCGCCTATCGGTCGCTGGAGCTGACCGAGTTGGCCGAGGCCACAGCGTCACTTGCGCAAGCCAACTATGGCGCGCCTGTCACGCCAGCAACCGAAACGTCGGGTCCGCACGCCAAGCCAGAGCAGCTCAGCCTGCCGCCGGTCATCGACCGAACCGGCCCCGAAACGGTGACCAGCGACGACGC
Source organism: Abyssibacter profundi (assembly GCF_003151135.1). Classification (NCBI taxonomy): domain Bacteria; kingdom Pseudomonadati; phylum Pseudomonadota; class Gammaproteobacteria; order Chromatiales; family Oceanococcaceae; genus Abyssibacter; species Abyssibacter profundi. Next base: position 109,798 of record NZ_QEQK01000001.1, read on the forward strand.
ATCGGAAGACAGCGCGCCTTAGCGCAGCGGCTGGCGTGGCCACGGTCGTCCGCTATGGGCAGGGGCGACCGTCGCGCAGCATCGATCGCCCTGCCCGACCTGCGTACCGGACTAGATGTCTTCGTAGACCGCGGTAATCGGGTAGCGGCGATCCCGGCCAAAGGCCCGGGCTGTGACCTTGGGCCCCGGCGGTGCCTGCCGGCGCTTGTATTCGTTATGCCGAATCATGCGGGCCACCCGCTTGACCAGTTCGCCATCGAACCCCTGCTCCGCAATCTCAGCCAGGGTTGCGTGGTCCTCGACATAGGCGCGGATGATGGCATCGAGGGTTTCGTACGGCGGCAGGCTATCGGAATCCTGCTGATCATCGCGCAGTTCCGCAGACGGCGGTCGGTCGATCACAGCCTGCGGTATGACCGGTGACTCGCCCGACTTCACCTGGGCGTTGCGCCAGTTGGCCAGCTTGAAGACCAATGTCTTGTAGACATCCTTGAGTGGCGCAAAGCCACCAGCCATATCGCCGTAAAGCGTTGCATAACCGGTCGCCAGTTCGCTCTTGTTACCCGTTGCCAGCACGAGATAGCGAAATTTGTTGGACAGGGCCATCAGCAGCGTGCCGCGCACACGAGACTGGATATTCTCCTCGGTGACGTCCACCTCGCAGCCAGCGAACTCAGCGGCCAGGGCATCGCCGAACTGCTCCACCATCGGTTCGATACCGATGTCGGAAAAGCGCACACCCAGGCGTTCGGCCTGCGCACGCGCCTCGCGGCGAGAGAGTTCAGAGGTATAGCGAGAAGGCATGGCCACGCACCAGACGCGGTCCGCGCCCAGCGCATCAACTGCCAGCGCCAATACCAGCGAAGAATCAATGCCGCCCGACAAACCGATCAGCACGCCATCAAAGCGATTGCGATTGACGTAGTCGGCAATTGACATGGTCAGCGCCTGCCAGCAGAGCTGCTCCATGGACTTATCGGTCTTCTTGGCCGGCTTGGCGTTGGCCACATGGTCGATGGGCACGTCTGCCAAGAACACCCCTTCCTCGAAGGTCGGCGCCCGGGCGATGATCTGCCCGTCATAGCGCGCCGCCATCGAATCACCGTCGAAAACCAACTCGTCCTGCCCGCCCACGCAATTGACGTAGACGATGGACAGCCCGGTTTCGCGCGCCCGTTCCGCCAGCACCTGATTGCGCTGTTCGTGCTTGGTTTCGTGGAACGGCGAGGCGTTGATGTTGATCAGCAGGCTGGCGCCGGCCTTGGCAACATCTGCCGTCGGCCCCGGCTCCCAGATGTCCTCGCAAATCGTCAGGCCGATCGTCAGTCCGGCCATCTCGAACACGCAGGTCTTATCGCCCTGCGCGAAATGCCGTTCCTCGTCGAAGACACCGTAGTTCGGTAGCTTCTGCTTGCGGTACTTGGCCACGCGCTTGTCGCCCAGGTACACGTCAGCGGCGTTGTAAATGCCGCCGTCCGTGTATTCCGGGTAGCCGACAATCACCCCGATTCCAGAAACCTCCCGCCGGATGCGGGTCAAGCCATCCTTGACCTTGCCGGGCAGACCACGCCGCAGCAGCAAATCGTCAGGCGGATAGCCCAGCACGGCCAGCTCCGGAAACACGACGAGATCGGCCTGGTGGGTATCGCGGGCCTCGATGGCGGCCTGGACCATCTTGTCGACGTTGCCCTCGACATCACCCACCCACAGGTTGAGCTGGGCCATACAGACCCGCAGCGTTCTTGCCATGTCTTATCCCCGGAAGGACGCGGGGTGAGGACGGATCAGGCCAGGGCCTTGGCGATGGCCTCGCCGAGATCCGCCGGTGACCGCACGGTGGTGACACCCGCTGCTTCCAGCGCGGCGAATTTGTCGTCGGCCGTACCCTTACCGCCCGAAATAATCGCGCCCGCATGCCCCATGCGCTTGCCGGGAGGCGCCGTCACACCCGCGATATAGGCCACCACGGGCTTGGTGACATGCGCCTTGATGTACTCGGCCGCCTCCTCTTCCTTGGAGCCACCGATCTCGCCGACCATGATGATGCCTTCGGTCTGCGGGTCTTCCTGGAAACGGGAGATCACATCGATAAAGCCCATCCCGTGCACCGGGTCGCCGCCGATGCCGACACAGGTGGATTGCCCCAGGCCGTTGTTCGTGGTCTGGAACACGGCTTCATACGTCAGGGTGCCGGAACGCGACACAATGCCGATCTTGCCCGGCTTGTGGATATGCCCCGGCATGATGCCGATCTTGCATTCGCCGGGGGTAATCACACCCGGGCAGTTCGGCCCGATCAGCACGGCATCGGTCTCGCTGAGCGCGGACTTCACCCGCACCATGTCCAACACCGGAATATGCTCGGTGATGCAGACGATCACCTTGATGCCTGCGTCGATCGCCTCAAGCACAGCGTCTGCTGCAAACGGTGCGGGCACGTAGATCATGCTGGCATTGGCGCCGGTTTCTGCCACGGCATCGGCCACCGTGTTGAACACGGGGCGGTCCAGATGGGTCTCACCGCCGCGGCCCGGCGTCACGCCTCCGACCAGCTGCGTCCCGTAGGCAATGGCCTGCTCGGAGTGAAACGTGCCCTGGCGACCCGTGAAGCCCTGGACGACGACCTTGGTGTTCTTGTCAATCAAGATGCTCATTGATAAATCCTTGTGTGGTCCGGGCTCTACTTGGCAGCCGCCACGACCTTGGTCGCCGCGTCGGTCAGATCCACAGCGGGAATGATTTCGAAATCCGATTCTTCGAGCAGCTTGCGACCCTGCTCGACGTTAGTGCCTTCCAGACGCGCGACGACAGGAATCGTCAGCCCCACCTGGCGAACCGCCTCGATAATGCCTTCGGCGATCAGGTCACAGCGCACGATGCCACCGAAAATGTTGACCAGAATGGCCTTGACGTCACCCCCGGAGGTGATGAGCTTGAAGGCCTCGGTGACGCGCTCGGCCGTCGCGCCGCCGCCCACGTCCAGGAAGTTCGCAGGCTGCCCGCCGTGCAGCTTGATGATGTCCATGGTCGCCATGGCCAAGCCCGCGCCATTGACCATGCAGCCGATGTCGCCATCCAGCGTGACGTAGTTGAGGTCATGCTTGGCGGCCGCCAGCTCCTTCTCGTCTTCCTGCGTCGGATCGGCCATGGCAGCGATGTCCTTGTGACGGAACAACGCGTTGTCATCAAAGTTCAGCTTGGCATCCAGCGCGGCCAGATTGCCGTCGCCCGTGACAATCAGGGGATTGATCTCGACCAGGCTGGCATCACGCTCGTGGAACAAGCGGATGAAACCGTTGACGATTTTGGCGAACTGACCAACCTGGTCCTTGTTCAATCCAAGGAAGAAGCCCAGACGCCGCGCCTGGTAACCGGAAAAGCCGGCGCCCGGCGGCACGCCGATCGCCAGGATCTTTTCGGGCGTCTTCTCGGCGACTTCCTCGATGTCCATCCCGCCTTCCGGCGACGCCATGACCACGATGCGATCAGTGCCTCGATCCACCAGCACGGACAGATAGAGTTCGGTTTCGATGGCCGACGGCTCCTCAACCAGCACCTGGCTGATCGGCAGCCCCTGGGCATCGGTCTGCTTGGTCACCAGGCGCTGACCGAGCATGCCGGCAGCCGCCTCGCGAACCTCGTCCAAACTGTCGACCAGCTTGACGCCACCGGCCTTGCCGCGCCCGCCGGCATGGACCTGCGCCTTAACGACCCAGCGCTCGCCACCCAGCTTTTTGGCGGCCTCAACGGCGTCTTCGGGAGAACTGGCGACGTGACCCGTCGGGACGGGAATGCCGTATTCGGCAAACAGGCCCTTGGCCTGATACTCATGCAGGTTCATTGCACACCGGACTCGGGATGATGGGCTGCGGATTCTCTCCCATCGCCGTGCGAGGCGCAAAACAGGGCCGTATGCTTGCCATTCTTCGGCTGGCAGATTTCACACCATGACACCGCCTTTGTTCGCATCATGACGGGCCGTTTTCTCGCGCGCGAAATCGTGAATCGACCGGGCGCAGCCGACTGGCGCGTGCTGCGAGCGCTGACGGCCTACCGCTGGATTGTGTCGGTCATCGCGCTGGCCCTGATCTACCTCGACCTCGGAGCCCGCGCGCTGGGCATCATCCGCCCCGAACTGTTTCTGATCGTCGCGCTCGGATCCGCACTGCATGCCATGGGCGCCACGGTGACGCTGGAATTGAAGCGCCCCGCGCTGGACGCGCAGACGCTGTTCCAAACCATTGCCGACATGACTACCGTCGGCCTGTGGATGTGGACCACCGGCGGCGTTAGCAGCGGCCTGGGCGTGCTGATGGTCTTCCCCATGATCGCGGCCAGCCTGTTGCTGAATCGCCGCATGGTGTTGCTGGTGGCTGCGCTGACGAGCATCGGCCTGCTCACACTGGAAGTCATGCGCTCACTGAGCGGCCCGGACGCCCAGGCGCTGACCGAAGCCGGGCTGCTTGGTCTGCTGATGTTCGCCATGGGGCTGACCAGCCATGCGCTGGCCGGCCGCGCGCGGCGCAGTGAAGCGCTGGCACGTCAGGTGGGCGGCGACCTGGTCAGCCTGTCGCGCCTCAACGAAAGCATTGTTGCGCGGATACGTGCAGGTGTCATCGCCGTCACCGGCCGCGGCACCATCCAGCTGGTCAATCCAGCGGCCCGGCGACTGATCAAACTGGATGCCTCCGCCCACGGTCGCGCGCTGGACGCCGTGGCGCCGTGGCTGGCCAGCGCACTGAATGACTGGCGCACTGACCCCACCCGTCATGACGACCGCGTGCTGGCTTCGAACGGCAAATCGGTGTCGGCCCAGTTCGTGCGCCTGGGCTGGGGCGATCGCGCCCCGGTGCTGATCATGTTGGAAGACGCCGATGCCCTGGCCCAGCAGGCCCAACAGATGAAATTGGCTGCCTTGGGACGGCTATCGGCGTCGATTGCGCACGAAATTCGTAATCCGCTGAATGCCATTAGCAACGCTGCGCAGCTGCTGGAGGAGTCGCCCGACCTGGGCGAAGACGACCACGCCCTGAATGCCATCGTCCGTCGGAATGCCGGACGCATCGAGAGCATCGTGCGCGACGTGCTGTCGCTATCACGGCCGGCCCCCAGCGCGCCCATCGCACTGGACCTGCACGCAGAGCTGCTCAGCGTGTTCGAGCAATTTCGCGAATCCGGGCTCAGCGAGCATTGCGAGCTCGACCTGTCAGGTGTGGACCCTGCACTGCAGGTCATGGTGGACCCCAACCACCTGCGGCGCATTCTCACCAACCTGTGGGAGAACAGCTGCGAGCACGCGACAACCCAGCCGGTCAGGCTCACCGTCACCGCGCGGCAGACCGAGGACTCGGTCGCGATGAAGCTAACTGACAATGGCCCGGGTGTTTCGGCCGCCGATGCCGAGCACATATTCGAGCCCTTCTTCACCACCCGCGCCGCTGGCACGGGACTCGGCCTGTTTCTGGCCAAGGAGTTGGCGCGCCATAATGGTGGCCAGTTGACGCTGGAGCCAAGCCGCGAGGGCGCCTGTTTTCGGCTGCAACTACCCGCCCGTATGACCGACGCTGGAGAACCCGCCTACCCATGAGTACACCCCGCGTACTGGTGGTCGACGACGAGGTCGACATTCGCAAGTTGATCGAAATCACCTTGGCCAGAATGGGGGTGGAGACGGATGCGGCGGAGAACGTTGAGTGCGCCCGTGAGCGCCTCGCCGATGAACAGTTCGATTTGTGTCTCACCGATATGCGGATGCCCGACGGCACCGGCACCGACTTGGTTCGGCACATCCAAACCCACCATCCGACGTTGCCCGTGGCCGTGATCACCGCCTATGGCAACACCGACGATGCCGTCGAGTGCATGAAGCTCGGGGCATTCGACTTCGTGAGCAAGCCCGTGGACATCCACATGCTGCGCAAGCTGGTGGAATCGGCGCTATCGCTGGAGTCGCCCGCCTCCCCGCGCACACCCCAGCCCGCGCAAACGGCGCTGGTCGGCGAAACAGCCGGCATTCGCCAGCTACGCAAGACCATCGAAAAGCTTGGCCGCAGTCAGGCACCGGTGTACATCACCGGCGAGTCCGGAACAGGCAAGGAGTTGGTGGCACGCGAGATCCACAGCCAGGGCACGCGCCGCCATGGTCCGTTCGTACCGGTTAACTGCGGCGCGATCCCTAGCGAACTCATGGAGTCGGAACTCTTCGGCCACCTGCGCGGCAGTTTTACCGGCGCCACCCAGGACAAGGAAGGGCTGTTTCAGGCGGCCGACGGCGGCACGCTGTTTCTGGACGAAGTCGCCGACCTGCCGCTGCACATGCAGGTCAAGCTGTTGCGCGCCATCCAGGAGCGTTCGATCCGCCCCGTAGGCGCCAAAGCCGAAACCCCTGTCGATGTACGGATTGTTTCAGCCACGCATCACGATCTGGCCGAACGGGTTCGCGAGGGAGTCTTCCGGCAGGACCTGTTTTATCGACTCAACGTCATCCAGGTGACCGTGCCGCCGCTACGCGAACGCATGGCCGACATCCCTCGACTGGCCAACAGCCTGCTCGCTGGGATTGCCGAGCGCTACGGCTTGTCTCAACCCCCGACACTCACGCCCGATGCCGTCGAACGCCTGCAGGGGCATAGCTTCCCGGGCAATGTCCGCGAACTCGACAACGTTCTGGAGCGTGCTGTGGCCTTGACCGATAACGATCGGATCACGGCCGATGATCTACAGGTCGACCCGGCACCGCCGGCTTCGATGAATGCCGGTGATGACGCCGATGGCCTGCGGAACGAGCTGGAGGACCTTGAGCGCCAACGCATTCTGGAGGCCCTGCAAGCCACGCGTTTCAACAAGACCAAGGCCGCAGAGCGGCTGGGCATGAGCTTTCGTCAGTTGCGCTACCGGACCAAGAAACTGGGCATCGATTAATAGGACCGTCCCACCGCAGTCAGTTACTATGCAAGGCATCGTAACTGCACCCCCAGCACCGGCCACCCAGCGCAGATGCCCCACAGAGAAGCGCGACATGTCTTCAGACGAATTCGAATTTGCGCAAGAGCTAGACACGCTCGAACCTCCCGTCAATCGCCAAGACGACGCATGGAAGGTTCTGCTGGTCGACGACGACCCCGACATCCACAGCGTCACGCGACTGGCTCTGGCCGGCCTAGAGCACAGCGGCCGGCTGCTGGAACTGCATTCGGCAGAGAGCGCGGAGCAGGCAACCGAGTTGCTGCGACATACCGTGTATGCCGTTGCCCTGGTCGATGTCGTCATGGAAAGCGACGAAGCCGGCCTGGACCTGGTCCGCTTCATTCGCGACACCTTAGGTGAGCATCGCACGCGCCTGATCGTCCGCACCGGTCAACCCGGGCTCGCGCCCGCCTGGGACACGGTCCGTGATTACGACATCAACGGCTACGAGGAGAAATCCTTCCAGACCGCCACGCGCCTCAAGACAGCGGTACTGACGGCGCTGCGATCCTTCGAACAAATCTGTGCGCTGGAGCGCGCCAATCAGCGCATCGCAGCCCACACCGCCGGACTGCGGGACATCCTCGATGCACTCAGCGATATGGCGCGCAACCATGACCTGCCCGCCGCCGAACAGCGCATGCTCTCGGAGCTATCACGCTTGGTGGTCGGCGGCCAATCCTCGGTGATGGTCGAGGGTGGATCGGCCGTTGTCGTGGATGGAGGGGATCAACCCGAGCAGCTGGATGTCATCGCCGCCAGCGGCGAATTCGATCTGGCCAACCGGCTGGGCGTCACCGCCCTGCCTCGCTCCGCGCTGGAGTTAATCAGCAAGTGTCTGCGCGAACGGCGCGACTGGCGCGATAGCCAGTACTACTGCACATACTCGGAGTCGGCAACCGGCCTGCCTCGTGCGTTTCTGGTCAATGTGATGGCCGCCGAGCACGATGTTGATCGGCAACTCATCCAGCTGTTCTGCCGAAACGCCTCACTCGCCCGCGATGCGATCGCGCTGAACGTCGATCTGGAGCGCAGCCAGGAAGACATCGTGTTGCTGATCAGCGAAGCCATCGAGGCCCGATCTATGGAGACCGGCAACCATGTTCGACGCGTGGGCGCCTATGCACAGACACTGGCACGCCAGCTGGGCATTCCCGAGGAAGAGGCCAAGGTGCTCAAAATGGCAGCCCCGCTCCATGACCTCGGCAAGATCGCCATCGCCGATTCCATCCTCAAAAAGCCCGGCAAGCTGAGCGATGAGGAACGCCGCGAGATGGAACGCCACCCGGAGATCGGAGCCGCCATCCTCTCGGGCTACGAGCGGCCGGTACTACAGGCCGCCAAATTGATTTCATTGCAGCATCAGGAGAAGTGGGACGGCACTGGTTATCCCTATGGGCTGTCGGGTGACGATATCCACATCTTTGCGCAGATTACCGCCGTTGCCGATGTGTTCGACGCCATCAGCTGCGCCCGTTGCTACAAACCGGCCTGGTCGCTAGATCGGTGCTTCGTCTTTCTCAAGGAACAAAGCGGTCGGCATTTCAGTCCCAGAGTCGTCGACGCCTTTTTCGAGGCGCAAGACGACATTCTGGCCATCAAGAACGCGTTGAGAGACCCATGACTGAAGACCGTCTGGAAAAACTGGAAACCCTGCTGGCCCACCAGGATGAGACGCTGCGCCAGTTGAATGACGCCCTCTACAAGCAGCAGCTGCAGATACAGGGATTACGCGACGAAATTGACGCGCTGCGCCACCGGGTGGAATCGGCGGAGCAGCCCGCCCCGGATGCCTTGCCCGGTCACGAACTGCCGCCGCATTACTAGGGAAACACTGATCTATTCGCGCCGCCAAGTTGCTGCCTGCAAACAGGCCAGGCAAGGCGCGAGGAGTGAAGTTTGGTCATGCCAAATGAAAGACGAGTAACGCAGTCTGGCCTGTTTGCCGGCGCAATCCTGACGGAACGGGCCGGTTTTCCCGCGATCCTGCGTTGCGAAGCGCGTCCATGCGCTTCGCCCTTCGGGCCGGCCTTCGGCCGTTCGAATACGTTCCCAACGCATTCGTGTCGTTCGCTGACTTGGAATAACCAAGCGGCGCTCACTCTGCCTGGGCTCGCGCGAAAACCGGCTCCGTCTTGGTGGTGCGAATAGATCAGTGTTTCCCCTAGGTCAGTGCTTCCCTAGCCGCCGGCTTACCCGGGCGGCCACTTCAAGGGACGCCCGGCAATGATATGCAGGTGCAGATGGAAAACACTCTGCCCTGCCTCGGCGCCATTATTGACCACCAGTCGAAACGCGTCGCCGTAGCCTTCAGCCTCGGCGATACGGGGCGCTACGCGCATCAAATGCCCCAGCAAATCGACGTCGTCGTCCCCGGCGTCGGACAGCTTTGGGATGACCTTGCGCGGGACCAGCAGAACATGCAGTGGCGCGGCAGGGTTGATGTCCCGAAACGCCGCACAATGCGCGTCTTCGTACACGAGGTCACCCGGGATGTCCCCGGCCAGGATCTTCTCGAATAAGGTCGGTTCCGCCATGTCGCACTCCTTAGTTGGATAAGGCGTCAGCAATCGGCATACGCGCCAGCGATGGAGCACTCAGGCTGCCGAAGTAAAGGTGATCGCCGGCACGTTCGGCCGAGGTGATCGGCCCGAATGCCTCATCGCCATGATGCTGCAAATTGGCCACGACCCGCCCCCCAGTATCCAGCCCTAATACAAAGGCCTGATGCGCGGGCATCGGGTGCAACGACTCCGGCATCCGATAAATCACCTTGCGCCAAAACGGCCGGTCTGAAGTGGCGTCCATGATGGCATTGCGCGGCCCGTACAAGGCCAGCCAGAACACGCCATTGGCCGCATCGAAACTGATGTTGTCCGGGAAGCCGGGTAGGTTGTCGATAAAAATGTCACGCTCACCGGCACGCGGACCCTTGAGCCAGAGGCGGGTGACACGGTAGGCACCGGTTTCGTTGACCAGCACGTAGGCGTCGTCTGGTCCCAGCGCCACGCCATTGGCGAAGTAGAGCCCTTGCAGCAGCTCATCGACGGAGCCGTCCGGGTTGTAGCGAAGTAAGCGCCCGGTGCCTGCGTGTTCGATAAAGTCAGCCAGCAGATGCTCCATGCCGTACTTCCACGAGGCATCGGAGAAGTAAATGGTCCCGTCTGCCGCCACATCCAGATCGTCGGCAAAACGAAAGGCCAGGCCGTTGGCCTGGGCCGCCAGTGTTTCAACCTCACCGGACAGGGTCACCCGCAGGAGCCCGCGATACGCATCGGCCACCGCCAGACTGCCGTCGGACAGCAATGCAACCCCCAGCGGGCGGCCGCCGGTGTCCGCAATGGTCTCCACGCTACCCCCGTTGGCCGGTATGCGAACAACCCGTCCATCGACATAGCCGGTGTAGATGTCCCCGTTGGACGCCACGGCCATATCTTCCGGTCCAACGCCCTCGCCCACGGCCAAGCGCTGGACGCCGGCCAAACGGGCATTGCGTTCGTAGACACCGACAAGCTCGGGGGCCGGTGGTGCCTGCCAGCGCACGGGTTCGATCTCTATGGGGTAGAACAGTAAATAGCCGCCGACGACAGCCACAATCAAGAACAGCCAGCTTCCGGCACGTTTCATCTGGGTCTCCTTCCCTGTAAGCGATGCGGTGCGCGCGACCTCGGCGGGTCGTCTTCAGCAGAGGCGTCTGGCGCTTGGCGGACACCGCAGGCCTGGATGCTAACCCGAGCGGTCGCCTTCCCACACGTTACTGGGCCAGTCGATGCCCCGCAGAGCCCGGTGTTCGCGCCAGGCCATGGCCAGCAGCGCCAGCGGCCTGATCCACGGCACGCCCTGGCGAGCATTGGCCGCGCCGATCTCCATCATGTCGCGCCAGATGCCCAGGAATGCGCGCAGCCCCTCCCGCAACGGGGTTCCGGGGTGGTAGACATGCGCGGGTTCCGAACTGGCGCCGTTGACCTCGATCACCTGAAAGTCCTCACCTGCCGCCAGGGCCTCGCGCGAGGCGGCGCGGACATCCAATCGCCCGAACTCGAAGCCGGGCATGGCGGCCGCCAGTTGCCGGACACGCGCAACCAAGGCGGGCGTACACAATGCTTGGCCGTCAAGGAATAAGGCGCCTCGGCAGTGACTGCCGACATCGGCGATGGGCAGGGTCGCCCCGTCCGTCAGCACATGATCCAGCTGTGTCGCGAATCGCTGAAACAGCATGGGTGCGATCAGCTTGGCGCGCGGGTGTTGGAGAATGAGCTCCCGGACCCTGTGGCGACCATCGCCCACCAACTGCAGCAACTGCTTTTCGGTCAGCGAGACCAACTCGCCGGCGGCACCCGGTCGCCGCACAAAGAACAGCCCAAACTCGGCCCCGGGCACGTAAGCCTGGACGATGACGGGTACATGCAGCCGCTGAAAATAATCTACGACAGCCGCTTCGCTATGCGCGATACGGACGCCCCGGCCCCGCTCCCCGCGATCCGGCTTGAGAACCACCGGCCAGGGACGCGGCTGCCGCGCGGCGAACGCCAGCGCCCGACGCGTCCGTTCAGCAGGCGGCAGGTCCGCGGAGATCTGCTCGAACTCGGCAACAAAGGCGGGCATGCCCTGCGCAAGCGGGACAAGCGTTTCATGCTTGCTCTCGCCGATCAGGCCGCCGCCATGCGAAATCCCGGGATTCACCGCGGTAAATCGAGTCCACTGCCCCGTCACGACGGCACGCCAGACTATGTAGGCCACCACAGGCAGGTAGAACACCGGTCCGGGCCAGAACTCCCAGCGGACGAGGCGCGCCAGCCGAATCGACCAGCGTGTGCGCCAGCCGAGCGTCGGCTCAGATGCGCGGTTCAAGCGCTTGCGCGCTCATGACGCAGCGTCGCCGGCGCCTTGCCGAAACCGTCCGGCAGCTGCACGCCGCTATTGCCCAGCGCAGCGCGTATCAGCGCAAAGTGATGGACGGCATGGCTCTGCACAAATTGCAGCTCCCGGCCCAGGGAGGACCGCGATGCCATCGAGGGTTCGCCCGGATCAGTGGCCAGCCGGACCGTCAGCGACGGATCCGCGCCTTCCAGCAGCCGCTCCAGGGCCTGCCGCAGCGACTGCAAAACTCGGCGTGCGCGCGGGACCGAAAGTTCGGTTTCCCGGCAGCGCTCACGCGCATCGTAGTCAATCACCCCATCCTCAAGCCCCTGCACCAAGCACTGGTAATGGTCCACGATGTGGCGCATATGCGGCCCCACCAGGGCGTAATGGCCCGGATCCAGAAAACCCAGCAGGGCATCAGCCTCCTCCAGGGTCGCAAGATTGTCAGAGATCAAAGCGTTGATAGACACGTGCATTCCTGTTGTGGGTCACAACACCGGTCGCGTCGCGACTGCGGGGGGCGCCGCAGGGTCATCCAGGCGAATCAGACTGGCGGTAAAAATCAGACAAAAGCCGATGGTGATGGGCAGACCCGGTGCCAGGGTCAGCAGAATCTCGGGCGTGCCCACCAGCAGGTGGACACCCACGATGAGGCTGTAGATCACGGCCAACGCGCCCAAAGCCGCGCGCGCCCCGCGTGCAAGCGGGTGCCCGCTTCGACCGTAAAGCCGCCGCATCAAGGTCACCCCGGTCAACGTCACGACAAAGCTCATCGCGCCCTGTGCGCAGCCGGCGCGCACCGCGATTGCCGCCCCGTGTGCGCTGTTCGCGAACACACCCCAGCCACCATAGAACAACGCACCCAGGGTGGCGCCGGTCAGGCCGTCCATGAGCCGCAGTGCCCAGCGTGCAAACCAGAAGTCGGCGCGCCCGGCCGGGGTGCTGTGGTGAAGATGTGTATCGGTCATGCCCGAATCAGACCCGGACAGGGACCGATTATTCTCGTCGGCAGTCCTCATGACAGGTAATCGTGCCATGCGGAACAAACCGCAGCCGCCACGGAAAAGTCAGGATTGAGCAGAGATTCACATTGGTTGTAGCGCAATGCCCCACCGCCGGCCACCTGCAGCGTCGCGCCGGCCGCCTCGACCACACAGTGGCCCGCGGCCGTGTCCCACTCGCAGGTCGGCCCGATCCGGGGATAGAACTCGCCGGCCCCGGCGGCCAGACGCCCGAACTTGAGCGCGCTGCCCACGCCAATGGACTCGTGGGGCGGCAGGCGGTTTAAGAGCGTCGCCAGCGCCGGTTTGGCATGGGAGCGGGTCACCAGCACACGCGGCCGTCGTGGCAAGACCGCCGTCACCGCCAGCCGCGTCGGCGGCTTCCCTGCCTCGAAACGCCAGGCCCCTTCGCCTCGAGCCGCGGCGTAGGTTTCGGACAGTGCCGGCGCATGGACCACACCCATGACGGGTTCCCCATGCTGAATCAGCGCGATATTCACCGTGAACTCGCCATTACCGGCGATGAACTCGCGCGTGCCGTCCAGTGGGTCGACCAGCCAATACCGCGCCCACTGCCGTCGCTGTGCCCAAGACCACGGCTCGCCCTCTTCGGATAACAGGGGAATGCTGGGCGTACGTTCGCCCAGCGCCGACGCGATCACCCCGTGGGCCGCCAGGTCGGCCGCCGTCACCGGCGACTCATCCGCCTTGTAGCGCACCTCTGTCCCGGTGGCGTAGTGAGCCATAATGCGGTCACCGGCCTGCCGGGCCACCTCGACCAGACTGGCCAGCTCAAGCGGCCAGCGTGTCATTGTCATTGCCAAATTCTCCGCATGGTTTGCATTATGCCGCCCGCTAAGCCCGACTGGTCTGCCATCGACACCATTCTGCTCGACATGGATGGCACGATTCTGGACTTGGCCTACGACAACTGGTTCTGGCAGGAGCACATCCCCGAACAGGTCGCCCGGGCGCGGGGCGTTGAACTCCCCACCATCCGCGACGCGCTGCAGGCGCAATTCGATGCGGCCTTTGGCAGCCTCAACTGGTATTGCCTGGACCACTGGACACGCACGCTGGAGCTCGACATCGCCACCCACAAGCAGGCGAGCCGACACCGGGTGCGCCCGCTGGATGGAGCGCTCGCGGCGATCGAACAGGCGCGTGCTCGCGGGCATGCCGTGTGGCTGGTCACCAACGCGCATCCCCTGACGCTGCAAATCAAGCTGGAGCAGACCGGTATTGCAGCCTTGTTCGATGCCTTGGTCAGTTCACATGAGCTGGACGCACCCAAGGAGCACGCGGTGTTCTGGGAGCGCCTGCAGGCCCGCCTGCCACACGACCCCAAACGCAGCCTTTTTGTTGATGACAGCCTGCGGGTCCGCGAAGCGGCTCGGCGGGCGGGCTACCCGCATGTCTGGGCGATTGCGCGCCCTGACTCGCGCCACCCGGCACGGCCGGTCGATGATGGACCGGCGGCAGATCGACTGGCCGATGTTCTGGCGGGCTAACGGCCGCCCCCGGAGCGCGGCCCGCCGCGACGCCGCCCCCCACCGCCTCCGCCACCGCTGCGACGGCGCCCATCGGCGCGCGGCTTGCGGGGCCGGGGCTTCGGCCGGGTGAGGTCCGAGGCCATGTCGTCGGGGCTGGGGATGTCGGTCTCGATCTTGAAGCCGACGTAACGTTCGATGTCAGGCAACGAGTAGACGTACTCCTCACAGCAGAAGCTGATCGCATCGCCCTCCGCCCCTGCACGCGCGGTTCGCCCGATGCGATGAACGTAGTCCTCGGCATCCTGTGGGAGGTCGTAGTTGATGACATGCGTCACGTCAGGAATATGCAGCCCGCGCGCGGCCACATCGGTCGCCACGAGAATCGACAGCTCACCCTGCTGGAAACGCTCCAGCAAGCGCATGCGCTTGGTCTGGGGCACATCACCCGAGATGATGGCGGCAGAAAACCCATTGGCATTGAGCCAGTCGGCCACGCGCTCACCCACGCGCTTGGTATTGATGAACACCATGGTGCGATGCGGGTCGTGACGGCGCAGCCAGCCGATCAGCAGCGCGATCTTGTCGTCCTTGGAGACATGCAACATGGTCTGCCGGACCCGGTCAGCCGTGACGGTCTCGGCCTCAACGCGGACCAGCTCGGGATCGTTCATGTGCTCGTAGGCCAACTCCAGCACACGGTGCGACAGGGTGGCCGAGAACAGCATATTCAAGCGCTGTTGGGGCTTTGGCAGCTTGCGCAGCAGGTATCGGATGTCCTTGAGAAAGCCGAGATCGAACATGCGATCCGCCTCATCCAGCACGACCGCCTCCGCATGATCCAGCGTATAGGCCTTCTGCTTGTAGTAGTCGATGAGCCGGCCCGGCGTGCCCACCAGAATATCGATACCGGCGCGCAGTTCCTCGCGCTGGGATTCGTAGCCGGTCCCACCGAACACCACCATCAAGCTCAGCTCCACATGCTTGAGCAGCGTGGCTGCGTCCTTTTCGATCTGGATCGCAAGCTCACGCGTCGGCGCGATGATCAGCGCACGCGGTGCACAGGTGAAGCCCTTGGGGATGGGCTTGGGCTCCTGGCTCAGCAATCGGTGAATCGTCGCCAGCAGAAAAGCCGCTGTCTTACCGGTGCCTGTTTGCGCCTGGCCTGCGATATCGCGCCCGGCGATGAGCTTGGGCAGCGTCTGTGCCTGGATCGGCGTGCAATGCGAAAACCCGATTTCGGCCAGGGCGGCCTGAACGGGTTCGGCAAGCGGAAGTTCTGAGAAGGCGGTTTGGGAGAGATGTGCGGCGTCGGCCATGCGCAGGGGGGCCCTGATGAATGCAAATGAGGGTGCGGCAGAGGCGTCACCCGAGATGACTTGCAATGGTAGCAAAAGTGGGCTCCAATACGTTTCATCCCGTGCGCGCCATCACTTCTGCGCACAACGATATTCAAATTCCCCGCACAATCTTGCGTCTGCGCCCTGCGACCGCCATCGTCGCGGCGGGACGGATGGCCCCCTCACGTGAGGGGCGTCACTTCCATTGATTCGGGCGTTGCCTGCCTGCAAGGGCCTGCAACCCAACCCACGATTGATTCAAGGAGTTGTTATGAGCGAGAACATCGCTGTCGTAACCGACGCCAGCTTCGACGAAGATGTGAAGCAGGCTTCGGTACCGGTACTGGTCGACTACTGGGCGGAATGGTGCGGTCCCTGCAAGATGATCGCCCCAGTCCTGGAAGAAATTGCCAAGGACTATGACGGTCGCCTCAAGGTGGCCAAGCTCAATGTCGACGAAAACCCGGGCACGCCGCCCAAGTTCGGCATCCGTGGTATTCCGACGCTGATGCTGTTTAAGGACGGCGAAGTGGCAGCCACCAAGGTCGGCGCGCTGTCCAAGGCCCAATTGTCCGACTTCATCGATCAGCACATCGCCTGATCCTGTTCGGGGCCGGCCACGCCGGCCCCGTCCACTTCATTTTTTAACCAACCCCTTACGGTAGACACCCGGTGACGAAAGAAGAGACCGCCGTAGACGACGTGGCAGATCGTCCTGAGAACACGGACGACGCAGCGCGCAAGCCCCGCAAGAAGGTCAAGCTGGCGGTCGAGCCCCCCGGCGATACCGCGGCTGCGCCCGAGGCGCCCGCCGCCGAGCCCGCCAAGGAAAAACCGGCAGCCAAGTCGAAGCGTTCCGACAGCGGCAGCAACAACGATGGCGACTCCGACGACGACCGGGGTAACCAGAACAATGACGGCGGCAACGGTGGCGACGACAACGGTGGCAACCGGGGTCGCAACAACCGTCGCGGGGGTGACCAGAACCAGGGCGGCGGCCGGCGCCGGCGTGGTCGACGCAATCGTGATCAGCAGCCCGAGCCGATCCCCGAGTACGACGGTCCACCGCTGAACATCAGTGAGCTCAAGTCCAAGACAGCCTCCGAGCTCATTGAGGAAGCCGAGGCCATGGGCATCGAGAATGTCTCGCGGGCCAAAAAGCAGGACGTCATCTTTCAGATGATCCGCACCCGCGCCAAGATGGGTCAGCAAATCTTTGGCGACGGCGTGCTGGAAATTCTCTCGGATGGATTTGGCTTTCTGCGCGCGCCTGAGGCGTCATACCAGGCGGGCCCGGACGACATCTACGTCTCCCCATCGCAGATTCGACGCTTCTCGCTGCGCACCGGCGACAGCATTACCGGCCAGATTCGGACACCTAAAGACAATGAGCGCTATTTCGCGCTGCTCAAGGTCGACACCATCAATGGTGAAACGCCGGAACAGTCCAAGCGCAAAGTGCCCTTCGAGAACCTGACCCCGCTGTTCCCGGAACAGCAGCTGGTCATGGAAGTGGGCAATGGCAGCACCGAAGACATCACCGCAAGAATCGTCGATATCGTCTCGCCTTTCGGTAAGGGACAGCGCGGGCTGATCGTCTCGCCGCCCAAAGCCGGTAAGACCATGCTGATGCAGAATCTGGCGCAAAGCGTGGCCGCCAACTACCCGGACGCGTACCTCATCGTGCTGCTCATCGATGAGCGCCCAGAAGAAGTCACCGACATGCAGCGCTCTGTGCGCGGCGAGGTCGTGTCGTCGACGTTTGACGAGCCGGCAGCGCGCCACGTCCAGGTGGCCGAGATGGTCATCGAGAAGGCCAAGCGCCTGGTCGAGCACAAGATGGATGTCGTCATTCTGCTGGACTCCATCACACGCTTGGCACGTGCCTACAACACGGTCGCCCCCAGCTCCGGCAAGGTGCTGACCGGCGGCGTGGACGCCAACGCACTGCAAAAGCCGAAGCGCTTTTTCGGCGCGGCCCGCAATGTGGAGGAAGGTGGCTCACTCACCATCATTGCCACGGCACTGGTGGAAACCGGCTCCAAGATGGACGAGGTGATCTACGAGGAGTTCAAGGGCACCGGCAACATGGAAATCCAGATGGAACGCCGGATCGCCGAGAAGCGCGTGTTCCCGGCCATCAACATCAACCGCTCCGGCACGCGCCGCGAAGAGTTGATGATGGATGCCGTCACGCTGCAGAAGGTCTGGGTGCTGCGCAAGCTGCTGCATTCCATGGACGAGATCGCAGCGGTCGAACTGCTGATCGACCGAATGAAACAGACCAAGACCAACGCGGAGTTCTTCGACTCCATGAAGCGGCAGTAGGCTCGTTGGGGAAACGCTGATCTATTCGCGCCGTCTTGGTGGTGCGAATAGACCAGTGTTTCCCCTAGCACAAGTCGACCGGCGCAAAAAGGCCCCATCCGGGGCCTTTTTTGCTGCACCGCAATAGGGCTTCATATCAGCGCAACACGGTTGCACCAAACTCCACCGAACGATGGATGCCCGCCGGCCCGTGACCGCTGGTAGGATCACGACCTCAACGAGAGATTGGTCACATATCGACCAGCAGCGGGCTGGTTACACTGCCCGCCATAAGAAAGTTTTAGGTGCCACAGGACATGCAGTGTCCGCTTTTTGGGGCGCCTGACGTTTAGACAGTCAGGGAGTTTTCAAGACGGAGCCGGCCTTGCGCTAGGCAACAATCCTCAATGCACCTCCCAGCCTGGTCCGCTGTTTGCGAACCGGGCTAGGTAGGCGACGTTGATGAACCGTCAAGAACCGGGTGGCCAGAAGCCGCCAGGACAGCCCAGGGAAGTTGCAGCAAGGCTGCACGGCACAACAGAGCAAGAACTGGAAGGCGAACAGTCCATGAACATTCGAAACGCGACCCCGAACGACGCACCGACGATCCTCGACATGGTGGATCTCGCCGGTGAAGGGATTCCCCGATATCTGTGGCGCACCGGCGCCCGCAACGGCGAATCACCCCTGGAAGCGGGTTTGCGGCAGATGTCCGAACGCCAGGGCGAGTTCAGCTTCACCCATTCTCGCGTCTACGCGCATCAGGATGCCGTCGTCGGCGTCTGCCAGGCCTTCGACCTGGATTCCGTTCGGAATCACCGGGACATCCAGAATTGCTGCGACGTGATCCGCGGCTTGGTCGAACTCGAAGAGATGGCCCAGGGCAGCTGGTATATCAATGCACTGGCCACCGCATCCAGCCTGCGTGGCCGCGGTGTTGGACGTGCGCTACTGGCCGACTCGGTCCGGCGCGCAGACGCCCTGGGACTGCGACAGGTCAGCCTGATCGTCTCGTCGAACAACCGCCCCGCCAAGGCTTTGTACGATCGGCTCGGGTTTCGTTTCGAAGCCCAGCGAGTGGCCGAGCAGTTCCCCGAGCAAGGCCACGGCGGGGAATGGATTCTGATGCTTGCGGAAACCGACGCCCTGATCGAGGCGCTGCCCATGCAGGCAGCGGCGTTGCCGGCGAGCGAGACCCCCAGGCATGACCGTCCACATCCTGCAGTCGCACAATCCGAACGCCGTCACGCCATGGATTCAGGCGTGCTTGCAGTCGGTACGTAACTGGGCAGCCGACCAAGGCTACGACTATCAGTTCATCGGCGACGAGTTACTCGCTGCGCTACCCGATGACCTGAAGCGTAAAACCGCATCACAGCCTGTCGTCAGCAGTGACCTGGGTCGTCTGATCTGGCTCCAGCAGCGACTGGATGAAGGCGCGGAGACCGTCGTCTGGCTGGATGCCGACACCTGGATTTTCAACCCGGCTGAATTCCACCTGCCTGCCGCCAACGCGGCCATCGGGCGAGAGTGCTGGGTCCAGGCCGATGGTCGGCGATGGCGCTGCTATCGCAAGGTGCACAATGCAGCCCTCATGTTCCGGACCGGCAACAGCCTGTTGCCGTTTTATCGAGAAACCGCCGAACGCCTGTTGCGCGCCCATGCCGGCACGCGTGTCGTCCCGCAACTGATTGGCCCCAAATTGCTGACGGCGCTGCATTCCGCCTGCCAACTGCCCGTGTGGGAACAGGCAGGCGTGTTCAGCCCGGCCGTCATCGCGGATCTCATGCGCGGCGGAGGTGCAGCGCTACAGCTGCTATTGAAACGTGGAGCGCCACCGGCAGCCTCCAATCTTTGCCAGTCTTCGGTGGCACGTGGCGAGTTGCAGGCTGAGACGCTGTCACGGCTGACCCAAGACGCCCCGGCCGTTCGCCAGCGCCTGTCTCAAGCCGCGGCAGGGACCGCGGACACGGGATTCACGGATAAACGCGCTAGAACCCAAGATCCAGCATGAGACGTTTGGCCAGGACGCGATGCTGATCCGTGATCACGGGACGTAACGCGTCGAGTTGCTCCTCAGACAAGGCCAGCACCCGCAGCCACTGCTCGGTGCTACGCACGGCACCCTCAAAGCCCTCCGCGTGGCCCAACTCAGCGCCCTGCGCATCGAACACGGTCAATTGCAGGGCCGAGAAGTTCACGCCGCGCAGACCGGAAGGCGCCGAGAACTGATAAACGCCGAAGCCGGTGACGCTCTCGCCCGTCCCGAAAAACACGTCGCCGACCTCACCGGCCGTGGCGATAACCAGCACATCGGCGTTTAAGCGCCCGGCCAGATCGCGTAAACGCGCCTGCTGGGTTTCGCTTTGCGGCTGATTCAAATGCTCATAGGAATCGGTGAAGCGCAGCTGCTGCCGCAGCCCAAGGCCGTTTTGAACCCGCACCTCGGAAAAGCCATGGCCACGGAGCGTCGCGGCCACTTCGTTGGCCACCACATCGTGCAGCCCCCAGCGATCCACACGCAGGCTGTCGCGCCCGAGCGCTGCTTCCTGAATGCCACGGCTCTGCAGATAAAGAATGGCGTCGATCGCACCAATCACGACAATGTCCTGGCCGGTGCCGGCTTCCGACAAGGTCTTGTAGGGCGAACTCGCGCAGGCTGAGAGGGTCAGCGAGGCAATCAGAAGCAACAGGGGGCGCATCATGGCGTGTCCAGTTCCGCGTCCATGCGGTGCAGCAAATGAGATGCCATATCCTGCCCGATGCGCCCCCCGCTGGATAGCGCCATGACGTGGAGCGTGGCGCGATTTAGTGAACGACGTCCATGTCTAGCGCACGTTCAATCGCATCGGTGGGATGCGAAGCCAGATCCTTATTGATGGACTGCGACACGCATCGTGCGGTCGGCCGATCCAGATGATCGCGTAATCGGCCCAGGAAGCGGGGCGCCGAAATCAGAACCAAATCGTCCACGCCTTGCTGGGTGCGCGCATCGCGCAGCCAACCCGCCAGCTCGACTGCAAAGCGCTCCGCCTCATGCTCGTGGGCCTGACGGCTGCCATTGGTTTGGTCTTCGCCGTGGCCGGCACTGGCGTGCGTGGCGCCCTGCCCGCCGGTGACCAACTCCTGGTTTTTTAGCCGCGACGCCTCATGCGACAAAACCTCGACTGGCTCAAGGGGTAGTCGGGCCGCCCGGAACCGGAAAATCTTGGCCTGGGCTGCATCGGCCACCACCACCAGGCGGTGCTGAAAGTCTTCGTGCATGCGGTGACTCCTCAATTTTGAGTAATTCACCGGATACTCGCGGGTCGCCAGTACCCGGACCGTTCAGCATAACGTGACCGCGACCGGGAATAACAGGCGCCCCACCGCACACCGCCGACGGTACCGACGGCGCTCGGACTAGTCGCTTGGTCGGACGGCAGGCTCGCCCGGATTGCTGACTTCGACCAGTCCGCGGCGGATCAGCGCTTGGCGCAGCGCGTTCACGCGCTCTCGATTCACACCGAAGTCGTAGTAGCCAAGACGGGCGGTGGACCGCAGGTCGATCCGGTCGGACTGCCGCAGCAACTCGAGATCATCGGTGTAGACACCCCAGGGGCTACTGACCTCGGCACGCAGGTAGTCCCGTCGACTGTCGACAATCACCGTCCGCGGCTGCGCGCTGACCGTGTCGCGCACCGCGGACCAAACATCAGGACGGTCGGTCCGCAAGACCAGGGGGCGCACCGACCGCTGCTGAACCTGAGCCTGCGAACTCACGCAGCGCGGTGCCGGCGGACAAGGCTGCAGGCGGCCTTCGGCGGTCAGCCCGACGCGGTGTTCGCCGATCGCGGCGCAGCCACCGAGCCCGAGTGCCCCGAGCAGAGCAAGCGCCCCGACCGGCAGCCACCGCTGCCCTGCCATCAAATCGTCAAGTTTGCTCACTAGCGTCTCTGCTCTTGTACTCACACAGGGGAGCGTTCGACGTGACAGTGACGAATGGATTCAAACTTGGCGCCGTCATGGCGTTGTGTGCGGGCATGGCAGCCTGCCAGGGGGACAACGGTGCAACCGGCGCCGCCGGCCCGGCCGGGCCGATCGGACCAGCAGGTCCCTCGGGCCCCACGGGCCCCGCTGGACCAACGGGGCCTAGCGGCCCGGCTGGCGACGACGGGACCGACCAATCGATCGCGCTGGCGAAGATCGGCAGCTTCCGCAACCCCAGCGCTGGCTTCGATGAGGCGGCCGCCGAGATTGTCGCCTTCGACCCCGCGACCCGTCAGCTCTACATCGTCAACGCCCAGTCCGAGACGGTCGACATCGTCGACTTGTCGTCGCCATCCAGCCCAGTTTTAAGCTCGACGCTGGACGTCTCTGGAGATGTGGCTGCTGCCCGCAGCGACGTGGCCAGTGCCAGTGATCTTGGGCCAGCCAACAGCATCTCGGTGAGCAATGGTGTGCTGGCTGTCGCCATCGAGGCCGATCCGAAAACCGACCCCGGATACGTCGCCTTTTACCAGTCCGCCGACGGTAGTTTTCTATCCGCCGTGCAGGTCGGCGCGCTACCCGACATGGTCACCTTCTCGCCTGATGGTCAATTCGTGGTGACCGCCAATGAAGGCGAGCCCAACGATGACTACAGCGTGGATCCCGAAGGCTCGATCAGTGTCATCAACCTGACCGGCGGGGCGGCATCGGCGCTGGATGCCGATGTGGCCACCGTCAGCTTCGGTAGCTTCTCGGCGGCTGACCTGCAGGCGGCCGGTGTGCGCCTGCCCCGCCCGTTTGGCGCCACGGTCAGCCAGGACATGGAACCCGAATACATCGCGGTGTCCGCGGATTCCACCACCGCCTGGGCCGCCATGCAGGAGAACAGCGCCTTTGCGGAAATCGATCTGGCCACCGCCACCATCACCTCGGTCTGGGGCACGGGCACCAAGGATTTCAGCCTGCCGGGCAACGAAGCCGATGTCAGCAACCGGGACGACACCGTCTACATCGCCAACTGGCCCGTGCAAGGCCTGCTGATGCCGGACTCGATTGCCAGCTACAGCTATGCCGGAAAAACCTACCTGATCACCGCCAACGAGGGTGACGGACGCGAGTACATCGGCGAGGCGGCCGATGCCGCTAGCTGCACCCGTGGCCTGGCCGACTTCGATGACGGGGAATGTCTGGTCTATCTCGATGAGATTCGCATCCGGGACATTGTCGACGCAGGTGAGGTCGGCGCCAGCATCGACTCGGCGGCGGTGAACCGTTACGCCGGCAGCCAGACCGACACCGATGGCGATGGCATTGCCGACATCTTCGAGAACGAAAACCTCGGCCGCCTCAAGGTCATCGCGACAGAAGGCTTGGCCGACCCCAGCTGCCTCAATGCCGGTGGCCAGCCCACCGCGGCCTGCGTCTATGAGACGCTAATCGCCTACGGCGGCCGATCCTTCTCGATCTTTGACACCGAGTCGCAGCGCCGCGTCTTCGATAGCGGCAGCGACTTCGAGGTCGTGACTGCGGATCGCCTGGGGCCGGACGCCTTCAACGCCACCAATGACGCAAATGGCGGCGATGACCGCAGCGACGACAAGGGCCCGGAACCGGAAGCCATCACCGTCGGCACGATCAATGGCCGGACCTATGCGTTTATCGGCCTGGAGCGAGTCGGCGGCATCATGGTGTACGACGTCTCCGAGCCGGAAAGCCCGCGCTTTGTGCAGTACATCAATCCGCGTGATTTCTCTGAAGACCCGCAGAATCCGGACGACAGCTACAACCCGGCGGCCGGTGATCTGGGGCCCGAAGGGATGGTGTTCGTGCCCGCTGCGGATAGCCCGAACGGCGCCCCGCTGCTGCTGGTGGGCAACGAGATCTCAGGCACGACAGCGATTTTCCAGATCACTGTCAGCGAACTCGCCCGCTAATTCCGGCGACACCGGCCCTTAACGGGGCACCCATCGACGGGGGCGCTGCGGCGCCCCCGTTTTATTGGCGTTCGTCAGTGGGCGCGTCCGACTGCGGCGGCACCGTAGCACCTGCCATGTCGGCCGGAGTGTCTGTAGGCAACTCCGGTAACTGCATTCGCCGGGCGCGCTTGCGCCACATGCTGCGAGCCAGGGCTTGCATGTCCTGGGATTCGTCGCGCTCGTCCACAATCTCGAGCCCCAGCAGCGTTTCGATCACATCCTCGCTGGTCACAATGCCCGCCGTCCCACCGAAGCGGTCGACCACCAAGGCGATGTGCTCACGTTCGGTCAGAAAGCGGTCGAACAGGCTGGGAATCGGATAGTCCTCAGGAATGACGGGCATCGGGCGCTTGAGGCTCCCCAGGTCGCGTTCGGTCTCCCCGGCCAGCAGGGCTTCGAGCACGTCATCCTTGAGCACGTAACCAGTCACCTGATCCATCGACCCGCCCGTGTAACAAGGGATGCGAGAGAACCGCAGTGCATCGCCCGAAGCATGGAAGTCTGCGATCGACACATCCTCCTCTGCAGCGACGATGACCACCCGGGGCGTCATGACGCTGGATGCGGTGACATCCTGGAACCGGAGCAGATTCTTAATGATGCTGGACTCGGAGGCATGCAGCTCGCCTTGCTCTTCCACGATGTCCGTCATCGCCAAAAAATCGCTGCGCGACAACACGCTCCCTGGCTCGCCGTGCTTCAACCGACGGGTGATGAACTGGGACATCCAGACCAGCGGCGCCATCAACGTGCCGATCAGGCGCAGGCTGCGCACTGTGAAAGGCGCCAGCACCTGCCAATGGGTGGCTCCCAGCGTTTTTGGAATAATCTCCGACAGCACCAGGATTGCCAGCGTCATGACCGTCGGCACCACCAGCACGGTAATGATCGGGCTGGCATCTGCCCAGATGGCGGCGGCCTGGTTGCCCACGCCGATGGCCCCCACGGTGTGGGCAATGGTGTTCAGCGTCAGGATGGCCGCCAGCGGCTTGTCGATATTGTCCTTGAACAGCCGCAGCTGTCGGCCGATGGCCGTTCCCTGCTCTTCCTGAATACGGCTATAGGCAGGCGTGACGCTGAGCAGCACGGCCTCCCACATGGAACAGAGGAACGAGAATACGATCGAGATCAGGAAGAAGACGATCAGCAGCGAGAGCATGTGCAGCCCGGATGAGAAGACGAGGCATGACGATAGCCCGGCTGGGCCCAGGACTCACGCTTCGCGTTGCCAGACCACGCAATGATTATTGGCTGGCATGGCATGACGCGCCCGGCGCACGAGGCCTGCACGGGTGGCCAGCGCGTCGACGGCCTCTAAATCCCGCAGGCCCATGGACTCATCGCGCGCCTGCAGGCTGGCGTCGAACTCGGCGTCACTGGCAGACACAAACCGCCCCTGTAGCCGGAACGGACCGTAGACGATCAGCTGGCCCTGCGGCTTGAGTCGACCGGTCAAACCTTTGAATACCGCCTCGACCCCGGCCCAGGGCATGATGTGGAAACTATTGGCCGTGAACACGGCGTCGTACGTCCGCGCCGGCCAGGGGCCATGCAGGGCATCCAGGGGCAGGGATGCCGGCAACTGTTGGGGATCACCTTCAGCCAACCACGCCTGGATGCCGGGCAGTCGCTCGGGCAGGTCCGAACATTGCCATCGCAGCTCCGGCCAGCGCGATGCGAAATGCACCGCATGCTGACCGGTGCCGCTGGCAATCTCGAACACCTCGACCCGAGCCGGCAGATGCTCACGCAACACCTCTAGAATCGGCCCGCGATTGCGTTCGCAGGCGGGTGCGAAAGGCCGCGTGTCTTCTGCCTGCTGGCTCATCAGTCCTTGAGCGTAAAGCCGACTTTCATCTTGACCTGCCAGTGGCCGACATCACTGCCGTCGATCCAGCCACGGGTCTCCACCACTTCAAACCACTTCAGTTCATCAACATTCTTGGAGGCCCGCTTGATGCCGGTGCGCACGGCATCCTCGATGCCCTCGGTGGACGAACCAACGATTTCGATGACCTTGTATGTGTGATCGCTATCCATGATCCAACTCCTTAGCAGGATGAACGATCACACTAACGCGGCAGCCCGACTCGCGGTCAAGTCACCGTGCCCAGGGTTCAGGGGGCCTTGGGCGGCCGACCGTCCAGGTAGGCCTGTCCCGGGTCGGTTTGATGTGAACGCCCCGTGGGGTCGGTCAGATCGATCTCGATGCCATTGTCACCCGGCGTCGAGGGCGTCCGGTACACCCGCGCCAAGGTGCTGGGTTCTGGGCGTTCCTCGGCATCGACAACCGCATCGGGACCAATGTGATACCACTCGCCGGTGGCGTAATCGGGAGCCAGATCCAGCAGCACCCAACCCTTTTGATCGAGGTTGACGTACTTCAGGTGCAGGTTGGAGACGCTGATGGCATTGGCCACTTCGCCGGGGATCGGCAATCCGGGTGACGTCACGGAGGGGCCGACAAACTCCACGGCAACCGGGTCATAGCTCGGCAGGGCATCCGGGTTCGGGGTGACGTCGAACGCCCAGGACGTATGGATATCCCCCGTGATCACCACAACGTTATCCACCGGACCGGCATCCGGGTTGTCCGAGCCGTCAGGGTGATGACCTTGCAGCACTTCGTACAGACGCTCCTGGCTGGTCGGATAACCATCCCAGGCGTCGGTGTTCAGATAGGTTGGCGGCACGGCCAGCGCGCCCGGCGTCACCCGCAGTTGCGACAGGATGAGCTGATTGCCAATGATCTTCCACTTGGCCGGGGAGCTTCGGAGCTGCTCGTGCAGCCAGGCTTCCTGATCGGGACCGAGAATGTCCCGGTGCGCGGTGGTATCACCGCAGAGTGGGTCCGGGCTCATGTAGTCACGCACCGCTTCTCGCTGGAATGCGGCACCGGCTTCGGATTCGTCGTCCCGCCCCCATAGCCGCGTGTCGATCATGATGATGTCGGCAAACTGGCCCGCGGAGTACTTGCGCCAGGTCTTGCCCAGGGAGGGGTTGAATAGCTGCCCCTGGGTGATGACATCGTCCTCGGCCGGCCGAATGGGCATCCACTCGAAATAGGCTTGGATGCCAAAACTTTTGCGTTCGTACCAAACGCCTTCACCGCCCTCTTCGATCGGGCCTTCCGTGTGGTTGTTCGCCGTGCACTTGCGCGAGTTATCGGTGGTCTCGTGGTCGTCCCAAACGGTGACCCAGGTGAACTGGCGGTGCAGTTCGGACAGGTCGGGCTCGGCCTTGTGCAGGGCATGGCGCCGACGGTAATCGTCCAGCGTCAGCATCTCGCCAGGCGGGTCCACCTCGCGGGTGTCACCGTATTCCCCGTTGCCATATTCGTAGATGTAGTCGCCCAGGTGGACGATCAGATCGATGTCGTTGCGATCAGCGATTTCCTTGTAAACGTGGAAATAGCCGTGCGGGTAGTTCGAGCAGGACACCACGGCAATTCGCAGCCGGTTGTCGGTGTCAGCATCCCAGTCCGGCAGTGTCTGCGCCCGACCAACGGGCGAATCGAAGCCCAAGGCACTGAACTGGTAGTAGTACGCCGTGTAGGGATTCAGCCCCTGGGCATCAACCTTGACGCAATAGTCGTTGGCGGCCAGCGCCATGGTCTGGCCGGTGGACACGCGCTGCGTCCGTTCGGGGTCGCTGTAGACGGACCAAAGTACGGGGACGTCGCCGGCGATCAGCTGCCCGTCCTCATCCATCTGGGTCACGCGCGTCCAGAGGATGACGCTGCTGCTGGTGGGGTCGCCACTGGCAACCGAATGCTTGAACGGATCCACCGTCCCAACGCCGGGCAGCGGTGTGCGCTGCTGATCGCGTGGCGTAGATGACTGGCCACAACCTGCCAGCGTGACTGCACTCGCGGCCCCAACCACAGCCGAGGACCGCAGAAAATCGCGGCGATTCAACGTCCGATTCGACGACATGACACCCTCCCGAAACCAAGCCCGCTAGTATGCTGTACTGTCGTGTCAATTCCATGTCATCGATGTGGACGCCTCGACACACAGACCCGGAACTTGCCTTTGCTCGCCGGTGTCTCCATAAAGGCCCTGTCGACAGGGTCGACATTGCCCCATTCATACAGGAACGACTGCTGATGCATTCTTCTTACGACATTGCAGCCGCGCGGCCGCAATCCGCGCTGCAGACCAACAAGGTCTTGCGTAACACCTACATGTTGCTGTCCATGACGCTGCTGTTCAGCGCCGCCATGGCCGGTCTCTCGATGGCATTGAACGTGCCCTACGGCGCGGCGCTGCTGTGTTCGCTGGCCTCGCTGGCCATCATCTGGTTCGTGATTCCGCGCACGGCCCAGTCCGCCAATGGCCTGATTGCGGTGTTTGCCTTCACCGGCCTGCTGGGTTTCGGTCTGGGCCCGGTACTCAACATGTACCTCACCGGTTTCTCGAACGGTGGCCAAATCGTGATGATGGCCCTGGGCCTGACCGGCTTTACCTTTGTCGGCCTGTCGGCGTATGCGATCACCACGAAAAAGGATTTCAGCTTCATGGGCCAGATGCTCATGGCCGGCATCCTCGTCGCATTTGTGGCCAGCATCGGCGTGCTCATTGCCTCGCTGTTCGGCTTTTACTGGCAGCCGCTGGGCCTGGCGATCTCCGCCCTGTTCACCATCCTGATGTGTGGCCTGATCCTGTATCAGACCGGTGAGATCGTGAATGGCGGCGAAACCAATTACATTCTTGCGACCACGACGCTGTACCTGTCGATCTACAACCTGTTTACAAGCCTGCTGCACATCCTCGGTGTGTCGATGGGCGAAGACTGAATCGGCCACCGCCGTTCAAGTCAGTGACCGCGGCCGCCTTCGGGCGGCCGCGGTCGTTTCGGGCCCCGTGTCCACCTGGCCGGACGGATTGCGCATACTAGGCAAGCCTCCAATCCGTGCCGCCCCATGTCTCGATGTGTTCTTGCGCTCCTCCTGATTCCGGCCCTGGCCGGTGCCCAGGTCGCCCCGGCGGCCCTGGAGCAAAAAGCCCGTCAATGCGAAGCCCTGGCACAGGCTGGTGACTACGCGGGGATGCAGGCTTGCATCGCGGAGCTGGAGCAACAGATGAATGCGGCGTTTCCCGCAGCGGATCGCGGCCGGCTCGGCGCACCGGTGAATCCCGAGCCGGCTTCACCGCCAGCAAAGCCGGCGCGGCACCAACCTGATCCACAAGCCCGCCAATGCGTGGACATCGTCACCGAACGGGGCGCGGCCGCCGGCGACAATCGGCAGTGGCGATATCGGGCCGTCAATGCCTGCGACCGGCCGGTGACCGTACATTTCTGTGTGGTCGATGGCCCGAATCGTCCCAGCCACCGCCAGCAGTCGCGGCTGGCAGGCGGCGCCGAAACCAGCTGGTCCTTCACACTCAGCGACCGCTACGAATCTCCGCTTTCGGTTTACGACGCCTGCTTCGAGGCCGAGCGCTGCAAGCCGGCGGGTGCGGTCGGCTGTAGCGGGTAATCGCTATGACGACCGTGCTGCGGCATGCCCCGCCACCGAAGCACGCAGCCCCGGGAAGAACAACAGCAGCGCCGCCGCCCGCAGCACCACATACGCCACGAAGGCCATCCAAAGCCCCAGGTTCCCCGCTACCGGCGCCAGCGTCATCGCCAGCACCAGAAAACCGGAGGCCGAAAGTAGCGACGCATTGCGCATCTGCGCGGTGGCCGTGGCCGCGATAAACACCCCGTCGAGTTGAAACGCGGCGAATGACAGGGCGACATACGCGGCTGCCCAGGGTAGATAGTCGCCCGCGACGGCCTGCACCGCTGCGAGATCCGTCAACAAGGCCACCAGCCATTGGCCGGCCGCCAGCAAGACCAGCGCCAGCGCCAGCGCGGTCGCCAACGCCCAGTGCGTGCTACGGCGGACAGCAACATCGAAGTGCCGACGATCCCCCCGTCCAATAGCTGCACCAACCAACGCCTCGGCCGCATAGGCGAATCCGTCGAGGAAATAGGCGCTGAAGGTGATGAACTGCAACAGCACGTGGTTTGCGGCCAGCACCGTGTCACCGAATACGGCGCCGGCATTGGTGAACCAGGCGAAGCAGGCCAGCATCAGCAAGGTCCGGATCATGATGTCTCGGTTCGCACGCAACAGCGGCCACCAGGCTGCAGCGGGGCGCAGCTGTGACCAGGTCCAAAAGGCGCCCTGATCGCTGCGCGACCGCTGGAGTTGCATCACCACCCACCCCCCGCCGACGAGCAGGGTCACCCATTCCGAGATCGCGGTGCCCGCCGCAATGCCGCGCAAGCCCCAGTCCAGCCCGACCGCCAACCAGACGTCCAACACCACATTCAGGCTGTTCATCAACAGCTGGATGCCCATGAGCGTACGGCTGCGCCCCTGCCCGATGAGCACCCCTGACAGCACGAACACACCCAGCGCAGCCGGCGCACCCCAGATGCGAATCGCCAGATACTCGGCCGCCCCGGCCTCGACCTCGGCGCTGGCATCAAACACCGCGAGCAATCCATGGATTAGCGGCGTCTGCAGCAGCACCAGTGCGGTACCCAGCGCCAACCCGAGCAGGCTGGCCCGGATTAAGGTGGCCCGAATCTCGACCTGATCGCGTCGCCCGACCGCCTGGGCGATGAAGCCGGTTGTGCCCATCCGCAGAAAGCCGAATCCCCAGTAGATCAGGCTAAAAATCAGCGACCCCAGAGCAATGGCGCCCAGCTCGGACACCGTCCCAAAATGGCCGATGACGGCGGTATCCACCAGCCCCAGCAGCGGGGCTGCGATATTCGCGAGGATGATGGGCCAGGCAATGGCGAAAATGCGCCCATGCGTGGGCGCAGGGAACAGCTGGGCGGTTGCGGAAGACATGGAAACGGGCGCTGGACAGGATGGAAACGGGTGATGCTGCCTGCGAGCCTACGCGGGATCCCGCTGCGCGTCGCTTGCGCAGGCGGCCCTGCAGCGGGTTCGTCTGGCCGCAGTCGGCACGTCCGCCGGATCAGCGGCATAATGCAGGCATCGAAACAGGTGGCGCATCCACTGCGCCGCTCGCTCACAGCCGGTCTGGACCAGGCGGCCGGCGGTGCGCAGTCGCTGACAAAGACACTGCCTGGCCCGCTCAGAGAGACGTCATGCCGTTCAGCCTGCGAGTCTTGTTTTATCGCTTCTACATGGCCCTGTTGAAGCTCTCGATCCGCATCCTGCCGTTCAAGCAGCCGCGATTATTCACCGGCGCCGACTCGGCACTCGCGCTGTGCGATGCCCTGGCCGCTGATGGCACCAAGCGCCTGATGATTGTGACCGACGCCGTACTGATGAAGATCGGCCTGGTCGACCCGATCAAGCAGCGGCTGGAAGATGCCGGCATCCAGGTCACGGTTTACGACGGTGTCGAGCCAGACCCCAGCGTCGAACAAATCGAAGCGGGGGTCACACAGGTCAAGGCCGATCAGGCCGAGGCCATCCTCGCAATCGGCGGCGGCTCCAGCATCGATGCGGCCAAGGTGATTGCCGCGCGGGCGACCAACAACAAGCCCATCCGCCGCATGGAAGGGCTGTTCCGCGTGTTCCGCCGCCCCCTGCCACTGCATGCCATCCCGACCACGGCCGGCACCGGCTCGGAGGTCACCATCGCCGCCGTGGTCTCCGATCTCGAACGTCAGAAGAAGATGTCGATCATCGACCTCAAACTGGCGCCGGTTACCGCCTGTCTGGACGGCAAGCTCATGGCCGGTCTGCCACCGGGTGTCACTGCGGCGACCGGCATGGACGCGCTCACCCACGCCGTCGAAGCCTACATCTCCCGCAATGCGCTCAAGCGCACCGACACCGAAGCCCTGGAGGCCACGCGGCTAATCATGGAGCACCTGCCCAAGGTCATGGCCGATGGCAACAACATCGAGTCGCGTCAGCAGATGGCGCAGGCGTCCTATCAAGCCGGTATCGCCTTTACCCAGGCCGGGGTGGGCTACGTGCACGCCATTTCCCATAATTTCGGTGCGCGCTATCACACGCCCCACGGGCTGGGTAACGCCATTGTGCTGCCGCATGTGCTGGAGTTTTCCAAGTCCGCCTGCACCGAGCGCCTGGCAGACCTGGCCCGCGTCAGCGGCCTCGACAGCAACGGGGCCAGCAACGCCGAGCTGGCTGATCGGTTCATTCAGCGCATTCGCGACATGAATGCCGAGTTCGGCATTCCGACGGGCCTCGAGGCATTGCAGGACGCCGATGTTCCCGCCATTGCCAAGGCGGCAATGGCCGAGGCGCACTTCACCTACGCCGTGCCCCGTTACATGGACCGAGCGACCTGCGAAGCCTTTGTCCGCAGCCTGAAGCTGGACCCGCAACCGGATAGCACCACCGCCCAAGCTGCCTGAACGATTCCTGACCAGATCGGAGAACCCCCGGGCGCTGCAACGCCCGGGCGGCTTCCTCCACAGTGTTATCCACAGTTTCTGTGGAAAACCCTGGCCGGGCTAGACCCGGGCGCCCCGCCGGATGCACTGCGCTGCCAATGGCTTCGTAACAACCCTGCGGCACAGTCTGTTCTGCACCACATTTCACACCATTGATTACGGGGACGACATCCATGCAGGCAAGCGACTACGTCGACGAGACACTGGGCACGATTCTAGACGCGCTGGAGACTGGCGAGCTGACCAGCGAAGCCCTAACCCAGGCCCTGCTCGACCGCATTGCCGAGCGCAACCCATCCATTAACGCCGTGGTCGCCCAACAGGCCGATGCGGCCCTGGCACAGGCCCGCCAAGCCGACGAAGAACGCGCAGGCGGTCAACTGCGAGGCCCGCTACACGGCGTGCCCATGACCATCAAGGACGGCTTTCAGGTGCAGGGCATGGTCACGGCCAGCGGTTCGCCCAGCCTGCGCAGCTTCAAGCCAGAGGAAGACGCCGCCGCGGTTCAGCGACTGCTGGATGCAGGCGCCATCATCCTCGGCAAGACCAACGTGCCGCTGTACTGCGGGGACTTCCAGTCCTACAACGATGTCTACGGCACGACGAACAACCCCTGGGACACCACCCGCTCGCCGGGTGGCTCCAGCGGTGGCGCGGCTGCCGCCCTGGCCGCGGGGATGACACCCGTGGAGCTGGGCAGCGACATCGGTGGCTCCATCCGCAACCCGGCGCATTTCTGCGGTGTATTCGGGCACAAGCCTTCGCAGGGCGTGGTTCCCATGCGCGGCCATATCCCCGGCCCGCCGGGGACCAAGGGGCTGACTGATATGGCCGTTGCTGGCCCGATGACCCGCAGCGCCCGTGACCTGCGCCTGATGCTGGACGTGCTCGCAGGCCCCGATGAGTTGGATGCGGAAGGCTGGCAGCTCGACCTTCCCGATTGCACCTGGGCCGCTGATGAGCTGCGCGTGTTGTGCTGGTTCGATGATCCCGTCTGCCCGATTGACACGGCCTACCGCACCCAGCTGCGGAACGCCGCGGGCACCCTGCGCAGCCTGGGTGCCACCGTCACCGATACACCGCCCGATGAACTGCAACTGGCGCAGTTCTATCCGCTGTACATGCGCCTGCTGGCCGGCGTGATGGGTGGCGGCGTCCCGCCCAAGCTGTACAAGCAAATGCAGTGGGCGGCCCGCCTTGGACGCCTGTTTGGCAAGACCGCGCCCGACACGCTGCAAGGCTATGCCGCAGCAGCCACGCAAACCCATCGGCAATGGTTGCGCGACAACGAGGCCCGGCACCGACTGCGTTATCAGTGGCAGGCCTTGTTCGAGTCCTTCGATGTCATCCTAATGCCTGTGACGCCCACCGCCGCCATGCCGCATCAGCACGCGGGCAACCTGTTCAAGCGGCGCATCCAAGTCGACGGCGTCTCGCGCCCCTACGCAGACAACATGGCCTGGGTGGCCCCGGCGACGCTGCTCCACCTGCCCGCCACCGTCGCGCCGGTCGGCCTTGCCAACCAGCTGCCGGTTGGCGTGCAAATCGTCGGACCGTACCTGCACGACAAGCGAACCATTCGTGTCGCGGAGTTGCTGGAGGAAGCGATCGAGATGCCCCGACCAGCCTAGGCAAGCGCGGATCCGAAAGCGCCACCAAAACGGGGCCGATTGTCGTGCGAGCCCAGGCGAAGCGGGCGCGGCTTGGCCGTTCCAGGTCAACGAACGAAAGGCATGCGTACGAAACGTATTCGGACGGCCGCAGGCCGGCCCGGAGGGCAAAGCGCATGGACGCGCCTTCGACACGAATGCGTCGGGAACGTATTCGGACGGCCGCAGGCCGGCCCGGAGGGCGAAGCGCATGGACGCGCTTCGCAACGCCGAATCCCGGATAAACCGGCGCGTCCCGTCTGGACTGCGCCTGCCACTCGCCGGCGCGCAGAGACCCCTGCTTGTCCAGTGGGCATCTCGGCACACAACGCCAATTTAACCCGGGCCTCGGTAGGCTGTTTGCTCTGACTCCACGCGACGGGGCGACCCCCGGACACGATCATGCGAACCGCTCTTCAACTGCTGGCTGCTGCGCCTTTTGCCTTGGCTGCAACGGCCTTATCTGCAAACGACCCCCTGCCCACGGAAGACTTCGCGCGGCTGCCTGAATTTCAGGATCTGGCCCTGTCACCCAATGGGCGCTACCTGGCTGCTGCGGTCCCACGCGGAGACCGAACCGGCATCATCGTGGTCGATGTCGACTCCATGGAAGCGGTTTCTGCCCGGGACTTCGGCGCCGGTATCCACGCGCTGGACATCGAATGGCTGAGCGATGACCGGCTCAGTGGTTTGCTGGGTGAAAGCTATGGGTCGCTGACCCGGCCCAGCAATGCGGGCGAAATCTTCGCGATTGATGCAGACGGGTCCACCTTCGTCTACCTCATCGGCTATCGCACACGGCGGCAGGATCCGTTCTACGGCTCAACAACGCTGGTCGATCGACTGATCGACGAGCCGAAATATGCGGCGATCTCCACCCGACCATTCAAGTGGGACAACCCCAGCCGTACCTACCGGCCCGGCATTGATGAGCGCGCCACCGCTGAGCGGATTCATATCGTCTCGGGCCAGCGGCGGAAGATTGTCGATGCGCCCGTGACGGGGCCTGGCCAGTTTGCCAGCGACGCGTCGGGCTTCGTTCGGTTCTTCACCCAGGAAGGGCTGAGTACTTATCAGCCAACCACGTTTGTGCGGCACCCAGATGACCCCAAGACCTGGAACACCCTCACCGTCAACGAGGGTAAGCATGCTCGCCCTGTGACCATGCTCGAAGATGGCACGACCTATCTCCGAGCCCCAGGGCCGGCCTCGACGGCCTGCCTCTACCGGACGACGGATAGCTCGGCAACAGCCGTGGCTTGTCGCGATGATGTCGACATCGGCAGCGTCGTACTGATGCCCGACTCCAGGCAACCGCTGCGCGCGTACATCGAGCCGGGACGCATCGAATCGATCAACCTGGCGCCCAAGTCCCCAGAAGGTCGCTTGCTCGAGGCCATTCAGAAACGCTTCGAGCCACATGTCGTGTTCCCGATCGGCTGGTCTCAGGATCGCAATCGCATCGTGTTCACCGTGGCCAGCGACACCCTCCCCGGTGATGTTTTCCTGTTTGACCGCAAGGCGAAGCAAGCGAAGTTCCTGCTCTCGACCCGCCAATGGATTCAGCACGACACCATGGCGAGGCGCGAACCCATTGAGTATCAATCACGGGATGGCCTCACCATTCGCGGTTATCTCACCCGGCCACCTGGTCATGAAGGTGGCAAGCTGCCGCTGGTCGTACTCCCGCACGGTGGGCCAATCGGCGTCAGAGACAGCTGGCTATGGGAGCCTGATTCGCAGTTCCTCGCCAGCCGGGGCTACGCCGTCTTGCAGGTTAACTTCCGGGGTTCGGGCGGCTATGGCGAGGAGTTCCTGGAGGCGGGTCGCCAGCAGTGGCACACCGGCATGATCAACGACATTGTCGACGGCACGCAGTGGGCCATCAACCAAGGCCACGCCGACGGCCAGCGCGTGTGCATCTACGGGGCCAGCTACGGCGGCTACGCCTCGCTGATGAGCGCGATTCGCGAGCCCGATCTGTACCAATGCGTCGTCGGCTATGTGGGGGTCTATGACCTGGAAACGATGGCCAAGAACACCGACGTGACCCAGTCGCAATACGGTCGTGAGTTTTTCGACGCTTACATCGGCGCCTCAGAGGAGCTACGTCGCGCCGCATCGCCGTTGTTACAGGTCGACCGCCTTAAGGCACCGATGTTCATCGTGCACGGTGAAGAAGATCGCCGCGCGCCCTTCTCCGAAGCCGAAGCGCTGCGCGAGGCACTGGACGCGCGCAATCATCCCTACGAGTGGATGGCGAAGGCCGGCGAAGGCCATGGTTTCTACGATCTGAACAATCGCATCGAGTTTTACAACGCCCTGCAGGCGTTTCTGGATCGGCACATCGGGTCCTAGTCTCAAACCTGCTGCACCCGCGGATCACCCGAGGCCACTTCGAACACGGCATCCATGGCCTGTTCGTCGGTGGTCTGGGTGACCGTGGGCACGGTCCAGTATTCGACCCGAGTGCGCTGGCGGTCCACATCAACCACCAGATAGCCGTTGCGAGTGCCTTCGAAATACTTGCCGTGAACGTTCACTGCCAGCAGTGCACCTCCACCGCGGGTGAGCAGAATGTCCTGCAGGTCCCCGCTGCTGGTGTCAGGCCCGAGGTTCTGGGGGTCACCGGCTGAACTGATCGACGGTGCGACGAACTCGGCGCCCAACACGCCGCGGCCGGTGAGCGGGTCGTAAACCGCGGGGTTGTTCACATCGCGCGCCAACTCGAAAACGATGGACGCGTGCACGTCCCCGGTCAGAACGATCAGATTGTCCACGCCACCCGCCTCGATGGCGTCCAGCACGCGATCCCGGGCAGGCGCGTAGCCATCCCACTGGTCCGGGTTAGCGTAAACGCTCGCCCCCGTTGCATCTGGCGCGCCGACTAGCTTGAGGGGGGACATGACCACCTGGTTGCCCAGCAGCCGCCACTGCGCGGTTGATTGCTGGAGGCCCTCGATGAGCCACCGCTCCTGCGCCGGGCCAAGCATCTGGCGTTCCAGATTCGCGAATTCGCCGGTCTGGGTGAAGAAATCACCCAAGCCAAGATTTCCCGACAGCACGGCATCGCGGCCGATGCGACGCGTGTCCAGCATGTAGAGATCGAGAAGGTCACCAAATGCAAAATCGCGGTAAATCCGCTCGGGGTTCGACGGGTCAGGTGAGCGGATCGGCAGCCATTCCAACGCTGCCTGAAGCGCATTGGCCTGGCGCTGCTCGATAGGCCCATGAATGGCTGGATCGTGATCATTGGGGTCGGCACCCTCACGCCAGGTCCCATCCACGGTTTCGTGGTCATCCCACACCCAGATCATCGGATGCGCAGCATGGAGTGCCTGCAGGTCCGACTCCCGCCGATAACTCGCATAGCGCGCGCGGTATTCATCCAGCGCCACCACGTCGATGGGCGGCTCGTGGGCCCTCACGCGATTCCGGTCGGTCTCGTAGATGTAATCACCCAAGTGGAGAAACGCATCCAACTCGTCGCGCTCCGCCAGCCGGGCATAGGCGTTCCACAGACCCCGGGAATAATCACCGCAGGTCGCCACCCCCAGTCGCACACGCTCCGGACGACCAACGGGCAGTGTTTTGGTGCGCCCTACCGATGACGTTTGGCCACCGGCCTGGAAGCAATACCAATAATGTCGGCCCGGCTGCAGGCCGTCCGCATCGACCTTGACCGTGAAGTCGCGATGAGCATCGGTCACCACATCACCGCCGGTGACCGCCTCGGTGAGGTCGGCGTCTTGATACAGCTGCCAACTCACGGTCTGGGCGCCGGACCCGGCGATGGGCGTCCAACGGGTCCACAACATCACCCGATCCGCCAGCGGGTCACCAGAGGCCACGCCATGTTGGAAGCCGGGCTCGCCACCATCCGGCGCCGAAGGCCGTCGGTTTCCACCAGGTTCCGAGGTACCGCAGGCCGGGACCAGGCTGAGCGTGG
Source organism: Abyssibacter profundi (assembly GCF_003151135.1). Classification (NCBI taxonomy): domain Bacteria; kingdom Pseudomonadati; phylum Pseudomonadota; class Gammaproteobacteria; order Chromatiales; family Oceanococcaceae; genus Abyssibacter; species Abyssibacter profundi. The sequence goes on from NZ_QEQK01000001.1 coordinate 147,708, forward strand.
CGAGCGCAGACCCTGCCCGGAGAACGTCTCTTCGATTCGGTGGTGCCATGCTGTCGTCCCATCGTCCAAACCCACCACGGTAGGCGACTGCGATGACGAACGCATGATGGCAGCGGCTATGCTGTGCGACTCGAGGGGAGATCAACGGCATGAACCAACTGACCGCTGCCTTGGCCGACTGGGTGCCGGCTCTGATCGTACTGACTGGCGTCATCGTCACGCTCACAGGGCTGCACTGGTGGCTACTCGCGCGCCGGGGTGAGCTGGGCAATGAGGCGCGATTGCCGCGCCAGCTGCTGTTGGCCGGCATGACGCTGGTCGGCGCCTTGTTCATCGTGCTGGCGCTGCCGATCTCCGACACCCTGCGGGGTCAGGTGCTAAGCCTGCTGGGTGTTGTCCTCACGGCCGTCATTGGCCTGTCGTCCACGACCTTCGTCGCCAACGCCATGGCGGGCGTCATGCTGCGCGTCGTGGGGCAGTTCCGACCCGGCGATTTCATCCGGCTCAACGAACAGTTCGGCCGCGTCACCGAGCGCGGGCTGTTTCACGTCGAGATCCAAACCGAGGATCGCGACCTGACGACCTTCCCCAACCTGCTGCTGATCACCCACCCGCTGACGGTCGTCCACCACAGCGGCACCATCGTCTCGGCGCAGGTTTCGCTGGGTTATGACATTCCCCGCGGGACCGTGGAATCGGCACTGTGCGCCGCAGCAGAGCAGGCCGGGCTCACCGATCCCTTTGTTCAGGTCGTCGCCTTGCAGGACTTCTCCGTGCTGTACCGAATTGCGGGGTCGCTGGCGGAGGTCAAGCACTTGCTCACGGTGCGCTCCAACCTGCGCAAGGCCGTGATGGACGTGTTGCATGGCCAGGGGCTGGAGATCGCATCCCCAACGCTTATGAATCAGCGCAAGCTGGCCGACGATCAGCGCATCGCGCCGCCGGTAGCCCCGGCGCCGAGGACAGAGACGCCAACGGTGAACCCCGATACGCCGGAAGCACGGGTGTTCGATAAGGCAGAGCTGGCCGAGGCCATCGCCCAGACCCGCCAACAGATCGAACAACAGCTGGCCGACGGCGACGACGATCACCAGCTGGAGTCCACTCGCGCCCAGCTCGCCGAGCTGGAAGCGCAGCTGGACGCATCCAAGAACGGCCAACTGCGCAGCTGACGACGAACCCGCTCACTGCACGGCTGTCTGGTTTACGCAGTGCAACATGCGATACTGACGCGATGCCAGTTCTGACTTTTTCCAGCCCGTCGCTGCGGCGAGCCGGCGCGCTCCTGTTGTCTGCCACCCTGTTGTCGGCCTGCGTTCATTCCGTGGACCGTGCACCGGATGATGGACTCACGCTGCCGGCGGCGTGGAACACCCGGGCGCCGGACGCGATCACGCCGTCTGGCGACCCCCGCTGGTGGACTCGATTCCAGCAACCCGGTCTGAATGCGCTGGTGACCGATGCACTGACGCAGAACCGGCAGTTGCGCGCGGCCCTTGCCCGCATTGAGCAAACCGAAGCCGTGCTTCGCCAGCAAACCGCATTGTTCTATCCCACGCTGGAGCTGTCCGGTGGCGCCAGCCGCGGCAACAATGTCGTCTTCATCGGCGACCAACGAATCCAGACCATCAACAACCAATACAGCCTGTCGGCCAGCGCGGCCTACGAGCTGGACCTTTGGGGGCGGGTCCGTCATGGTCGCCAGGCCGCCCGCCTGGATGCGGAGGCGGCTGCACTCGACGCCACCGCCGCTGCCCATAGCATTGCGGCGCAGGTCACCGAAGCCTGGCTCAGCCTGATTGAAACCGAGGCACGGCTGCGACTCACCCGGTCCCAGGCCGATCTGAATGCGCGCTTTCTTGAACTGACCCGGCTGCGCTTCGAATATGGCGCGGGCTCTATCGTCGGCATCCGCCAGCAGGAACAACAGGTCGCCGGCGTGCGCAGCCAGGCACCTCTGCTCAAGGCGCAGGCCGGTGTCCTACGCAACCAGCTCGCGGCGCTAGCGGGCCAGCCACCCGGCCTGCTGCGCATTCAGACGCCGTCCAGCCTGCCGCAGTTGCCACCCGTACCGGCCGCGGGCTTGCCGGCCGACCTGCTCCTGCATCGACCTGATGTCATGGCCGCCTGGCGTCGTGTACTGGCGGCTGACCACCGGGTCGGCGTGGCCGTGGCGGATCGACTGCCCAGCCTGCGACTAACCGCCGATGCGGGCTACCAGAGCCAGTCCTCAGACCGTGTATTCGACGACCTCATCTGGAGCGTGGCCGCCGGCCTCGTGGGGCCGGTGTTCGACGCCGGGCGGCGCGCAGCCGCCGTGCGGCGTGCCGACGCCGTGCTCCGTGAGGCACTGGCGCAGTTCGAGCAGTCGTTGTTGGACGCCATGGTCGAGGTCGAGAACGCGCTGCTGCAGGAACAGGAGCAACGCCGCCACGTTGACGCCCTGTCGCAGCGCCTGGTGGCCAGCCAATCCTTGCTCGACGCCACGCGCGAGCGCTACGCCAATGGACTGTCCGACTACCTGCCCGTGCTCACGGCCCTGACGACACTCCAGGCCGATGAACAATCTTTCTTGACCGCCAAGCGCCAGCTGTTGTCGTTCCGTGTGCAGCTGCACCGCGCGCTGGGAGGCGACTGGTCCATCGTGGCCACGACGCCCACTGGGGAACCCGAATGAAACCTTGGACCAAAGTACTGCTGTTCGTCGGCATCGTCGGACTGGGCATTGTCATCATGATGGGGCTGGTCAAAACCCGGCCCCAACCCGGCAAGACGGACACCGGCCCCGCCGCACCGTTGGTGGAAACCGTGACCCTGGATGCAGCAACACACCGCATCGAAGTCGACGCCACCGGCAGCGTGCAGGCCGCCCGTGACGTGCTCATCACCGCTGAAGTCGGCGGGCGCGTCGCCGCGGTTGGGAGCAACTTTGTTCCCGGGGGGCGCGTGGCGGCGGGTGAAGTCCTGGTCCAGCTGGAACCGGAACGACTGGAGCTGGCGGTAGCCCGCGCGAAGGCCGAGCTGGCGCGTGCCCGCAGCGAGCTTGCGCTGGAGCAGGGCCGCGTTGAAGTCGCCGAACGGGAGTGGACGCTATTTGACGACAGCAACCGCAACGGCGCGCTGGCCCGCCGCGAACCCCAGCTGGCTGCCGCCCAAGCCAATGTCCAGGCCGCCGAGGCGCAGCTTCGGGAGGCTCGGCTCAACCTCGAGCGCAGCGGGGTCGTGGCCCCGTTTGATGGGGTGATTCAAAGCGAAGCCGTCGAGGCCGGTCAGGTGATTAATGCCGGCCAGCAGCTGGGGCGCTTGCTGGGATCGGAGCGGTTCCGGGTTCAGGTCAGCATTCCGGTAGATCGGCTGCAATGGATCGATCTGCCCGATGCGGCCGGCCAGGGGGGCGCCAAGGCGCAGATTCGTCAACCGAACACCCGCAGCCAACGCCAGGGCCGGGTTGTTCGAGTGCTGGGCGACCTGGATCCCGAGGGTCGCATGGCGCGCGTGCTGGTCGAGGTGCCCGACCCGCTGGAGGGCCCGACCCCGCTGCTGGTCGGCGCCTTTGTTGATGTGCATTTGCTGGGTCGACAGCTCGACAACACACTGGCTGTCCCGCGGGCCGCACTGGTCGGACAGGATTCGGTTTGGCGTCTGACCGAGGATCTGACGCTGGAGCGCCGCCAGCTGAAGATCGTCTGGCGTGGACGCGACACCGTGTTCGTGCCCGCCGGCGACGGACTGGATGCCGGTGACCGCATCGTCCTGACGCGGCTGCCCCTGGCCGTGGATGGCATGGGCGTGCGACTGGCAGAGTCCGGCACGGATGGCGACGCATGAGCGCAACCGGTCCAGCGAGTTCCCGACCCGCCTGGCTGACCGGTCCTCTGGCATGGATGGCCGCCAATCCGGTTGCGGCCAACCTGCTGATGCTGGTGCTGCTCATCGGTGGTTGGATTATCGGCAGTGGCGTCAAGCAGGAGGTCTTCCCCGAGTTCGATGCCGACATCGTCACCATTGACATCGCCTACCCCGGTGCAAGCCCGGAGGAGGTCGAGCAGGGCGTGATTCTCGCCGTCGAGGATGCCGTGCGCAGCATCGACGGGGTCAAGACGGTGGAATCCAGCAGCTACGAAGGCGCTGGCGTGGTTATCGCCGAGATCGTCACGGGCAGCAATGCCAACAAGATCACCTCCGATATCAAGAACGCGGTTGATCGGATCACCAGCTTTCCCGAGGACGCCGAACGGCCCATCACCAGTCTGATTGCTATCAAGGCCAAGGTCATCTCCCTGATCCTCCATGGTGAGACGGACCTGGCCACGCTGCGTGAGCTGGCCGAGCGCGCCCGGACGGATCTGCTCAATCGCAATGACATCACCGAAGTGGTGCTCACCAATGCACCGCCAAGGGAAATCTCCATCGAGGTCCCGTCCAGCGCCCTGCATGCCTACGGCCTGTCGCTGCCGGAGATCGCCGACCGCATTCAGGCCTACGCCGTGGAACTGCCCGGCGGGGCCATCCGCACGGAAGGTGGCGAGGTACTGGTGCGACTAGACGAGCGCCGCAAATTTGCCGACGAGTTCCTGGATATTCCGCTGCGCACCAGTCGCGACGGGAGTGTGCTGACGCTGGGCGACATTGCCGAACTGCGCGATGGGTTCTCCGACAATTCCTATCTCAAGACCACCTTCAATGGCCGGCCTGCGGTCACGCTGGAAGTGTTTCGCGTCGGCGAGCAGACACCGATCAGCGTCTCGGCAGCGGTCAGGGAATATGCGGATACGCTGAATCAGCGCCTGCCGGAGGGGCTGGCGGCCGACACGGTTTACGACGACTCGGAGTTCTACGAAGACCGGATCAACCTGCTGCTGCGCAATGGTTTTCTCGGCTTTGTCCTGGTCATCGTGCTGCTGACGCTGTTTCTCGAGCCGCGGCTGGCGTTCTGGGTGACGCTGGGCATCCCCATCTCCTTCCTCGGCGCCATGCTGCTCATGCCGGCCATGGACGTCAGCTTCAACATGATCTCGCTGTTCGGTTTCATCGTGACGCTGGGCATCGTGGTCGACGATGCCATCATCGTCGGCGAAAACATCTATCACCAACGCGAGCTCGGCCATGGGCGCCTAAAGGCGGCGGTGCTCGGCGCACGCAGCGTCGCCACCCCGGTCACCTTCGCGATTCTGACGACCATCGTTGCCTTCTCGCCGCTGTTGTTCGTACCGGGGCCGGCCGGCAATTTCTTCCGTGTGCTACCTGCCATCGTCATCTGCGTCCTGCTGATGTCGCTGGTTGAATCGCTGCTCATCCTGCCCAGCCACCTCGCGCATTCCCGACACCCCAAGAACACCGGGGTCGAAGGGTATCTGGTTCGAATCCAGCACCGCGTGGCAGCCTGGATGGAGCGTGTCATCGAACAACGCTACACCCCGGTCGTACGCTGGGCGACGTCACACCGCACTATTGTCATTGCCCTGGGCATCGCCGTGTTTGTCTCCTCCATCGGGCTGGTGGCGGGTGGTCGCGTCAAGGCCGAGTTCTTCCCGAACATCGAGGCCGACTTCATCTTTGCCAACATCCAGGTGCCCTACGGCTCCAACATCGACCGCACCCGCGAGGTGCTCGACGAGGCCGTCTCGGCGCTATACGCCACACTGGACGAGTACCCCGACGACGCCGACATCATCGAATCGGTGATCACCGAGCTGGGCTCGCAACCGAGCCTGTCCCCTGCCTACCGCGAGAGTAATGGCCTGGGCTCCAGCCATCTGATGAGCGTGCAGGTCTCGCTGTCACCCTGGGAGACGCGAACCGTCACGGCGCAGGCGTTTTCCGACCGCTGGCGCGAAAAAGTCCAGCAGATTCCTGGCGTCGAACGGACCAATTTCATTTACACCACCGGTCCGGGCGCGGGTTCGGATCTGACCATCCAGCTCAAGCATCACGATGTCGCCACGCTCGAGCAGGCAGCTGATGCGTTGGTCGAGCGCTTGCAGCGCTTCTCCGGCCTGTCGGACATCGACAACGGCTACTCCGGGGGCAAGGAGCAGCTGGACATCACCCTCACACCGGCCGGCAAGACGCTGGGGCTGACCGCAGCCGAAGTGGGTCGCCAGGTCCGAGGCGCCTTCTTCGGAGCCGAGGCGCTGCGCCAGCAACGCGGCCGCGACGAAGTCCGGGTCATGGTGCGCCTACCCGAGGCCGAGCGGGCCGAAGAAGCCACGCTGGAGGAGTTGCTGATCCGGACGCCCGCCGGGGGGCTGGCCCCGCTACGTGAGATCGCCCAGATCGAACGCGGCCAGGCCTACACCACGATTCGCCGTGATCAGGGGCGACGCGTGCTCAATGTCACGGCCGACGTCGATACCAACACCACCCAGACCAACGATGTCATCGCCGAGTTGGAGCGGGACTCCCTGCCTGCGCTCATGGATCGCTACATCGGGCTGGAATACAGCTTCGAAGGCGCCAACCGTGACGAGGCCGAGTCATCCTCGGCCATCGGCCGGGGTTTCGTGCTGGCGTTGATCGGCATCTTTGTGTTGCTGGCCATGGCGTTTCGCAGCTATCTGCAGCCGGTGATCGTGATGTCGGCCATCCCCTTCGGCATGGTTGGCGCCATCGTCGGCCACCTGCTGCTCGGCTACAAGATGAGCTTTGTCTCGCTATTCGGGATCGTGGCCTTGTCGGGCGTTGTGGTGAATGACTCGCTGGTGCTCATCGACGCAGCCAATCGCTATCACCGCGAGGGCATGAGCAAACGCGACGCCATCATCCGCGCTGGCCAGCGGCGGTTCCGCCCCATCGTGCTGACCTCGCTAACCACCTTCCTGGGACTGGCGCCGATGATTCTGGAGACCTCGCTGCAGGCCCGCTTCATCATCCCCATGGCCATTAGCCTGGGCTTCGGCATCTTGTTTGCCACCGTCATCATCCTGCTGCTGGTACCGGCGGTATTCCTGGTCATCGAGGATTTGCGTGACTGGCTGGCCGACCGCTTTGGGGGCGCCGAGCACCCCGAACAGGAAGACGAGCTGGCCTAAGCGCCCGCATTGGCTGGTCTGCCCGCCCCCGTCAGTCTGTGCGGGCAAGGACAGCCCGCACCCTGCCGACTATTGTCCGTGCCTCACGTTTTGACCGAGACCGACACGGATGAGCTTTGCAGATGAGAGCATGGCCCGCGGCCTGCGCGTGCTGAACCGCCTGGCTGGCGGCAGCCTGCTGGACCGACTAGGGATTCGCCGCCAAAGTGAGCGGGCGATCTACCACGCCTCCCGCACAGGATTCGGCGTGGCCGCAGCGGCGGCACGCAGCTTCAAACGCAGCGGCCAGCCCGGCCAGGCACAACGCCTACCCAAGGCCGGCGACCCCGGCCTGTTCGATCTGACGCCCAGCGAAGACCAGGCGATGCTACAGGACGCCGCCCAGCGCTTTGCGACCGAGGCGCTGCGTCCTGCGGCCGAAGAGGCCAACGAGGCCTGCGCGGCCAGTGGCGAACTGCTGGAGATGGCCAACGAGCTGGGCATCGCCATTCTCGGCATTCCGGAAGAACTGGGTGGTGCCGGCACCGAGCGCAACACCGTCACCAACGTGCTCGTCGCCGAGGCCCTGGCGCATGGCGACATGGGCTTGGCCTGGGCCTGTCTGGCCCCGTCAGCTGTCAGCCAGGCGCTGGTGCAATGGGGCAACGCCGAACAACAGGCACGCTACCTGCCCGCATTCACCGAAGAATCCTCGCCGGTGGCCGCGCTAACACTCACCGAGCCCACCCCGCTATTCGATCCCATGACACCGACCACCACGGCCCGCCGTGTTGAGGGCGGCTGGTCGATTAGCGGCATCAAGTCGCTGGTGCCCAACGCCAAGCAGTGCGAACTATTCGTCGTCGGCGCACAGGTTGAGGGCGAAGGCCCGGCACTGTTTGTGGTGGAATCCAGTCCCGAGCACATTCAGATCGCCGATGATCCGGCCATGGGCCTGCGGGCGGCAGCCACCGGCCGTGTGCAGTTCAATGAGCTGGTCGTCCCCGAGGACGCCCGCCTGGGAGCCTCGGCCGAACAGGCACAGGCCAACTACCGGGAATGCGTCCGACTCAGCCGTCTGGCCTGGTGTGCCATGGCCATCGGAGCGGGCAAGGCCGTGCAGGACTACGTCATTCCCTATGTCAATGAGCGTCAGGCCTTTGGCGAGCCAATCAGTCACCGCCAGTCGGTGGCCTTCATGGTCGCGAACATCGCGATCGAACTCGAAGGTATGCGCCTGACCACATTGCGGGCGGCCAGTCTGGCGGAACAGGGCAAGGACTACGCCCGTGAGGCCGCCGTGGCCCGCCGTCTTTGCGTTGAGAAGGGCATGCAGATCGGCTCCGACGGTGTGCAGCTGCTCGGTGGCCACGGCTTTACCAAGGAATATCCGGTCGAACGCTGGTATCGCGACCTGCGGGCCATCGGCGTCATGGAGGGCGGCCTGCTCGTCTGAGCGCCGCGACGGAGAACAGACAATGATCAATCTTGAAGTTCCGAAGAAATTCACCGGCCTGGTTCGTCAGGCGCATCAGGTGTCCAAGGAAGTGCTGCGCGCCAATTCGCGCAAGTACGACCGCGCCGAGCACAGCTATCCCAAGGAGCTGGATATGCTGGCCTCGCTGGTCGACGGCATGAACGACGGTGGCGGTCAGGGCGCCGGGGCGGCGGGCGTTCGTCGGGAGAAATCCGACGACGACAGCAATCGCAACGGCAGCAATCTGTCCACGGCACTGGGCATCATCGAAATGTGCTGGGGCGATGTCGGCCTGTTGCTGTCCATGCCGCGTCAGGGTCTGGGCAACTCGGCCATCGCCTCGGTGGCCAACGAAGAGCAGCTTGAGCGCTTCGCCGGCCGCTGGGCCGCCATGGCCATTACCGAACCGGGCTGCGGCTCGGATTCGGCGGCGATACGCACCACCGCTGTGAAAGATGGCGACGAGTACATCCTCAACGGCGAGAAGATCTACGTCACGGCCGGCGAGCGCGCCGATCTGGTCGTGGTCTGGGCCACGCTGGACAAATCCGCCGGCCGGGCCGCGATCAAATCCTTTGTCGTGGAAAAGGGCACGCCGGGCTTCGAACTCGTCCGGCTGGAAAAGAAGCTGGGCATCAAGTCCTCCGACACGGCTGCGTTCGTGCTCAAGGATTGCCGGGTGCCGGCAGACAACCTGCTCGGCGACCCCACGGTCAATGTCGAAAAGGGCTTTGCCGGGGTCATGCAGACCTTCGACAACACCCGCCCGCTGGTCGCCGCCATGGCCATTGGCCTGGCCCGGGCCGCGCTGGAAGAGACCCGCAAGACGCTCGAATCCGCTGGGGTGGACATCGACTATGACCAGCTGGTGACGCAGCAATCCGCTGCCGCCGCCGAATTCATCCGCATGGAGGCCGATTTCGAGGCCGCACGCCTGCTGATGATGGAAGCCGCCTGGATGGCCGATAACCGCAAACCCAACTCGCTGCAGGCCTCCATGGCCAAGGCCAAAGCCGGTCGCTCCTGCGTGGACATCAGCCTCAAATGCGTCGAGCTTTGCGGCAATTTTGGCTACACCGAAGACAGCCTGCTCGAAAAATGGGCCCGGGACAGCAAAATTCTCGACATCTTCGAAGGCACGCAGCAAATCCAGCAGTTGATCATCGCCCGTCGCCTGCTGGGCAAGAGTTCGGCCGAACTCAAATAAGCCAAGCCGCCGGGAACGCGCTGCACCGCGCAGCCTGTTCCCGGCGCAAATCGGCACTTAAGACCTCGGACGACCGGCCGATAGCTACAAGGCCATTGAGAGGTTTAATCACCATGTCTGCCGAACAACTGCTAACCCATGTCAACAAATTGCCAACCGTCCCCAAGGTTGTGCATGAACTGATGACGTCCTTTCAGGAAGAAGACGTGGAAACCGCGCGAATCGCCGGCCTGATCGAAACCGATCCGGTGATTAGCGCCAAAGTCCTGCGCATGGCGAATTCCGCCTATTTTCATCGCAGCCGCAGCATCGGCAGCATTGGCGATGCGGTGATGCACCTGGGCTTTGAGCGCGTTCGCAATCTGGTGGTGGGCTGTGGTCTGGTCGGCTCGATGCAGACACCGCCCGGCATGGACAAGCCCACGTTCTGGCGGCACGCGGTATACACGGCCGTTGCGTCACGGGAGCTGGCCAAACTGGGCAGTGCCAGTGGCCCCAGCGAGGAGGTGGAGCCGGAAATGGCCTTCGCCGCCGGCATCATCTACCCGGTGGGCGAGCTGCTCATGCGCTGGGCGCAACCCATGGAGCTGTTCCAGCTTGATGGCGCCGAACCCTATTGCACGCCCGCACGCGCAGAGGCCGAACGCAAGCAGCTCGGCTTTGATTTCGCATCCACCAGCGCGTTGTTGGCCGAGCACTGGCATTTTCCCGAAGAACTGGCCGCTGGCCTCAAGGCCGCGGGCGATCCGGACAACGCCGAGCCGTTCTCGGCCTTGGGCGCGATTGTGGCCGTCGGCTCCGTGCTGGCGGCCGCGTCGGTGATCCGGATGGAGCCACCGGTCAACGGCTACACCCTGAACCGCGTGGGTATCCGGATCGACCAGGTCTGGAGTCTGCCGCCGATCAACGAACTGTCGAACGGGCTGGAGAACATGCTGCTGGAGTCCTGAAGCGGTCGACTCCCGCCGTGCGCCCCGATCAGTGACAGGCCTTGAGATTGCGGCGTAGCAGCCACCAGTTCACGGGCCAGGCAGCCAGAAACCCGGCCGGAATCGCCACGGCCAATCCGATCCAGAATCCCGGATGCGCCAAGCTGGGTGCGGTCATGCCGCCAGCCAGGTAATCCGCCGTGTTCATCGCGATCTCCATCACCGCGATCGACGTCGCCTCACCAATCCAGATGATGCCGAAGGCCTCGCGCCAGCCGTGTCCACGCCGGACCAAGGGCCATAGCCCCAGCGTAAAGCCCGAGATATAGGCCAGGGTTGTCGCCAGCGCAATGGTGGCCCACACCGGCCAGCCCAGCGACACCCCGATGGCCAGCCCGGTGATCTCACCGATGGAGCAACCGGTCAGGCAGTGCAGCGTGGCATGCACCGACATGCCCAGCGTGCCATGGCCGCCCGGGGCGCCCTGTGTCTCCGCCGGGGATGATTCATGGCTGCAATGGGCGTGTTCCGATGAACTCATGTGATGCCCTCCTGAGATGATGCTGCATCGGCCTCGATGGCCTGAATAATGGGACAGCCAACGGTTGAGCCCTGGCCATCGCAATCGGCAACCGCTTGGCGTAAGACCCGGCGCATGGCGTTGAGGTCACGAATGCGCCGTTCGATATCCTCTAGATGTGCCTGCGCCAAGGCGCGGACCGCCGCACGATCGCCGCCGCCCTGCAGGCCCAGCAAGGTCCGGATTTCAGCCAGCGAGAAGCCGAGGGTCTTGGCACGCAGCACAAAGCGCAGACGCTCGATGCTGTCGGTGGGATACAGACGGTAGTTGGCCGCGGTCCGCTGCGGCTCGGGCAGAATGCCTTCGCGCTCGTAATAGCGGATCGTCTCGACGCTAAGCCCCGTGGCTCGCGCCAACCGGCCGATGGTCAATGGCTTGCTCGTGTTCATGCCACGAGTTTAAAGCCTGGAGTCGACTACAGAGTCAAGCGTAGTGGCGACGCGCCGAAAGTCCGGCCATGCCGAGGATCAGGGCAATCAAGGCGGCCACGGCACCGGCGACAAACAAGGGGGCATACAGTTCGGTCTCACCGTACCAACGCGCCATGGCCGCCGCACCGCTGGCCTGTCCGATGGCAAAGGCCAGCGTCGCGCTAGCCCACCACCGGGCGTGCGCGGCGGCACCCGCAATCTCCGCCAGCGCCGCCGAGGTCATGGAGACCGCACCGGGCACCAGCGCACCGATGGTCAGGCTCGACAATGTGAACAGCACGGGGTTGCTGGTTAGCGTGGGAACACCCACCGCAACAGCGGTCACGGCGTAGCACAGCAGCAGCATCCGACCAATGCCGACATGACCCGCGATGCGGACGATCAGCGTGGGGCCGAACAAGGACCCCAGCCCGACCACCCACCACTGCAAGGCCGCAAAGCCCAGGCTCATCCCCCGTTCCCGGACCAAAAAATCTACCCAGAACACACCGTGCGGCACGATGCCAATGGCTTCCACCGCGTAGGCCAGCACGATGAAGACGGGCGCCAACATCCACCAACCCAAGACCTGCGCCGGCTGCGCGCTGGCATCCTCTGGCATGGGCGCCCCCCGCAGACGTCGCCAAGCCAACAACCCCACCCAAGCGGGGATCGCCGCCATCACGGCCATGGCGAGCCAGGCGGTCGTCGGGCCGATCCACGGCAACGCCGTGGCCACGCAGGCGGTTAATAAAGTGCCCAGGCCGATACCGGTAAAGGTCACCCCGCTGACCCGCGCCCGCTGCGCAGGCCCCACGGCCGTCAACGCCGTACTCACGCCGCGCACCATCAGCCAGGCGCCCGTCATGCCGGCCACGAATCGCCAACCGCTCATCCAGTTCACACCCCACGGCAAGGCACAGGCGACAAAGCTCAGCACGGTCAACATCAGCGCCGATACCACCAGCGGGCGATGCGGCATCCGCGGTGCCACCAGCGCCAGAACCGCGCCAAGACAATAACCAACCAGATTGGCCGCCCCGGCGTGCGCGGCCTCGGCCGGCGTTAGCCAGCCCGCGTCGATCATCACGGGAATCAGCGGCGGATAGGCGAATCGCCCCAGCGCAATACCGACCAGGGTCGAACAAAAACCCAGTGTCTGCGCCGCACGACGCTGCTCGCGACCAACCTCAAGCACGGGCGTTGCCTGCTCCGGTGCAAGGTGTCGACAGGGGATTGAAGGGGGCGCAGAGAATCATTGGCCGGGCATTGTGGCGGAAACCACCTGCGACGTCTCGGCCGACTGCCTCCAAAGGCCGTGGGCGCGCGTGACCAACGGCCACCGCAGCGGCGTTAACCGCCGGGTTGCTCCTCGCGGGCCAGCGCGTCCCAAAGCCCGCTGGACTCGTCCTCGGGATCGGCCTGCGACGTCTCGACTTCGATGTCGGCATTGAGATCGGTCGATTCAAGAATCGGCAGGCCGGGCTCCCCGCTTTCCACATCCTGGCGATAGGCCACGATGATCTCGACCCGGCGATTGCGCGCGCGGTTCTCCCGGGTGCTGTTATCCACCAGCGGTCGCGACGAACCGAAACCGCTGACGATGAGCTGCGAATCCTGAATAGAACCGACTTCCAGCACGCGTTCGGCCACCGACACGGCCCGAGCCGCCGACAGGTCCCAATTGGATGAGAACCCGCCGCCACCGCGCAGCGGAATGTTGTCGGTATGACCCGCCACCGTGACCTGCTGCGATTCGGCATCGATGAGTCGGACCACCCGACGAATCAGGTCCGTGGCCCCACTCACCAGGCGGGCACTGCCCGAGGGAAACGAGACGTGCTCCGGGAAGCGGACGATGACCTGATCGCGGTTGCGTTCCAGGATGACGCGCCCGGCCTCGATGTCTTCCTTCAGGCCTTCCTTGAGTTTCTTGTAGAGATCCTCGCCTGCCGTGCTCGACACCACCTTCTCTACCGTTCGCACCTGTTGTGTCGGCATGGAGTTATGCCCGGTGCCGGACACGATGCCGGCTTCCAGGCCCTTCTGAGAGTCGTCACGAGGCGAGATGAACTGCACGCCGCCGAATGCCTGCCGCAACGACCCGATGACCGATTCGTACTTGGCCTCGTCCATCTTCGCCTGGGCAAACAGCAGCACGAAGAAGCACATCATCAGCGACATCATGTCCGCAAAGGTCGCCATCCACAGCGGGACATCGGCGCCCTTGGACTCTTTCTTCTTCGGATTCTCGAACATGGTGATGGTCTGCTTGTCCGGACGGATCAGGCCGCCGCGGGCTCGCCCTCGGCGCCATCATTCGCGGCCTTGGTGTTTTCTCCGTTCGGCAAGCAGGCCTTGAGACACTGTTCCAACAGGCGGGGACTGGTGCCCTCACGAATTCCGACCACCGATTCGACGATGAGCTGGCGAGTGTCCATCTCCTGCTCCGCGCGCATCGCCAGCTTGTCGGCGATGGGCAGGAAAAACATGTTGGAGAGCATGGCCCCGTACAGCGTGGTCAGCAGCGAGACAGCCATCGCAGGCCCGATGCCGGACGGGTCGGACAGCGTCGCCATCATCTGCACCAGGCCGACCAGCGTGCCAATCATGCCGAAAGCCGGCGCGGCATCGCCCATGGCCCGAAACACCTTCTCGCCCATTTCGGCCCGCTTGATCGACGCGGTGATTTCCTTACCCAGGAGTTCCTTGATGAAGTCGGCATCGTGGCCGTCGACACACATCTGGATGCCCTTGCCCAGCAGCGGATCCGGCACTTCGGCCTCTTCCAGCGCCAGCATGCCTTTCTTTCGCGCCAGGTCGGCCATTTCCTTGACCGTGTCGATCAGCTGATAAGGATCGGCGCCCTTGTACGAAAAAGCCGTCTTGATCGCGGTGCCGAACGCACCGAAGCATTCACCAATCGGAAAGCGGATCAGCGTGCCGCAAAAGGCACCGCCGATCACGATCAGCAGTCCGGGCACGTTGATAAATGGTGCCAGGCCGGCGCCCATGGCCATGGAGCCGATAATCAGTGCCAGTCCGACGATCAGACCGATGAGGGTCGCGAGATCCATGTTTGCCGCCTATTTCGCGCATTGTCCGGGGTGCAGCTGTCTATCGGCGGCATTCGGCGACACTTGAACAGAACCGGTCACGCGCAGCGCCCAGGGCTCGAAGACCCGGCCAGAACGCCCGCAGCACGACGGCCGTCGGCTCAGCTCAGTTCCAGCTGCCAGTAGCCCACATCGATCCAGCGCTGGAACTTGTAGCCGACCCGAGGGAACAAGCCGGCTTGTCGGAATCCCAGGCGCTCATGAAACGCGACACTGGCCGGATGCGGCAGGGCAATCACGCCCATGACCACGCGCAGGCCCCGGGCGCGCAGCTGCCCGAACAAGTCTTGATAAAGCCGCGTCCCCAGCCCGTGTCCACGGGACGCCTCCCCGAGGTAAATCGCTGACTCCGCGACATACCGATAGGCGGCTCGGCTGCGCCAGCGCCCGGCATAGGCGTACCCCAGCACCCGGCCCTGCTGCTCGATCACGCGCCAGGGCAAGCCCTGGTCCTGCAGCGTGGTGACCCGTGCGGCCATGTCATCGGCCGTGACCACGGTTTCTTCAAACGTGACCACGGTCTCCGTGATAAAGGGGTTGTAGATCGCGGCCAGGGTGGCGGCATCGTCGACCGTGGCATCGCGCATCTGCAGATTGGACATGGTGTTGACCCGCGTCGGGCCTGCTCGACAGAACACGGCCACGAGTATGCCCTGTGGTGGACAGCGCCGTGCGTCGACACGCAAAGTCGGTTAGCGTCGGTCGCGCATTTCAGCCAACAGCAACCACATGGGTTTACTCATCGACGGTCAGTGGCATGACCAGTGGTACGACACCGACCAGCATGGTGGCCGCTTCAAACGCCAGGAACAGGCATTTCGTCATTGGGTCACGCCAGACGGCCAGCCCGGCCCCTCGGGCGACGGCGGGTTTGCGGCAGAACCCGGCCGCTATCACCTGTACGTGTCCTACGCCTGCCCCTGGGCGCACCGCACCCTGATCTTCCGCGCGCTGAAAGGGCTGGATCAGATGATCGATGTGTCCGTGGTCCACTGGCACATGGGATCAGAGGGCTGGACGTTCGAACCGGGTGAAGGCGTCACCGGCGACAAACTCATGGGCCTGCCACGGCTACAGGACGTCTACTTGGCCGCCGACCCGAACATGACCGGCCGCGTCACCGTCCCCATTCTGTGGGACACGCAACGCCGAACGATCGTCAACAACGAATCGGCCGAAATCATTCGGATGTTCAACACCGCCTTCGATACGGTGGGCGCCACCCCGGGCGACTACTACCCGGCGCCACTGCGTGACGACATCGATGCGCTGAACAAGCGCATCTACGACACCGTGAACAATGGGGTCTACAAAGCCGGCTTTGCCTCGACCCAGGCCGCCTATGACGAAGCCGTTGTTCCGCTGTTCGACAGCTTGGACTGGCTGGAGCGTCAGCTGGCCAGCCGACGCTTTCTGACCGGCGACCAGCCAACAGAGGCCGACTGGCGTCTGTTTCCGACGCTGCTGCGCTTTGACACCGCCTATCACGGGCATTTCAAGTGCAACCGGCGACGCCTGATCGACTACCCGAATCTATGGGCCTACACACGCGATCTCTACCAATGGCCGGAGATTGCATCGACGGTCAATCTGACCCACGTTGCGCGTCATTACTACGGCAGCCATCCGGCCGTTAACCCCAGTGGCGTGGTCCCCATCGGCCCGGAACTCGACTTCAACGCCCCACATGGCCGCGAAGTGTTATCCGGCAACGCCTAAGGACCTTGCTACCAGCCCCCCCGGGCGATATCAGGCTTGTTGGCCATGCCGTGAATCACCGCGCGGCCGTCTGCGTGCCGGCGCGTCTCGGCCAGCGCCTCATCGGCCTGGGTGACGAGTGTCTTGGAAAAATGATTGGCCGTCGGCACATAGCAGGCACCGCCGACAGCCACTTCCACCACTTGATCGGGCAGACCCGGCATGGGGATTCGGGCTTCACGGACCGCGCGAATCATGGTCTCGGCAACATGCATGGCCCCATCGCGGGTGACATCCGCCAGAAGGGCGCTGAACTCACCGGCACGGATATGCCCGGCGAAATCCGCCCGACGCCGCAAAGCGTCGGAGACCACCTGACCCACGGCGATCAGCGCCTGGTCGATGTCCTCGGCCCGCTGCTTCCGGATCAGTGAAAATTGCCGGATGTTGATCAGCAGCAGGCACAGCGCAAGCTGACGTTCGGTGCACCAGACCCATTGGCGCTCCAGTCGCTCGAGCAGCAGGTCACGCCCGGCCAGGCCCGTGGTGGGATCGAACCCTTCGAGTTCAACGGCCGGATCGACCGCTCGGCGCCACTGTTTGACCTGACTGAGATTCTGCACGCACCGACCTCGCAGTTCGCCTAGCTAGGCGGAGGCGCAAGCATGCCCCCGGACGAGCGGGGTTGTCCACGCATCCTGCAACCAGGGAAATGACGGTATGGGCTAAGCGCTCGCGCTTTGTTCCTCAGCCCCCTGTTCCCAGGCCGCGAACACCCGGTTGCGCCCCCCATCCTTGGCGCGGTACAAGGCCTGATCCGCCTGTTCCATGTAGTACTCGGCATCGTTGCGCAGCACTTCCTCGAAACTGGTGGCCGTGGCCACGCCCACGGAAATGGACACCGGCGCGCCCTCGAGTGCCGGGTGCTCGATCTCCATGTCCTGCACCGCGCGGCGTAGCTCATCCATGAGGGCCACCGCCGCATCGCCCGGGGTGTTGGGCAGGATCACACCAAACTCCTCCCCCCCGTAGCGGCAGACCAGGTCACCCGCCCGCCGGGTTCGCGAGGCCAGAGCCTGGCCGATCTGGCGCAGCACCTGATCACCCTCCGCGTGCCCGGCCGTATCGTTGAACCGCTTGAAGTGATCGACATCGATAATCGCGCAGCTCAGCGGCAGGTGGTCCCGGTTGGCCCGGCGCCATTCGTTCTGCATCTGGCGATCAAAATGCCGGCGGTTATAGCAACCTGTCAGCGGATCGCGAATCGATTCGGTGCGTAGTGACAGCACGTCTTCGATGACGCGGACGCCGTCGTGGATCACGCGTTGCTGCATCCGTGGGTAGGTGCGCGGCCGATCATGGGCCACCACCAGCACACCAATCGTGGACTGCTGGAAGACCGTAAACACCGGATAGGCCGCGAGTGAACACATACGGTGTGGCCCCTGCACCATCGACCGGGCCGCCTCGGTGTCCAGCTCGGACAGGTGATGGACTCTGATCGGCTTGCCGGTCCGCACGACCTCCCACTCGGGTGCATCTGCGGCCGTCACACCCGTTGGGTCGAGGCCCACCGCCGCCACGGGAACCAGATGGTCTGACACCAGCATCGACAACCACGCGAAACGCGACGCCGCACCGCCAGCCACCAGGGCCAGCACGCGCTGCAGCGTGTGATCGACCTCATCTATATTGATGCCGTGGATGTCACTGACTTCGCGGCGTAGATGCTCGCGGAGTGACTCGATGAACTCGGCCATTGCAATCCCTCGGAGGCGCTTGTGCCGGGTTCCAATCGGCCCGCCAGATTCTGATAGGGGGCATGCAGACCAGCACATTCCACGCTGGCAACCTGCACAATGGTCGCTAGCCTACCTGAATGAGACGGCGCAGAAACCCTGTTCAACGCTTGACGGGGCGTTCTGACGACAAGCGGCGGAGTTCGACCAGAATGTCCGCGTGCTGATCGCGCCGCAGGGGGTAGCGTGACAGACACCAGACGGACAGCGCGAACAGCCCCAGCATGAGCAAGGCCACGACGGCACCCAGTGCATCTGCCGTGGATGCATCCACGACCACCGTTGGCGACTCGCCCCCTGGCGACGGCGCCACCACCGCACCGGGGAAGGCGATCAGATCCAGCACGACACCCGCCAGCAATGTCCCCAAACCCGAGGTCGCCTTGATCACAAAGGTCATGACTGCAGCCAGCAGGCCCTCGTGCCGCTGCCCCGTCTGCAGCTCATTCTGATCGGTGATGTCGGCAATCATCGAGGCACAGAGCATGCTCACCGAAATCAGCGCGACGAACAGCAACCCGGTGTGCAGAAACAATGCGATGGTCAGGTCACTGGACCCCTTGGGTGGCATCCAACCCAACATGGCCGCCAGGATCGGTGCCGGGCCGAACAGCAAGGCGAACAGCGACAGTCGGACAGCGGCGTCTCGCTTGTCACTCTCCCGGCTGATGACCGGCGTGATCGCAAAGGCGATGAACAGACCGAGGTAGAGACTCAGACTCAGTCCGCCGATCTGTGTGGAACTCAGACCCCAGTAGTAAGTGTTGATGTAAAAACTGGTGGCGTTGATGTACCCCCAGCCTGCTGCCGAGCACAGGGCCCCGGCGAACAGCATGCGAAACGCTTTATTGGCGAATACGGCCCGCAGGTCCTGCTGCAAGGTTTGCATTCGCAGGGGGCGCTCCACCATGCGTTGCTTCAGTTCTGGGATGAGTCGGCGCGTCCCCCAGGTACACAGCAGCACACCCAGCGTTGCAATGACGGCGCTGGTTGCCCCGTAGCGGGCATACGCCTCGGCCGACAGCCGGCCGTCACCGCCCCCGGGCTGCATCGCGAACAACGCGAAATAGCCGAAGGTGGCAATCCCCAGCCCGGCCAGCCAGCCGAACAGGAACCGCAGCGCGACCAGCTCTGTGCGCTCGTCATAATGCGGCGTCATTTCGGGCAGCATGGCATTGCTGGGCACGGAGTACGCCGTCAGGCTCAGGCGCACCAGAATGGAAAACCCCAGCAGCCAGGCAAACAAGGCGGGCTCGTCCAGGCCGGCGGGCGGCGCGAACAAAGCCCACAACCCCAGCCCGAACGGCAGTGCAGCGGCCAGCATGAAGGGGTGGCGGCGCCCCCAGCGACTGCGCAATCCATCCGACCAGGCGCCCAGCAGCGGGTCGGACACCGCATCGAATAACAGCGCGATGAGAATCGCCAGCCCGGCCAGGCTGCCGGACAATCCCAACACCTGGTTATAGAAAAACAACAGGAACACGCTGAATGCCGTGTCCTTGATGCCCTCGGCCACCGAGCCGATGCCGTAGAACAGGCGAATGCGTCCAGAGACCCTGGCTTGTAGTTCAGTCACCGCACCTCCCTGTGCGTGTTTTCTGGATGAACAATGCCCTGCAGGTTTACCGCATGATGCGATAACAGGGCACGTACTCGGCCCCCGGCAAGCGCATCCGGCGCTGCTCGACAAAACTGCGCAGCAAGGCGTCCAGCTCGCCGGCAATCGCCGGCTCGCCGCGCAGTTCGAACGGACCATGCTCGGCCACCGCCTGGATGCCCGCCGGTTTCACATTGCCGGCCACAATGCCGGAGAACGCCCGGCGCAGATTGGCCGCCAGGTCACTGCTGGACTGGTCCCGGTGCAGGTTGAGACCAGACATGGCGGCATGCGTGGGAACAAACGGGGTCTGGAACTGGGCGTCGATGCGCAGCTTCCAGTTGAACCCGAAGGCATCACGGGCCTGTTCGCGCCAATCGAACACCTGGTTGGCGCCCTCGCCCACGGCTCGGGCCACGGCGATGGGATCATCGATGACGATGCGGTACAAGCGTTGGGCGGCCTGGCCCAGCGTGGCGCCAATGAACGCATGGAGCTGCTGAAAATAGGGCCGCGCGGTCGACGGCCCCGTGAAGATCACCGGAAACGGCATGGAGGCATTGTGCGAATCGAGCAGAATGCCTAGCAGATGGAGAATTTCCTCCGCGGTACCGACCCCGCCCGGGAACACGATGATCGCATGCCCCAGGCGTACGAAGGCCTCCAAGCGCTTCTCGATGTCCGGTAGCACCACCAGTTCGTTGACGATGGGATTCGGCGGTTCCGCCGCGATGATGCCGGGTTCGGTGACGCCGAGGAACCGACCGCTGCCCAGCCGTTGTTTGGCATGGCCGACGGCCGCCCCCTTCATCGGCCCTTTCATCGCGCCGGGGCCGCAGCCGGTACAGACATCCATGCCCCGCAGCCCCAGGGCATGACCGACTTCCTTGGTGTAGTCGTACTCATCACGACCAATGGCGTGCCCACCCCAACAGACCACCAGCGGATCGCGTTCACCGGCATGGATGACGCCGGCATTTCGAAGTAACTCAAACACACCGTCGGTCACCGATGCCGGCGTATCGAGCTGCGGAATATTGGCTGCGGCGACCAGGTCTCGCAGCACGCTGAACAAGTGCTCGCGGATGCCCTCGATGATCTCGCCATCGACAAAGGCTTGGTCCGGTGCATTGATCAGCTGCAGCCGAATCCCCCGGGGTTCCTCGCGGATGCGCACGTCGAAATTGGCGTAGCGCTCCATCACCGCGGCGGCATCATCCAGCTCGCTGCCGATATTCAGCACGGCAAGCGCGCAGGCACGGAATTGATCGTGCAGCCCGCCCGCTTCGGTCGAGGASAACGCGGCTACTTCACGCCGCGATAGCAATCTCAGGCGGCCGCGTGGGCCAATATCAGCGTCCATCGTCTCGCTCGTCTCAGGTCGGTTCCGCCACCGGTCTGGGCCGGCTGGTGGTGGGGAGCATGTCGATGACCCGCCCCCGCGTACTGAGCGACGATTGAATCACAGCGACGGCCCGACGTCTCTGCCGGCTCGCCGCTGCGATGCTCCGCTAGTCAAATACGATGACCTGCCGCACGGCCTCGCCGCGATCCAGCACGTCGAAGGCCTCGTTGATCTCTTCCAGCTTGAGCGTGTGGGACAGCAGCTTGTCCACCGGCAGCAGCCCCGCCTGGTACATGGCGATGAAGCGAGGGATATCCCGGCTCGGAATCGCCGACCCCATGTAGCTGCCACGCAGCACACGCTCGTCCACGGTCAGGCTGACCGCCTGGATGTCCAGCCGGGCATCGGGATGCGGCAGCCCGACCGTCACCGTGGTACCCGCCCGTCCGGTGGCTGCATAGGCCGTCTCCAACACCTTGGCGCTGCCCACCGATTCGACCACGGTTCGCGCCCCGCCGTTGGTGATGGCGCGCACCTGTTCCAGGGCATCGGCATCGCCGGCATTCACCGTATGCGTGGCGCCCAAGCTGCGCGCCAGTGCCAGCTTGTCATCAGACAAGTCGATGGCCACCAGCGGATTGGCACCGCTGGCGCGCGCACCGATCAATGCCGCCAGCCCCACGCCGCCCAGCCCGTACACGGCACAGCTGGTGCCCGGCTCGACCTTGGCCGTATTCACCACGGCGCCGACGCCGGTCATGACCGCACAACCGAACAGTGCCGCGATCCGGAAATCCAGCGTCGGGTCGATCGCCACGCAGGATTTGGCCGAGACGGTCGTGTGATCCGCAAATGCAGACACGCCGAGGTGGTGATGCAACTCGCCCTGGTCATCGGCAAACGGCCGCGCCCCACTGAGCAGGCTGCCGCCGCCGTTGGCCACCGCGCCGGGGGCGCACATGGCCGGTCGTCCCTCGGAGCAGGCTGGGCATTCACCACAAACCGGCACAAAGGAAAAAACGACGTGATCGCCGACCTTGAGTCCACCCGGATTCGGACCGACTTCGACCACCTCACCCGCCGCCTCGTGCCCGAGCACCATGGGCATGACCCGGGGGCGCGAACCGTTGATGACCGACAGGTCCGAATGGCAAAGCCCGGCGGCACGGATGCGAACCGTGACTTCACCGGCACCTGGCGGCGCCAACTGCACCTCGCGGATCTCCAGGGGCTGGCTTTGCGCATAGGGGGCGGGTGCGCCCATCTCTCGCAGTATCGCAGCGCGGGTGGTTCTCATGATGTGACCTCCAGTTGTTGTAGTGCGGCTCGCAGCGCGTCGGGAATGGGCACCGGACGGCGGGTTTCGCGATCGACGAAGACGTGCACGAAGTGGCCTTCGGCGGCCGGTTGCTCGCTGGTCTCGCCGAATAAACCGATGCCGTAACGCACGCTGCTGTTACCCAGGTGATCAACCCGCAGGCAGGCCCTCACCTGCTCCGGAAACGCCAGTGAGCGATGGAACTTACAGCCGGTTTCGATGGCCAAGCCGATCACGGCCCCGGTGTGGATATCCAGCCCGCCAGCCCGAATCAGGTAGTCGTTGATGACCGTATCGAAGTAGCTGTAATACTCGACATTGTTGACGTGTCCGTAGACATCGTTGTCCTTCCAGCGAGTAGGAATCGTCAGTTGGTGTGGAAAATCGTCAGCTTGAATCATGGTGTGTCGCAGGTTGGGATCGGGCAGGTCGGACCGGGCTAGTCGGGGTCCAGCAAGAACGGAGGCGGCGGCTCATCAGCGCGCAGGCGCTGATCGCCCACCGACAACGCACAAATGCGGCTGATCTCCGCCAGCGGCCGGCCGGATTCGGCGGCCCAGGTATTGAACTGTTGTTGGCAGGCCGCCAGCTCGGCACGGGTACTGGGCCGACGGGTCACGACTTCGTTGGCGATGAGCAATGCGACGACGTCGCCGGTGAGCTGGAACGTGTCCTTGCCCGCCATGCGCAGGAAGATGCAGCCGCTCATGCCACCAAGCCGCTGGCCACGCCGTGCCAGCTCACGCCACAGGCCGGTCGTGTCCTCGACCGGCCAGGCGGCCAGCCAGGCCGCAAAGCTGCCCTCGGCCTCCGCGACATCAAGCACGAAGCGCGCGTTACGCGGCACGGAGTTGATTTTCTGCTTGTTCCGTACGATGCGCTGGTCGCGCGCCAGCGCTTCGATGGCATCGGCATCCAGCGCCGCGCAATGCGCCGGATCAAAACCGCCGAACGCGGCCTCAAACCCGGACCACTTCTGCTCGATCACCCGCCAGGCGAATCCGGCCTGGAAGACACGTTTGGTCATCAGGCTGAGGTAGCGATCATCTCCGGTCGTCGCCAAGGTCTCGGCATCGGCCACCGATGGGAGCAATGACGCCACAGCCGCCTCGCCCCCCTTGCGCTGGCAGGCGCGCTCGTAAATCCGCTGGAAGGACTCGGCTCGGGCCACGCGATCAGCCCGACACCAGCAGCAAAACGGCCAGCAGTGGCGGCACGGCCTGTATCGCCGCAGCGCGGCGCATGCGACGGTCTGTGCAGGCCAGGACGATCCCCGCACCCAACATCACCATGCAGCCGGTGAGCACAACGGCCTGACCGCTATGGGTCCGGCCCGTCAGCCACAAACCAATGCCGATGATCACGGCCAGCGACAAAAAGAGATTGTAGAACCCCTGGTTCAGGGCCCAGGGACGCACGGCATCCGCTTCGGTGGGCGCAACCCCGAAACGGCGTTGCACGGCGGGACGGTCGAATAGCACCGATTCCATTAGAAAAAACAACAGATGTAGCGCCGCGGCCAACGCCGCAAAACCCAGTGCCCAGCTCTGCATATGGTCTCCCCCGACTCCCCAGCCCGTTGGCGCTGACAGCGCCTGTGTACGCCGACGTCTACAATGCCGCGCATTATGCGGCAGGCGTCGCTGACATTCGACCACATAGCAAAAAGCCCCCGGCGCCGAAGCGCCGAGGGCCCAAGACTCCCCGTCTGGGAAGCGCCATGGAGACCTAGTCGATGATGGTAATCACCGGGCCGTTAAGCGGCAGGCCGGTGGCCTGGACCGACGTACCGGAGTCCGCGCCCGTCGCCGTCACGGCGGTCAGGCTGAACTGATACGTGGTGCTGCTCGCACCCGGACCTTGAGGACCCTGTGGCCCCACCGGACCCTGCGGTCCGACCGGTCCTTGTGGACCCGCCGGGCCCTGCGGCCCCGGAATGCCCTGGGCGCCCTGGGCACCGTTGGCGCCGTTGTCACCCTCACAGCCGGACAGGCCAACCGCCAACACAATGGCGGCCGCCAGCAGCGGCACGTGACGGCGCGTCAGTCCGCCAACACCGGCCAGGCCCAGCAACATCAGGCCGCTCCCTGCGAACATCGGCGCCGCCATCCAGGCGATGCTGGTGCTGAAGTCCACGGCTACGACGTATGACTCGCTGGCGCCGGCTGCGACGGTCCGGTTTGGCGAGAAGCTCACCGCAAAAGTCCCGGCCACGCCATCGATGGTCACCATTGCCGGCACGGTCATCTCACCCGCATCCACGGCGCCATTGCCGTTGGCATCGAGATAAACATCGGCGGCGGTGATATCACCGTCGAAATCACCCGACCCACTCAGCGTGCCCGAGAAGCCGGCAACCACCAGCGCCTCCGACGCGCTATTGGCCACGGTCAGACTGATGGCTGACACGTCCTGGGCACCGGCCCCAAAGCTGACGCCATTCCCACCGCCGCTGGTGCCGTTGGCCTGCACGGCCAGGGGTGGATCACCCGCGAGATCGGCTGCGGTCACTTCAAAGGCACCGATGTCACAGGCGGTTGTGCCGTCACCATTGCCGTCGGTTGGACGGTCAAAACCGGCACCACGCTGGTCGACGTTGTTGATGGCCATGCTGGCGCATGCACTGTCGAGGCCTGCGTCCACGGCCGTGAAGCCGGTTAACGCCACCGTCATGGTCGGTCCGCCGTTCATCGCCAGACCCTCGGGGTCCAGCCCGGTGGACACGCCGGTCAGGTTGGACGGACCGTTCACCGTCGCACCCGTGACGTCGGCCACCAGGTTGTAGCCCCCACCGTCCACAACGCCATCGACATCCGCTGCGGTCGCCGCTGCGTTGTCGCCGATCAGCGTGTTGGTAGCGGTGAAGCTGGCCGTGGCATCGGCCAGGAACACACCGCCGCCGGAGGTCGTGGCGGAGTTCGAGGCGATGGTCGAGTTGATCGCGTCAATCGTCGAGGCCGGGCGCAGGAACAGACCACCGCCCACTTCCGCACGACTGGCCGAACCATCCTGCTCGATCGCGCCATTGCCGAATACGGTGCTGTTCCACAGGTTCAACGTGGACCCGTTAAAGACCCACAGACCGCCGCCTTCGTTGTTCGCAACGTTGTTCCAAACCGTCGAACGATCAATGGTCATGGTCGTCGCACCGCCGGTGATGTGGACAGCACCACCGTTGCCGGGATTGTTGCCGGCCAGGTTGCTGGCCATCGTGGTCGTCGAGATATTGACCGTGGTGGCAGATGTGGTCGAAACGTCTTCCAGCGCACCGCCGGCCCGGCTGGCCATGTTGTTGTTGATGGTCGAGCCGGTCACGGTCAGCGTGCCATTGAAGTTCAGGATGCCGCCGCCTGAGCCCGACGTGCCCGAGGCCGCATTGTTGGTGATCGTGGCATTGCTCACGGTCATGACACCGCCGTTGTTGAACAAGGCACCGCCACCGGTATCGGCCGCATCACCGCGGGCATCGTTGGCATCCATCACCGTGCCATCGACCGTCAGAATGCTAGGGGCTCCAAAATTCCAGAGACCGCCGCCTTCGGAGGCCGCGACATTGTTGCTGACGCTGCCTCCGACGACAGCCACCACGCCACCAAAAGTTCCGCCGCCATCGCCGGTGATATGCAGACCGCCGCCGTTACCGGGTGCGGCCACCGACACGAGATCGCCCAGCGTAACGCCAACGCTATTGCCATCGAGGGCCACGTTGGTCAGCGCAATCGTCGGCGTTCCGGTGGTGGTGTCGTTGGTGGTCGAGCGGTCTTCGATGCCGCCGCCGGCACGGTTGGCCACGTTGCCGGTGATCGAGCCACCGGTCATGGTCACGGTGCCTTCATTGTTGAAGATACCGCCACCGGAACCGGCACGGCCCAAAGCACTGTTGCCGGCGATCACGGTGTTGCCGGTGATTACGATGTCACCACCCTGGTTGAACAGAGCACCACCGCCGTTATCGGCGGCATCACCGTTCGCGGCATTGCCGGTGAAGGTCACGCTGGCAATCTCCATGAGGCCGGAGCCATTCCACAGACCACCGCCTTCGGTGGCCGCTTCATTGTCGGTCACGCTGCCGCCGGTGTAGCTGACGGCGCCCGGGCCGGAGACGTGCATGGCCCCGCCGTTGCCGGGCGCGCTGCCCGCAAAGTTCTGCGTGAAGGTCACGTTACTCAACGCGGTCGTCGTGGGCGTCACACGGGCATTGTCCTCAATGCCGCCACCCGCACGGTTGGCCGAGTTACCCCGGATGACCGTGTTGCTAACCGTTAGCGTGCCGCCATCGTTCAGGATGCCGCCGCCGCTGCCTGCAGCGCCGGTTGCCGAGTTGAACTCGATGGTCGCGCCGTTGACGATGAGCGTGCCGCCCTGGTTGTGCAGGGCGCCGCCGCCGTCGTCGGAATCCGCCCCAGCGCCGATGTTGTTGACGTAGGTGCCACCGTTCACCGTCAGCGTGCCGGCGTTATTCCACAGCGCGCCACCTTCCTGACCGGCGGTATTCGAGGAGAAGTTACCGCCATTGACCGTGGCATCGACCGGGCCGGTGATGTGCAGCACACCGCCATTGCCCGGACTGACCAGCACCTCGTTGTTGCTGGCCGTCAAGTTGTTCAACGTGGTCGATGCCCCGTTGGCGATCTCGATGGCACCGCCGGCGCGGCTGGCCAAGTTGCCGGTGAAGCTGCTGTCGCTCACCGTCAGCGTGCCGCTGGAGATGATTGCGCCACCACTGCCCGAACCGGCACTGGCATCGTTGTTCGTGAAGTTGCTTCCGGTCACGGTCAGGGTGCCGGCATTGTCGATGGCGCCCCCGCTGGTCGCGGTCCCGCCATTCCCGACATTGTTGCTGACGGTCACCGTATCCAGGGTCACGTCAGCGCCGGCCGCAATGCCCAGTGCGCCGCCGCTGGCGGCCACACCATTGGTCAGCGTCAGGCCGGTCAGCGTCACCGGCTCGGCGGTATCGACCAGCGCGATCTGAACGGCGCCCTGCCCGTCCAGTGTCACATCGCCGGTGATCACCAGATCATCAGCAATGGTGGGTAAGACGGCGGTGAGCGGAATGGTGCCGCCGGCAATCGCCGCATCAAACGTAATCGTGTCGCCGCTGGCCTCGCCGGCAGGCGCCTCGTTAGCGGCCACGTTGCCGGACGCGGCCGCAATGGCCTCGCGCAGGCTGACCAGACCGTCCACCGCCGATACGTCTGTCAGCGTATCCACAACGTAATCGGTCGCCGACGCGGGTGTCGACACGCCTCCGAGCACCATTAACGCGACGGCCAGGCCAGCGCGTTCTGTTTTATGGCTCATCTCAACTCCCTGTGAGTGGGTTCGATTCGAATCGATCCCGCGCGCGGGATCTGTGAGGTTCTTTCGCCCGTCAATCCGCTGTGGATGCACAAGGGTTCAAATTTTTGTGAAGCGCCGACGAATGGTGATTCAAGCATTACGGTTCGAGGCCGATGCCCAGAACTCGGAACTGGCTTCGGAGCAGGATGCATGAAAGCCGCACAGGCATTGGCCACGGTGGTGGTCGCAGCAGGATGGATGACCATGGGTGGCGGACGCGGACTCGAGGCGGCAACCCAGCCCCTGGAGACACCGTCGGCAAGCGCCCCCATCGATCACGGTGTGTACCTGGACGCCTTGCAGCGGGCCGAGCGATCCATCGCCCTGGTCACCGCCGAAAACGAACGACTCCGCTTGCGACTGCAGCAACTGACCCGGCACGCGGGCCATCAGGTCGAGCTGACGGATTCCGGGGCCGGCGATGCCCGCTTCAGGCGACTACAGTTGGATGCCCAGATGCGCTCGCTCGAGCCGATGACCCTGGCGAACGCCCAGGGCAGCGGGAGCCATCCGGCGGAGCGCTGACCGGTCGATGGACCGTCAGCGCGGGGAAATGGTGCCGGCACCAAGAATCGAACTCGGGACCCCCTGGTTACAAAGCAGGTGCTCTACCAACTGAGCTATACCGGCGACCTGCTGCATGCGCTGATGCAGCGGCGCGTAGTTTACCCAATGTCGCCGGTTTCGTCCGCAGCCACGGCCAGCCGAGCCAGTCCCTCCAGCACATAATGCGGCCGCTCCAACCACCCACCCGGCAGATGCGGTGCCAGCAGACGCGCCTCGCCCCCGGTTAGCACACAGAGTGGATCGTGCCAGTCCGACGATTGCCCCAAACCCGCCTGCACCCGGGCGATGGCGCCCAGCAGGGCATGGACGGCGCCAACGGTCACGGCTGGATTGGTGTCATTGCCGACCACCGGCAATGGCGTGGTCACCACATCTTCGGCCAGAAACTGTGTCCGCTGATTAAGTGCGCTGCGAGCCAGCGCCACGCCCGGCAGGATCAGGCCGCCGAGATGCCGGCCGTCGGCTGTGACGGCGTCCACGGTGCAGGCCGTACCGGCATCAACAATCAAGGCATCGCGACCCGTCGCGGCCGCCGCCAAAACCACCATCCACCGATCCACACCCAGCCGTGACGGATCCGCATAGGCGCAGCGCACGCCCAGGGCCTCGGCGGTACTGCGCGCAAAGTGGGGACTGGGCCAATCACGCCCGCGTGCCCAGTCGATGACGGCGGCCTGGACCTGCGAACCCGCGACACTGCTGACCCAAATCGCCGTCGGCCGTTCGGCCGGTGCCAGCCGATCGAGCACGGCAGCGGGACCTTCAGGGCCCCAGCAACCCGCCTGCAGACGGACCAGTTGGCCCTGATGCCAGCTGCCTGCCTTGGCGCGGGTATTACCCAGATCCAGTAACCAGATCATTGCCGGCGTACGCTGACTTCACCCGAGGCCAGCGCCACCAGCTGGCCGTCGATTTCGCATTGCAGTCGTCCTCCCAGGTCTACACCCCGGGCTCGACCCATTCGGATGCGTCCGGCCTGCTCCACGCGGACGGATGCGCCATCCAGTACATCAAGAGCCTGGTAGCGGGGCAGGAAGGGCGCAAAGCCCTGCTCGGAAAAACGGCGCAAATCGCCATCCAACTGCTGCATGAGTGCAGTCGCCAGGTCGGTGCGACAGCCCCGCCACCCAAGCCGGGCCAGACTGGTCCAGGGTTGATCCAGACGGGGCCCCTCACGCATCCACACATTGCAGCCCATGCCGATAATGGCGCGCACCGGCCCCGCCAGCTCGCCGCTGGCCTCGATGAGAATTCCGGCCAGTTTCTGCCCGTCGACCACCAGGTCGTTAGGCCACTTGATGCCGACGCCCGGCCGGTCGATCGCGGCGGCCAATGACAGCGCCACCACCAGACCCAACGGCCCCAGCTGAGACGAGGCGCAGTCGAACTGCCAGTCCACAGAGGCATACAGATTCAGGCCCGGCGGCGAATGCCAGCTGCGGCCGCGCCGCCCTCGCCCGGCGGTTTGCTGCTCGGCTAGCACCAGATGCGGTCCCGCGTAGCTCTGTTCGGCCAGCCAGGCATTGGTGCCGCTGGTCTCGTCCAGGACGGTGACCTGCCAGGCCTGCGGCGCACGCGACTGCAGCTGCTCCGCATCCAGCCGATCCCAGCCACCGGGCAGCCGGTAACCGTGCCCGGCCTCGGCCTCGATAGGCCAACC
The DNA here is from genome assembly GCF_003151135.1 of Abyssibacter profundi. Taxonomy (NCBI): domain Bacteria; kingdom Pseudomonadati; phylum Pseudomonadota; class Gammaproteobacteria; order Chromatiales; family Oceanococcaceae; genus Abyssibacter; species Abyssibacter profundi. Next base: position 177,764 of record NZ_QEQK01000001.1, read on the forward strand.
GGCGTCACGCAGTTTCTGTATGCGTTTATGGATCGCCGCACGGCTGATCCCCGCGGCCTGCGCCAGGGACTCCCCGGACTGCCAGGCCCCGTCAGCCAGCCCGATCAGGACCGAATCGTTCAGGGTCGTGACCCCCGCCAACGGCGCCAGAGCATGGCACGTTCAAACCGGGCCTCCTCGCCGCGCGCCATGCGCAGCAGATTTTCCCGATGCGTCCAGACCACCAGCAGGAACATCGCCGATGCAAAGGCGCCCAGGGGCGACCACAGACCAGCCGCCGACCAGCACGCGACATGGAGCAGCATGACCAGCGCCGCCATCAGCGTGGACAACCCAGCATAGCCGCTGAGGACCAGCGTGATGACAAACCCCAGCAAGGCCCAGGGCACAGCGGCGGGCACCGTGACGATGCAAACCCCCAGCAGCGTGGCCGCGCCCTTGCCGCCGACAAAGCCAAAGAACACGGGGGCGATATGGCCCAGCGTCACGGCGACACCACAGGCCAGGGCGATCCACTGATCCGGCACCGCCAGCGATTCGACCATCGGCCACGGCAGTCGCGGGAGCAACAGCACGGCCAGCACCCCCTTGAGGGCATCGATGGCCAGCACGGCCAACCCGAATCGCTTGCCCCGGGTGCGTAGGGCGTTGGTTGCACCCGCGTTGCCGCTGCCGGACTGACGCAGGTCACCGGTCCCGGTCAGCCGCCCCAGCACCAGCCCGCCCATGACCGACCCCAACAGGTAAGCCAGCAGCGCCTTGACCAGCAGCTCGATCATTCGCCAGGTGCTGCCGACGTACGCAGCCAGGCCGAGCGGCGGGCATGCGCATCCTCGCTGCTGGATTCGGCCAGTGTCAGCGTCCAGGTATTCGGCTCGGCGTCACCCAGCGTCAGCTGGCGCTCCAGCAGTCGGTCTCCACGAATCACATGCACGGCCACGGTCTCGCCAGCGACACGGCGTTGCTCAACAGCCTTGATGACCGCTGGGGTGGCTTCCTCATGGTCGATGGCCACCAGCCGGTCGCCCGGTGCCAGCCCGGCCTGTTGTGCGGGCGAGTCATCCAGCACATTGATCAAACGCGGCTGGCGCTGCCCGCGGGCGTTCAATCCGGTTCGGCAACGCGACGACGGCGCTTCGCCGGGCTGTCGTCCCCCGGCGTCGTCCGGCCCGGCGGCGGGCCGGCAAGTGGCCTCCACACCGAAATCGGCCAGCAGATCCGGCAGCGGCACTTCACCCGGCGTCCGGATCATCGCATCGAAGAAATCGCTGAGATCCAGCCCGGACACCTCGGCCGCCACCTGTTCGATGGCCGCATCCGGGATGGGTTTCATTGCCCGACCGTAACGCGTCCACAACTCGCGCATCACATGATCCAGTGAGCATTGGTCATCGGTTTCGCGTCGCAGCGTCAGATCCAGTGCGCAGGCCACCAGCGCACCCTTGTTGTAATAGCTGACAATGGCGTTCGCGGCGCTGGCGTCCTGCTGATAGAACTTGGTCCAGGCCAGACGACTCGACTCCGCCAGTGATTGCCGGTACCGGCCCGGGTTCCGCTCCAGGCGCGTCATCTGTTTGGCCAGCAAATCCAGGTAGCGGGCAGAATCGATGACGCCGGCTCGCAACAGACCGAGATCGTCGTAATAGCTGGTGATGCCCTCGTAGGCCCAGAGATCGTCGAAGTAGGCAGCGCTCTCCAGGTCTGAATGCGCCACGGCAGCGGGCATCAGTCGCCGCACGTTCCACAGGTGGAAGTACTCGTGGCTAACCAGGCCCAGGAAATTCACGTAGTCGTCGCTGCGGCGCCCGCTGCCGTCAGGCATGGCGCGGCGCGGCGCGGCCAGCGCACTCGAATACCGATGTTCCAGCCCGCCATAACCGTCGGCTGACACATTATTCAGGAACAGGTAGCGATCGCAGGGTAGCTCGCCGAACAGCGCCACCTGGGCATCGCAGATGCGCGCGACATCACTGGCCAGCGCCTCCGCGTCATAGCGGCCAGCCGCCGTGTTGGCGATGGCATGTGGCCGTCCCCCGGCCTCGAACTCGACCACATCGAACACGCCAAGCTCAACCGGGTGATCGATCAACTCGTCGTAGTGCTCACAGCCGTAGCGGCCAAACCCCCAGGGCTCGGCTTCGACCGGTCGCATGGATGTAGCCACGCGCCAGTTGCCGGTGACCGCCGCTGCGTCCGGGGCAATGAGATCAACCGTGCACGGCAGATGCTCTTGTCCGATCACCCTGAGGCACAGCGATGTGGCATTGAAGAAGCCACGTTCGGTATCCAGATAAGCCGTCCGCACCGAGGTGTCGTAGGCGTGGACCTCCATCATCACCGTCAGCGGGCCGTCGACCGGCTCGACTCGCCAGCGATCCTTGTCCACCTGCTCGACCGCCACGGCTTGCCCGGCCGCCTCTGCCGACAAGGTCAGCACATGCCGGGCAAAATCACGCACCAGGTAACTACCCGGTATCCAGGCAGGCAAGGCCAGCCACTGACCCGATGGGTCGGGCGCCTGAATCGTCAGCGCCACGTGGAAACGATGGGCCGCAGGTTCGGCAGGTTCAATCCGGTAATGCAGTGGAGACAAGGTTGGCAGCAGGTTCGAAATGCTCGCGTAGTCTAAGGAAGCATCGGGGGAATCGCACGAACAGACAGGGTGCCACCAGGGAATCCCTTATCCTGCCCCCCGGTATCTCGTGTCTTCTGCGCCGCGCATGACCCTGCCCACCGACGCCGTCATCGGCCAAGCCGACTCGCTCAACCTCTGCTGGCCGGCCGGCAGCGACTTGCCTTGGGCACCCGCGGCAATGACATGGCTGCGATCGGCATTGCCGGCGGGCGTCTATCTGGCACTGGGGCCGGACCGTGGGGTCGAGGACATCCCGGATCAGCCCGATCAGGCCCCGGCCAGGCTGCGCAACACGCGACGTCGTGCCCAGTTTGCGGCCGGTCGGGCGCTGGCGCGGACGGCCCTGCAGGCTGCCGGCCTGGAGCAGCCGCCCCGCCTTCCCAGCCAGTCCTCGGGCGCACCCGAGTGGCCCACCGGGATGGTCGGTGCCATCACCCACACCGACGAGGTGGCTGCAGTCGCCGTCGCCCGGCGGGTGCAACTGGCAGGCCTCGGCCTGGACGTGGAGCGGCGCCGAATATTAAGTGATGGCTTTGAGGCGCACGTCTGCGTCGGCATGGAACGCCGGGACAATACCCTGGATGCGTTAGCACGATTCTCCGCCAAGGAGTCGATATACAAGGCCTTGGCCCCCCTGGGCATCGCACCGCTGCGCTTCCACGACGTGGCGGTCACCGCCCAGGATCACGCCCTGCACTTTTCAGCCACCCCTCAGTGCCGCTGGCGCGACAGCCTGAGCAGGCTGCGCGGACTCTGGTTGTCGGGCCCCAGCCATGTGCTGACCCTGGTCTGGCTCGGCGGGCCGCCGCCTGCCCCTGATGAAGCCTCACGCCACCAGTAAAGCAGCCAGACCGAGAAAAAGCCCCAGGCTAACCACATCGGTGGCCGTGGTCAGAAAGATGCTGGATGCGGTGGCGGGGTCTGCGCCAAGACGCTTGAGCACCAGCGGGACGGCCACACCGACCACGCCGCTGAGCAGACAGCTGCCCACCATCGCCAGGACCACCACGGCCGCCAGCATGGCTGCGCCTGGCGTACCGGTCACGGTCGCGTAAATCCACATACCCGCTGCGGCGGACAGCCCGGTGAGTAAGCCATTGAACAGGCCCAGCGTCGCCTCTTTGCGTAGGACGCGCGCCACCGCCGAGCGTGGCAGTTCGTCCAAGGCCAATCCGCGCAGGGTCACGACCATGGCCTGACAGCCGGTGTTGCCCGCCTGGCCGGCCAACACCGGCAAGAACGCAGCCAGAATGACGATGCGTTCCAGGGTGCCCTCGAACAGGCCGACGACGGCGGCTGCGGCGAATGCCGTGACCAGATTCACCTGCAACCAGGGGTGGCGTAGCTTGAGCGACTGCGGCCAGGGCGTGCTGACCTGTTCGTCTTCGTCCACACCCACCATCCGCCCAGGCTGGGCCGACAATTCGTAGGCGTGCTCCTCGAATAGCGCATGGCCGGGCACCACGCCCAGCAGACAACCTGCTGCATCGCAGACCGGGTACACCGGGTAATGGCGATGCACCATGGCCCGCATGGCGTCTTCTACCGTGGTCTCGGGCGTGAGAAAAAAGGGGTCGGGCAGCATGATGGCGGTCAGCGCCGCAGAGGCATCGGCGAGCAGCAGATCCCGCATGGTCACCACCCCGACCAGCCGCCGATCCTCGACCACATAGACATAGGTCACCAGTCGACCTTGACTGGCCGAGCGCACGGCATCGATGACCGCGTGAACGGCATCGGTCGGCGCCGCCGTCAGCGGGGCCGTCACGGTCAACGCCCCCACCGTATGCTCGGTGGCATCCGGGATGGCGGGTTCTTCCGAGCTGACCGACCCGCCCGACGCGGTGTCCAATCGATGTCGCAGGTCTGCGGGCAGTGCGCCCAGCACCCGCCCGCGATCCTGCGCCGGCAGTGCCGCCAGCAACCTGGCGATCTGATCTTCCGGCTGCCGGCACAGCAGCCGCGCGGCGTCAGCCGGCGCGCGATCGCGGATGCTGCGCAGCAGCTGGGCATCGCGATCCGTAAGGGGCTCTCGGGGGGCGGCAGAACTCGGCGTCATGGTTTTTCCAGCAGAGCACGGAACAGGATGCGTCGCGCCATGGGCGCCCGCGCAGCATAGGCAGTCGCCGCGAGGTCGCCAACAGGCCACGCGGTGTCCGCGGTGGGTTGAGGAATGAACCTGGCCGGCCCTAAGGCGTCGGCGGCGCCAGAAACACCGGATTGCCGATGACCGTCACGACCTGCGAAGTGGCGATTTCGAGACGCACGGCAGTGCCGAGCGGGCCGGAGCCGGCGTCACGCGTCACCGCCCAGGAATCGACGAAGGGATCACCGATGACCGGCACCACGCGGGCCAGCCGCCCGTCCACGATGTAGCGCAGCTGCTGTCCGGCCCCGCCCGTGATGGTGGTGGTCACCGTGGCTTCGTCAGCATGGACGGTATCCCCATAAATGCCTTGTTGACCATCGGCGGTCGCCACCTGCATGACCGCGACGGGTGAGCGCTCCACACCCAGCGTGCGGATGTAGGCATGGCCCGCGCGTATCGCCGTTTTCAAAGCGGCACGCGATAGCGATTCCGCAAAAACAGCCGTCACCGAACTTCCATAGCCCTTGCGAGCACGCTCTTCAGGCGCATCGACCCCCTTGGAATCCGAGCCTGAAACCGCCGTGGGCACGGCCCCCTGCGCGATGAGGGCATCCCAGCGCTGCAGGGCTGTCAACGTGAATGGATTCTGGATTTCGCCCGGGATCGGCAGTCCCAGCTCGGCGCCGGTCACCAGCGCCGGACCGTTCTGGATTTCGATGGTGTCGACCCGGGACCAGTCGATCGCGTCATCCAGCGTGAACGCGCAGCCGCGACAGAAGTTCTCGAACAGCGGTCCTTCAAACGTGGTGGGGTGATTCACGCCGAACAGGGCGCCGGCCGCCAAGGTTTGCTGCTGCACGTCACCCAGACTGATGTCTTCGAAGCCGTGTCGGTATTCGATCACCTCCGGGGTTTCTCCAAAGCTGTTGACGTGACCGAAGTAGGTAATGACCTCCCGGCCGGGCCAGATCAGCAAATCCGGATGGGCGCGCTGAACCGGCCCCAGTTCAGCCCAGTGCCGGCCGGTGACGTACTCGGTCAACATCAGAAAATCGAGCTGGGCAGCACGCGCCTGCGCGATCAACGCGTCCCAATCTGGTGCAGCCGGGTTGGAGTGAAAGCCATGCATGTGGAAATCACCGTGGTACCAGCCGGGCTGGTTCCGGGCCACATGGTGGGGATCGACCGGATCGGCCATCGGCTGTTGGCTGCCGTCGTCCCTGAGGCATTCCACGCGCAGCTGCCACTGGGCACCGCCCGGTGCCACCGCGGCAATGCCCAGCTCGACAAACCAGACACCCGGCTCGATGGCCCCGGGCGTGTAGCCGCGATCGGCGCTTTCGGCGGTGATGTAGACCGGATCCCGACCCTGATCCAACCGCCCTTGCCGGCTGCCCGACCAGCCCCGAAACCCAGCGGGATTGCGATAACCCCGTTGATCCCAAAGGCCGAGATCCAGCGTCGTGGCCGTGAGCGGCGTCGCAGGCAGGGGGCCGGTCTCCGCCCAGCCATACCCCACCTCAATGCGGCCGGTCCCGGCCGCCACCGACACCGGGAACAGTTGATAGGTCTTGGCCTCGGCCGGGTCGACCGACCCGGTCAATTCCAGCGCCGGCTCGCCCGGCGCGCAAACCGGTCGGTCGCCTGGCGGTTGATCGACCCCGAGATCTGCCCCACCCCCATCCGCGATCTGCGCACTCTGGCCGCAGGCAGCCAGCACGGACAACAGGCAAAGGCCTGTCAGGCGCCTGATCTGGGCCATGATCAAGGCTGGGGTGATATGTCGATTGCGCATCGGCAGACCGTCGGTCGAATAGGGGCTGGAGAGCCCGAGCGAGGGCACTACAGTAACCGCTTCCTCTTGCATGGGAATGACAGCGATGACAGCGCAGCCTCGGTGGTGGGTGCGTCGGTATGCGGGCTGGGTCTCACTGGCCTTGCTGGCGGGCTGCGCCACGCCGGCCGATCACTGGCCGCCGACCAGCCGCGCCGCCTTGCTCGCCGAAGATCGGGCCTTTTCGGCGCATTCCGCCACCCATGGCTTCGCCGACGCGCTGGCCACTTATCTCGTCGAGGATGCAATCCGACTGCCCCAGGATGCGCCACCGGTCTTTGGTCGCCCCCATATCGTCGCGACCATGACCTCATCAGCCGACGCATTCGTGGTCAGCTGGCAGCCGGAAGACGGCCAGGTGGCTGCATCGGGCGACCTCGGCTGGACCTGGGGGCGTTATGTCGCCACCGATCGCGCCAGTGGCGCCCCCGTGGCCAGGGGCAAGTACCTGAATATCTGGCAACGACAGCCAGATGGCCGCTGGCGGGTCAAAGTCGATGCGGGCAATCAAACGCCGATGCCGACGCCGGGCGGGCCTGACGGCGCCCCATGACCGGGTTGGCACGCATTTGGTATGGTAGAAGCCATACCAGTCCCTGTTTGGGCCTGAACCATCTATTAAGCAGCTGACAGGTTCGGACGGTGCCCCAGAACGCATCGCCGCGCGTGTCCGATCTGCAGGAGATCACCCCAATGCTGAACCGTACACCGCGATTCCTGGGCGCGGCGGCCGCCGCTATTGCCGTTGCAACTCTCGCCGCCTGTGGTGGCGGCCAACCCCGCACCAATGCGGATGGCACGCCCATGAAGGTCTACCGCCATTCCATGGACGGTGCGCCGGTGAATCTCGATCCGGTGCAGTCGGCGGTGATCTACTCCAATTTCGTGGTGCTCAACACCTACGACACGCTCTACAGCTACAAGTATCTGACCCGACCCTACGAGCTCAAGCCGAACCTGGCCAAGGCCATGCCGGAGGTCTCCGAGGATGGCCTGACGTACACCATTCGTATGAAGGAAGGCTCGGGTTTCATCGACGATCCCGCCTTTGCCGATGGCAAGGGACGCGAGGTCGTCGCACAGGACTTTGTCTACTCCATCAAGCGTCACTTCGACCCCAAGAATCGCTCGCAGGGCGCCTGGCTGTGGCAGGGCAAGATTGTCGGCCTGGATCAGTGGAAAGAAGACGGTGCGGACTACGATGCCGAGATCGAGGGCCTCAAGGCACTGGACGACCACACGATCCAGATCAAGCTGGTCAAGCCCTTTCCGCAGCTGACCTACACGTTGGCCATGGGATTTGCAGCGCTGGTGCCTCACGAGGCGGTCGAGGCCTATGGTCGCGAGCTGTCGGTTCGACCGGTCGGCTCCGGACCCTTCAAGCTCGAGCGTTTCTCCACGGCCAAGGCCGTGTTCGTCCCCAACCCGAACTACCGCCAAGAGCCTGTTGACCTCGCGGCCGAAGGCTACGATCCGGCGCTGCACGCCGACTACGGGCTGGAGGCCATCGACGGCAAGGCCCCACCCTTCGTCGACCGCCTGGAAATCGATTTCATTACGGAAACCGCCTCCCGTTGGGCCTCTTTCACCTCCGACAAGGAAGTGCAGTACTCGCATGTTCCGGTGGAGCAAGTGGACAGCGTCCTGGCATCGAAGCAGCCGCTGGAACTGAAGCCGGAATGGAGCGACCGCTACCATTCTGCCCACGGCACCGAGGCCGGTTTCGTCTACACCTACTTCAATATGGATCGGCCGGCGCTGGGGACCAGCGACGATCCCGAACAGGATGCTAAGAACAAGGCCCTGCGCTGCGCCATGGTCGACGCCTTCTCCTGGGCCGAGCGCAATGCGCGCTTCTACTCCGGCATTGGCAATGTGTTCCCCGGTGTCATCACCCCGGTCGTGCCGGAGTTCGACCCCAACACGCCGCGTGATTCGGTGACGCAGGATCTGGCGGCCGCCAAACAGGCACTTGAGGACGCCGGCTGGACCCCGGAAACCCTGCCGGAAATCGTCTATGGCCACGTGGCCAGCGTGACCAACCGCCAGATGTTCGAACAGTTCCGTGGCTTCATGGCCGAGCTGGGCTTCCCGGTCGACAAGGTTCGCGGCGAGAGCTACGCCACCTTTGGCGACTTCAACAAGGGCATCAAAACCAACCAGTTCGACGTGGGCGGCCTGGGCTGGGGCCTGGACTACCCGGATGCCGAGAACACCCTGCAGCTGTTCTACGGACCGAACCGCACACCGGGCTCGAACAACGCCAACTACAGCAACCCAGAGTTCGATGCGCTGTACGAGCAGACCGCCGTCATGCAGCCCGGCCCGGAACGCACCGCGATCTACCGGAAGATGAACCAGATGGTGATCGATGACTGCGTGGCGCTGACCGGCCTGTCCCGCACCCGCATCTATCTGTGGCACAAAGATGTCATCGGCGTGCCGGACCGCGAGATTCTCGGTGGTTTCTGGCTCAAGTACGTGGACGTCAAGACCGACGCCGGGGCCTAGAGCATTCAGCCAGTGTTGACGCCGGGCACCTGCGTGCCCGCGCGTCGCCTTTGGCTCTTGCCATCGCGACTCATCGCTTAGACGGACGCTCATGGACACGCTGCAATACGCGCTACGCAAGCTGATCACCGGTATTCCACTGGTGCTTGGTGTGACCTTTATCAGCTTCGTGCTGATGGTCTACTTCGGCCCCGACAAGACCTATGAACTGATCGGGAAAAACGCCACACCGGAGCAAATCGCCGAGATCCGCGCGGAGCTGGGTTACGACCAGCCGTTCTTCGTGCGCTATGGCGATTACCTGCGCGAGTTGGTCACCCTGGACTTTGGCTACTCCGACTCCACGGGCGAGCGGGTGTCGCGGATTCTTGCGCGGACGATTCCGATCTCACTGGCGTTGACGCTACCGGGGTTCATCATCGGCAACGCCCTGGGTGTGCTGCTGGCGCTTGTTGCCGGCTTCTTCCGCGGCGGGCTGATCGACCGGGGCATCATGGCCGGCGCCGTGGTGGGAATGTCGATCAGCTTTCTGATCATCATCATCGGCTTTCAGGTGTTGCTGTCATCCAGCTATGGCCTGAACTATTTTCCCGTTCGCGGCTGGGAGGTCTACAGCCTGGCGGATTATCTGTACTACGTGACGGTGCCGACCCTGGCGATCGTCTTCGTGTCACTGGGCTACAACACACGCTTCTACCGCGCCGTGATCGTCGAGGAGATGAACCGCGACCACGTTCGCACGGCCCGGGCCTTCGGCACACCACCGGCCAAGCTGTTGTTTCGTAACGTGTTGCGTAATGCGGCCATCCCGATTGTTACGCGCATCATGTTCTCGATCCCACTGGTCGTGATCTCTGGCAGCCTGCTCATCGAAAGTTATTTCGGCATTCCAGGCGTGGGCAAGGTGACGTATGACGCGATCACCACCGGTGACCAGCCCATTCTCAAAGCAGTGGTCGGTGCCACGGCTGTCCTGTTTGTTCTGACCCTGATCGCAACCGACGTGTTGTACAAGGTCATCGATCCCCGGGTATCACTCAAGTGAGTCACGCAGCCACCGATATTGCCGCGCCGACGCCACGCAAGCAGGGCGAGTCGCTCTGGGCGAAGGCTGTCGGCAAGTTCCGCCGCGACCGCTGGGGCATGACCTCCCTGGCCGTGGTCCTGGTCTATTTCGGGATTGCCCTGGGCGTCTGGGCCGGGCTCTGGGGCGACAACTGGAACACCCTGACCCCGACGATTAACGCCGAAGCCTCCGCCGAGCATTGGTTTGGCACAAATCGCAATGGGCAGGACATCTACGCGCGCGCCATCTTTTCGACCAAGACGGCCTTCGAGATCGGACTCGTCGTCGCCATTTTGTCGACCATCCTGGGTGCCATCCTCGGTGCGATCTCCGGCTTCTTCGCCGGACGCTGGCCCGATGAGGTGATCCTGTGGCTCAAGGGCGTCCTCGACTCGATTCCGTTTTATCTCTTTGTCGCGGCTGTCGCTTTTGCATTGCAGGGCTACGCGTTTTCCATGCACATCGCCATGGTCGCCACGTTCTGGACCACCACGGCCCGCCTGGTTCGCGCAGAAGTCATCCGGCTCAAGGGCTTCGAATTCGTCGAAGCCGCCCATGCCCTGGGCGTGCCGGAATGGCGCATCATCTCGCGGCACATCATTCCGAACACCACGCATATCCTGCTGGTGCAGGCGACCATCACGTTCGTCTCGGCGATCAAGAGCGAGGTCATCCTGTCGTTCCTGGGTCTGGGCGTGAAAGATGGCGTCTCCTGGGGGCTGATGATCTCGGAGTCGACCAACGAAGTGACCACCGGATTCTTCAACAACTTCCTCGCGGCATCGGCATTTCTGTTCGTGCTGGTGATGGCGTTCAACATGTTCTCTGACGCGTTGCAGGACGCGCTGGACCCCAAGAAGACCTGAGGCCAACGCGACCATGGCATTGCTCGAAGTCGACAATCTGCAGGTCGAGTTCTCGACCGAACGCGGTATCGCCCGCGCCATCGATGGCGTCTCCTTTTCCGTGAATGCCGGGGAAACCCTCGGCATCGTCGGGGAATCCGGCTGTGGCAAGTCAGTCACGTCGCTGTCGATCATGGGACTCATCCCCCGCCCGCCCGGCGAGATCGTCGGCGGCGAGATCCGTTTCAACGGACAGGATCTGACCCAGCTCAGCGACAAGGCCTACCGCAAGTTACGCGGCAGTGAAATCTCGATGATCTTCCAGGAGCCGATGACGGCCCTGAACCCGGTGTTCACCATCGGCAACCAGATCATTGATGTGCTGCGCCGGCACAAGGGTCTGACGCGTAAGCAGGCCCGCGCCCGCGCGATCGAGATGCTGGCCGAGGTCGGCATCCCGGCCCCGGACAAGCGCGTGGACGAATACCCGCATCAGCTCTCTGGCGGCATGCGCCAACGCGTCATGATTGCCATGGCCCTGTCCTGCGACCCCAAGCTGCTCATCGCCGACGAGCCCACCACGGCCCTGGACGTAACGATCCAGGCGCAGGTGCTGGAGCTGATCAAGAAACTGGCTGCCGACCACGGCACGGCGGTCATTCTGATCACCCATGACCTGGGCGTCGTTGCCGAGACCTGCGACCGCGCGGCAGTCATGTACTGCGGCAAGATCATCGAGCAGGGGCCTGTCGGGCCGCTGTTCAACCAACCGCGCCACCCCTACACCGCCGGTTTGCTGGCCTCGGTGCCGCGCATCCGGCCCGACCGGCTGCAGCGCCTGCCGACCATTCCAGGCATTGTGCCGGACCTGCTGGACCTGCCTCAGGGCTGTCGCTTTCGTGACCGCTGCAGCCAGGCGCTGGAGCGCTGCGGCAGCTTCGATCCGGAACTGGACGATAGCCCCGACACCGCCACATCGGCCGCCTGTTTCAACCCCAACCCCGTGACCTCCGCATGACTGCCCCGTTGCTTCGCGTTCGCGATCTGACCAAGCATTTCCCGGTCAAAGGTGGCCTGCTGCGCCGGACGGTGGCGCAGGTCAAGGCGGTCGATGGGGTGTCCTTTGACATCCAGCGGGGTGAAACATTGGGCCTGGTGGGCGAGTCCGGCTGCGGCAAATCCACCCTGGGCCGGGCGATTCTGCGCCTGCACGAACCCACTTCGGGATCCGTGGAGCTGGACGGCACCGATGTCATCGCAGCCGGTGGCGGCGAACTCAAGCGTCTGCGTCGCAACATGCAGATCATCTTCCAGGATCCTTTCGCCTCGCTGTCACCACGGCGAACGGTCTTTGAAACCCTGCGCGAGCCACTGGATGTGCACCGTATCGGCACCGCGGCTGAACGACGCAAGAAGGTCGAAGACCTGCTGGAAGTCGTCGGCCTGCGCCGCGCCGTGCTCCATCGCTACCCGCATGAGTTTTCGGGTGGCCAGCGACAACGTGTCGGCATCGCCCGAGCCCTGGCGCTAAACCCCAAGTTCATCGTGGCCGACGAAGCGGTGTCTGCCCTCGATGTCTCGGTGCAGTCGCAGGTGCTCAACCTGATTGACGATCTGCAGTCCGAGTTCGGCATCAGTTTCCTGTTCATTTCGCATGACCTGGCCGTGGTATAGCACATCAGCCACCAGGTCGGCGTGATGTACCTGGGCCAGCTGGTGGAGCGCGCGGGGGCAAGCGACCTGTACGCCGAGCCCAAGCACCCCTACACCCAGGCGTTGATGTCGGCCATTCCCGTGCCCGATCCCGGCAAGGGCAGCGAACGCATCGTGCTATCAGGCGATGTGCCTTCGCCGATGAAACCACCTGCAGGGTGTCCGTTTCATACCCGCTGTCCGGCCGCCATGGCGCACTGCTCACAGATCAAGCCGAAGCTGGAGAATGTCGGGAGCGAGGAGCGGCCTCACTGGGTCGCCTGCCATCTGCACAGTGATCCCGTGCCGGAGACGAACAACACCGGCGACTAGTTCATCAAATCGCCATGTCCTGGCGATACCTTGGCCCTGGGGAATGCAACCAGGAACCAGGGAATGGCGCGCACCGGCGACTCGGAAGCCATCACGCTTTTATGGCAGCTCAAGCGGGCATGTGATGCTTCGTCTGACAATGACCTGCCCTACATTCATTTCAGTGCGCTGCTGGGTAACCAGAACTACCGCGACAGCACCCTGACCGCCGCATCGACGTCAAGCGATCCGGCCGTCTCCGAGCTGGCACAGCGCATTCTCACGCTGGCGCCCACCGGCAGCTTGCTGCGCCAGGCCGGTGCCGACGCCATGAAACCCGGCAGCTTCGATCAAACCACCGAGTTCGAAGCCAGCCTGCACACCGCCCGCAAACGCCGGGTGATTCGTAGCGCCCTGACCGGGGCGACGGTTGTGGCCGGGTTGGCCCTGTTTGTGTTCCTGTTGCTGTCGCGACTGAACAACGGCCCCAGCGTGGACGAGATTGCCGGCAATCTCGAATCCAGCACGACCTGGAAGGCCGGCAAACGCGTGGTGCTCACGGGGCTGGTCTTCGTCGAGCCCGGCGTCAAACTCACCATCGAACCGGGCGTCACCGTGCTGGGTCAGCCAGGTTCGGCCTTGCTGGTCGCCAACGGTGCGGAGTTTCACGCCCGCGGACGGCCGGATGCCCCGATTGTGTTCACCAGTGCCCAGCCGGTGGGCACCCGCCAGGCGGGGGACTGGGGTGGCCTGGTGCTCATGGGCGATGCCCCGACCAACATCGGCATCGGCCGCATCGAGGGCGTCCCGGATAACGAACCGCTGGGGGCCTATGGCGGCCAGAATCCGGACGGCTCCTGCGGCGTCCTGGAGTATGTCCGCGTCGAGTTCGCCGGATTCGAGATCTCGGCCAACAACGAGCTGAACGGCTTGACGCTGGCCGGCTGCGGAGCCGGGACCATCGTCCGTCATGTCCAGGTCCACAGCCCGCTGGACGACGGCGTCGAGATGTTTGGCGGCACCGCGAATTTACGGAACCTGTTGATCACACGACCGGGCGACGATGCCTTTGACTGGGATCTCGGCTGGACCGGCAGCGTGCAATCGCTGGTCGTACAAATGGGCCGCGATGTTGGCGACAACGCGTTCGAAGGTGACAACAACGGCCCGGAGCCCGATGCCGAGCCACGCTCAAACCCGACCTTCATCAATGTCACGCTGGTGGCCGACCCCAACGCCCCGCGCGCCCAACGCGCCATGACCTTACGAGAAGGCACGGCCGGCACCTTCCGCAACCTCATCATTGCCGGGTTTAAGGACGAAGCCATCTCAATCCGGGATCGTTCGCAGGCGCTGGCCAGCGAGGGCCAGCTCAGCATCAGCCACGCCCTGTTCATCATGGACCGCAGCAATCGCCGCATCGACCGCGAAGACCCCGAGGGGTTTGATATTGCGGCCTGGCTCAACCAGCCGGAGTTGCAGAATCAAACCGTGGTCAACCCCGCCTATTTGTCGACCGCGCTAGACCCCATCGCCCCCTATTTCGCACCGGATATCGGCCCCGCACTGGCGGCCGTGGCCTCAATTCCACAAGGCGAGTTCTGGAACCGCGGCGCACGACATCGCGGCGGTGTGCGACCCGGTTCAGCAGATAGCTGGCTGAGCGGTTGGACTGCGTTCCCGCCCAACTGAGCTTGGCTTGCCGGCGAGGGCGCTAGCGCTCTCGCCAGCGAAAGCCCCAGGCGCCCAGTCCCAGACAGGCCACGGCAATCCCCGCCAGCACGAGCAGGTGGCCGGAGACCGCCATCAGCGAATCGCCATCCAGCATGATGCCGCGGGCGGCCTCCAATAAATGGGTGAGCGGCAGCGCCTGGGCCAACCACAGCACCGGCGTCGGCGCACCTTCAATCGAAAACCAGACGCCGGAGACCATCATCATCGGCCAGGTCACCAGATTGAGCAGGCCGTTGGCGAGTTCCTCGCTGGTCGTGCGAGCCGCCACGGTCACGCCCATGGCAATCATCGCGATGGCACCCAGCAGGGCCACCACCAGCAACGCGGCATGCGAACCGACCACCGGGAATCCGATGATCCACTCCGTCGCGACAAACACCCCGCAGGTCACCACCATGATGACCAACAATCGGGACAGCACCTGCGCCACCAGGAACTCGGCTGCCCGGACCGGTGTGGCGCTAAGACGCTTGAGATAACCGGCCTTGCGGTAGCGCACGATGACGTAGCCGACACCGAACAGGCAGGAAAACATCATGTTCATACCCAGAATGCCCGGCACCAACCAGTCGACATACCGGGTTTGTTCGCCGCTGACCACGGCGCGCTCCAGCGGACGGTCATCAAACCCGGCCAGCATCCTCTCCAGCGAATAGCCCTTGGGTGAGCTGCTGTTCACCCAATAGCGACGCGACCCAAAGTCGACCAGCAAATCGAGTTGATGGCGCTCCACCAAGCGCAGGGCACGTGCGTGATCAGCCTGGGCGACGAAATCCGTAAAGGCCAGCCCCATCAGCGGTTCGACTTCGGCGACGGGCAAGACCGCGTCTGGCGATTCCGCCACAACCCCCACCTTGTACAAGGCCTGACCATCCCCGGAAAAAATGGTCGCCAGCCCCAACACCAGCAATACGGGCAAGAGCAGATTCCAGCCCAGCGCGGAACGGTCCCGCAGAAATTCGACATTACGCGCATGCGTGATCGCGATAACACGTTGCAGCTTCATGATCGCAGCGCCTCGCCGGTGAGCTCGATGAACAGATCTTCCAGTGTGTGCTCGCGAATCAGCAGTTGCTGCAATGACGTGCCACTGCGGTGTAAGGCAGTCAGCGCGGCGTCGACATCGGCCACGACCGATTCCATGCGATCGCCAGCGGCCCGCCAATCGCCAGCAGCACGCTGCTCGGCTGACAAGGCCGTCTGCGGCAGGCTAAGCACCGCCCCACCAAAATGATGGGCCAGCAACTCCGATGGCGTGCCCTGGGCGATGATGCGCCCGTGATCCATGATCGCGATTCTGTCGCAGAGCTGATACGCCTCTTCCATGTAATGCGTGGTCAACACCACGGTCTTGCCGTCCGCCTTGATGGATTTCACCAGCGACCAGAAGTTACGGCGTGCCTGCGGGTCTAGCCCGGTGGTGGGCTCGTCCAGAAACAGCACGGCCGGGTCATTGATCAAGGCGATCCCCAGTAGCAGGCGCTGACGCTGCCCACCGGACAATTTGCGCGCATCGCGATCCGACAACGCCTCCAGCGCGCAACGCTGGAGCACCTCGTCAACAGGCAACGGCGCATCGTATAAGCGGGCAAAAAGCGTCAGGTGCTCCCGGACGGTGAGGAAATCCTGCAAGGCCGTGTGCTGAAACTGGATACCCGCCTCGGCGCGAAACCGCGGACCCAGCGCCTCACCCCGGTAGACCACCGAGCCGCGGCTGGGAACCTGAATGCCCTCCAGCAACTCGACGGTCGTGGTCTTGCCGGCGCCATTCGGTCCGAGCAGCCCCAGGCATTCGCCCACTGCGATATCCAGATCGATCCCCCGAACCGCGTGAATATCTCCGAAATGCTTATGTAACTGGCGCACCGACAGCGCGATGGGCTCTGGATTCACGTTTTCACCCGAACTGAACAAACGAAACAGCACTGCCGCATGACCCACACACGATGGTTGAAAGCGCCCACGAGCGGCCTCTGGCCCGCTACCGGACCGTGACAGTCCCGCAAGGCTTCCCTAGACTAGCTTGGTGGCTAGTCTGCAAATGGATTGCATTCACCCGAGGGAGCCTTTCCGGATGATTACTCGTTTTTGCCGATACGTCGGCGCCTGCGCCGTGGCTGCCGCTGCAGCCGTCCCCATGAGCGCGACCGCGCAGGAGTATGACATCGGTTTCGATGATCGCTATTTCCTGTCCGGTAGCGCCGGCTTCCTGGTCACCGACAGTGACGATCAGGACAACGGCGGCTCGGTCATGCTGACCGGGGGCAAGTTCATCGGCCACCGCACGGCGGTCGAGGCCTTCGCCAGCTACGGCGAGGTCGAGGTCGACCGCATCAGCTCAACCTACGAGCGGCTGGTTGCTGGCGGTCATTTCATGCTGTTCCTGAATGACTCGCGCCGCGCCCGCTTCTACGGGCTGTTGGGCGCTGGCCTGCACAGCATCAACTTCCTGGGCGAAGAGGTGTCCGGGCTGTCGTACAACGGCGGCGGCGGCATCATGTTCCGCCTGAACAACAACCTGGACCTGCGCCTTGAAGGGCAGTACCTCGTTGACCATATCGATGAAGAAGGCGTGCTGGTTGAAGACGACTTCTACACCTACCGCGCCACACTGGGCCTGCTCTACCGCATCGGCACCTGGCCACCACCGCCGCCGGATGCCGATGGCGATGGCGTTGCCGACCGCTTCGACGCCTGCCCCAACACGCCCCCCGGCGTGCTGGTTGATGAGCGCGGTTGCGCCGTGGATTCCGACGGCGACGGCGTACCCGACTTCCGCGACAAGTGCCCCGGCACCCCGCGCGGTGTACCGGTCGACAATGACGGCTGCCCGCTGGATGCCGACGGCGATGGTGTTCCGGACTTCCGCGATAAGTGCCCCAACACCCCGCTGGGTGTGCCGGTGGACCGCAACGGTTGCCCGCTGGACTCCGATGGCGATGGCGTGACGGACGCGCAGGACAAGTGCCCGAATACGCCGCAGGGCGTGCCGGTGGATCGCTTTGGCTGTGCGTTCGACACCGATGGCGATGGCGTCCCCGATTACAAGGACGATTGCCCCAACACCGCACCGGGCGTGGCCGTCAACGAGCGGGGCTGCTCGCTGGATCTGGATGGCGACGGCGTGCTGAACAAGGATGACCTGTGCCCCAACACGCTGCCGGGGCTGGAGGTCGACAAGACCGGCTGCCCGATCCGCAATCAGGAACTGATCCTCGACGGCGTGCACTTCGAGTTCAACAAGGCCACCCTGCGGCCCGACGCCAGAACGATCCTGGATCGCGTGGCCAAGTCGCTACGCGATCAGGTGGACGTCAAAGCCGAGATCGCCGGCCACACGGACTCCATCGGTTCTGCCGCCTACAACCAGAAACTGTCGCAGGAGCGCGCAGCCTCGGTCCGTAGCTATCTGATCAGCAAAGGCGTCAGCCCGGACAACCTGATCTCCAACGGCTATGGCGAGACCCAACCGATCGCCACCAATGACACGGAAGAGGGCCGCGCCCGCAACCGTCGCGTGGAACTGCGCCTGGCCGAATAGCCACCAGGCCACGTTGCAACACCAGCCCGGGTGACTTCCACCCGGGCTTTTTTTTGGGCACCATCTGCCTGAGCATTGCCCGACCACCAGGGCGGGCCTGGACCGGCCCGTCACGATCACGCACGGGATCGCGGTCAGCGGCAGCGTCCGGCACCCGGATCGGAGTAGCAGCCCCATCAGTCTTTCCAGCCTTTCAGATGTCGCAACCGGCCTGCACGAGGCCGAGCAAGAAGCCGGATCCGCTCGTGTGCTGCTACTGGCCAGCGACCCCGATGTCGGACAGCTCATCCAGCGAGAACTGCGCAACCGAGGCGTGTCCATCTACGTGTTGCAGCGTCGTGTGGATGATGATCTGACGGTTTGCATTCGCAGCGAGCATCCTCTGCTGCTGATCATTGATCCGTCGCTGGAGATTGACACGGTCGCCTGGTGCGAAACCGCCCGTGCGACCGACCCCATGCTGTCGGTGCTGCTGCTCGACGGGCCAGACGATGCGCCTGTGGCCGACACCCTGCTCGCCCACGACGCCCGCGACTGGCTACGGTCCAACCAACCCGACACCCTGGCCTTTGTCTTGGCCAGAGAAATCGCTTACGCCAAGACCCGGCGCAGCCTGGCCCAGCGTGAACAGGAAACC
Organism: Abyssibacter profundi; assembly: GCF_003151135.1. Lineage (NCBI taxonomy): Bacteria > Pseudomonadati > Pseudomonadota > Gammaproteobacteria > Chromatiales > Oceanococcaceae > Abyssibacter > Abyssibacter profundi. Next base: position 196,660 of record NZ_QEQK01000001.1, read on the forward strand.
CGCCTGCTCCAGGCGCAGCAACGCGTGCTGCTACGGGACATGGGCGTGGCCATTGCGCTCATCAGCGATGGTGTGGTCATCGAGGCCAACGAACCGTTTGCGCAACTGGTTGACGAGTCCGAACCCGAAGCGCTTCCGCTGCTGGACCTGATCGACCCGGCCCACCAGCTCGAGATGCGCGACACCCTCGCCGCGCTGCTCAAGGGCAAGCTCACGTCGGCAGAACTGAATATCCAGTTCGCTGGCAGTCGTGGCCGGCCGCTTCGGGTGGCGCTGCGGCGGATAGAGCGTGATGGCGATGCCTGCGTGGAGTTGGTCGGAACCCCCAATCGTGAACGCAGCGAGCCCCAGATGGGGGTCCGTGCCCGATTGATCGCGGAAGCAAACCACGCTGCCCACGATGGCTCGACCGACGTGCTTGGCCTGCTCGACCTGCGCATTCTCGAAACCGAAGCCCTGGAAGCAGAATTGGGCTTCAGCGAATTCGGTGAGCTCATCGAGGCCTGCGAGCATTTTCTCCGCTCGCTGCTGGACGGCGATGACCAACTCTATAACGTCGCCCCGGGTCGCAAAATCCTCCTGTACCGACGTGCGACGAACCAGCGCCTGAAAGCGACGGCAGATGAATGGATGCAAACGCTGGCGGACACCATCTTCCGGACTCAAACCCACCAAATGCACCTGCGCATGGCCGCCGTCGGCTTTGCCAACGAGCTCCATGAGGATGCGAGTCTTTGTCTGCGCCGGACGGCCCAGCAGTTCCGCGACGCGCCGCCGGAGCCGGGCCAGGTCATGCTGCTGGAATCCGACGACGCCGACCTCAAACGCCGCAAGTCGGACTTGGCTTGGCGCAAGCGCATCGAAGCCGGACTGCGTGATGGGGGTTTTTCGCTGAGCTACATGCCCATTCTCAAACTGGATGACGCCGAGGAACAGCAGTACGACGCCTTGCTGCGTTTGTCATCCAAGGATGGCAAGGAATTCCAGGCACGTGATTTCATCCAGGTTGCCGAGCGCACCGGACTCATCGTTGACCTGGACCGCTGCGTGGTCGATATCGCCATCGACCTACTCATGCAGCGTCGACGCGAGCAAGGCGGCAACATGCGCCTGTTCGTCAAGCTATCAGAACAAACCGTCGCCCAACCCCAGGCCTTTCTCCAATGGCTTCGCATCCGCCTGGTCGGCAAACCGGATGCCTATCGTCAGTTGGTTTTCAATCTGCAGGAATCGTTTCTGCAGAATCGGCTGGATCAGGCCATTGAATTATGCGACGGCATCCGCCACTTCGGCGCCGGCATCAGTATTGACTACTTCGGCACCGATGAGCGATCCAGCGAGTTGCTGGACGAATTGCTACCAGACTTCATCAAGCTGCACGCCACCTTCACGCACGCCGTTTCGCAGCCTGGCCCCAGTCAAAACCAAATGCGTGCGGTCATCGACAAGGCGCATGAAGAGCGTGTCGAAGTCATTGCGCAGCGCGTTGAAGACGCCGAAACCATGGCAGCGCTGTGGCAAATGGGCGTGCACTACGTCCAGGGCTTTCACATCAAGGGCCCCGATCCGTCTGGCATGGAATAACCACCGCACGTCGGTCGCGCCGAACTGGCCGTTGGTCACCGGGGTTTGTTCCGAATCGGACCGGCCAAGCAGGATGAGCCACGCAAGCGCGTGAATTATCAGGACTTGTGATCACTGTGGCAGACGTCACAACACCCGTGGCGTTTGCAGCAGAAACCCCGAGATCGCCTGAGTTTTCCTACACCGCCGACCGTGAAATCCTGGTAAACATGCTAGTCTTCACTGAACGACGATTACCCATGTCTTCGTCAGGACTTGGGCAGCCGGAGAGAACCCCCATGACGTCAGTTTTTCGCTCCCTACTTGTTCTTGTCGCAGCCGGCAGTTTCGTGGCGTGCAGTGGCGAGGTTCGTAGCCCGGATTTCACGCCGCAGCTGGACCGAATCACGGTCAGCCCGACTCCGCTGAGCATCGCCGAAGGCACGACGCGACAGCTCACGGCAACTGGCTTCTATACAACGCCACCTGCTGACGGAAACACCTTCACCCAGATCGACATTACCGGCCAGGTCAGCTGGTCCAGCGCCGACACCAGCTTCGTTGCAGTCAGCGCGGCCGGGCTTGTATCCGGTGAATCGGTGACCTCATCCGCCATTGATGTCACAGCGACACTGGACGGCAAGTCGGGCGTTGCCCGCGTGTCTGTTGTTGCGGGCGTGATCTCTTCGGTCACCGTTTACTCCACGGGCAATTGCACGGGCCCGACTGCCCGCTCCGAGATTTCTCAGGATGGCAGCGGTCAACTCAGTGCCGAAGCGCGTTTCGAGGACCCGACCACTGGCAACCCACTGCCAGCGCTGACGCAGTGCCTGCGCTCCGAGGTGAGCTGGGTGAGCGCTGACCCGTCCACCGTCTGTGTGGAAACCGAAGATTCGCCGACACTGTGCCCCGGCTTGGACACTGCCGGCCGCGACCCTGTCCCCGGCCGCATCTGGGGAGAAGCGTTTGACGACGAAGGGGTTGCCGTTACGGCCACGTTCACACAGAACAGCGGCGCTTCGGCTTCGGATTCCATTCCTGTCTTCGTGACCGATGCAGTCCTGCAGAGCATCTATCTCTGCCCGGATGTCGGTTCACCAACAGCCTGCCTAGCCGGCGCAAACACCTCGCGCGGCACCACCGTCCCGTTCAGAGTGTATGGACTATTTTCCGATGGCCTGTGCCGTGACGTCACCGGTCTAGCAGGCGAGCCGCCGTCATCGCTACGTGGCAACCCGGAAATCAACATCGCTCCGGCCAACGCCACAACGCTGATCACCGTCGGTGGGTACAAGCAGGCTTCGGGAGTCCCCGTCACCGTGGCACCAGCAACAGCCGACACGACGGCCGAAGCTGGCACGCCCATCTCCTTCGATGCCTCCCAAGCGGTTGATGCCGCCTTCTGTCAGGACCCGGGTAGCTTTGTTCCCGACAGCGCAGCCGAAGCTTCGGTCAACATCCAGGCAAGCGTACCGGGCCAGCCTAGCCTGAACTCACTCAGCACCGTGGCCGTGCTGCCGACGGAAGTCGCCGGGGTCTACACCTGTCCAGAAGATCGCCTGAGCGAGGGCCGCTGTGAGCGTTGCCCTGGCACGGCCGCCTCAGATGACCAGGCAACTCGCGACGCCTGCTATATCGGCGCGGCTGACACCCCAGTTCAGGTCGGCGAAGGCCTGCAACGCGACTTCCTCGCGTTTGGCATCATCTCCGACGGTAGCTTCCAGGACTTCACCGAGAATGAAGACCTTACTTGGCTCGTCCGCGCGGAAGAAGATCAACTCATCACCAACACCGCCGATCTGGCGAATATCGAAAACGGTGATGACGTCGATGGTGACGGCGACACAACCGAAGGCCGCCTCACCCTGACCGCCAACGCCACCGATGTGTGTGAAACGGCCGGTGTCTCACCCTGTGATGTCATCGTCGGCGCCCAGTATCAGGTCACGCAGGACATCATTTTTGCCGATGCGCTCACGGCGACCATCCTGGGTGTGCTGCCCACAAATATTGTCGTGACTTCAGAGCCTGAGGACGGCTGCATCGCCTCTGGCCTGGGAGACACGTTGCCCATTGGTATCCCCGGCGTGCTTGAGGCGACCACGGCGCAGCTCAGTGCTGCCGTCAGCATCACCCTGCTGGATGAGAACGATCAGCCAGTGCCCGGCAGCGAGTTCGTCGAGACGAACTTCCCGGTCAACTGGGACGATCCGATCGAAGGCACCTGGGACAATTCGAACGATGTTTGCGTTGAGGGCGGGTTCGGCTTCGGCTCTCCGGTCACCGTCAACAACGATGGCTTGGTCGAACCGCAGCCGTTGGTCACAGGTACGGCCTGCGTGACGGGATCGATTCGTGATGACATGGGCGCAATCATCGACCCGCCCGGTGACGACACGGACCCTCTAATCGACGGTGGCACCATCACGGTTGACACCCTGGCCGCACTGACTCTCGCCTGCCAGATTGGCGACGGCTTCGACTCGGATGAACCGAGCCCGTAAATGAGCGATCGCATCCTGGCCGGCGGCCTGCTCGCCGCCGGCCTGGTGATCGCTGCCTGCCTGCTGGCCCCAGCACTCGGCAAGATCGGACAGTCCGATCGCTACGTCGAGGTCAAGGGGCTTGCCGAGCGCGAGGTCCCCGCCAATCTGGCGATCTGGCCACTGGTCTATTCCGCCACCGGCAATGACCTGCCCCAGGTCCAGACCCTGCTCGAGCGAGACGCCGACCGCATACTCGCGTTTCTGGCTGACCAGGGTTTCGATGCCGAGGACATCACCCGCTCGGCGCCCCGCATCACAGACAAGCTTTCACAGCAATACGGGAACGGCGGCGCCGTCCGCGGGAGTCGCTACACCGCCGAGGCCACGGTGTTGCTGCGGACGAGCCAACTCGCAGCCCTGCGTCAGGCCCAGCAACAGGCGGGCGAGCTGGTCCGTGCCGGCGTGGTGTTAATGCATCAGTGGGGCGCGCAAACCCAGTTCCTGTTCACCGAACTCAACGCCATCAAACCGGACATGATCGCCGAGGCCACCCGCAACGGTCGCCAGGCCGCCGCCCGGTTCGCTGAGGATTCCGGGGCCAAGGTCGGTCGGCTACTACGCGCGCGCCAAGGCCTGTTCACCATTACCGACCGCGACGCGCACTCGCCGGAAATCAAGCATATTCGGGTGGTCTCCACGCTCGAGTATCAGCTCATCGATGACTGAAACCAGGCTGCAAGTGCAGCACATCCAGGCCATTAGCTTCGATTTTGATGACACACTCTGGCCCATCGAGCCCGTGATTCATCGGGCCGAACGCGTCCTGAAACAGTGGTTTGAAGCCCATGCGCCCGCCGTACTCGAACGGTATGACGACGCCGGCCTGCACGCGGTGCGTCAGCGGGTGGGCGAAGCCAACCCCGAGCTCATGCACGACATGACAGCGCTGCGGATCAAGATGATTCGTGTCCTGCTGGATTCGGTGGGTGAACCACCGGAGCGCGCCACCGAGGCCTTCGAGGTCTTTTATGAAGCCCGCAATACAGTCACATGCTACGAAGATGTCGCCACCGGGCTGGCGCGGCTGGCGGCGCGCTATCGTCTGATCGGGCTCACCAATGGGAATGGCCGCCCTGCACCCACCGGCGGCCTGGAACACCTGGAGCACACGGTGTACGCCCGTGAGGTCGGCTGCGCGAAACCGGACCCGCGCATCTTCGCGCACACCGCAGATTATCTGCAGCTTCCACCCGCCGCCATTCTTCACGTGGGCGACCACCCCGATGCCGATGTGCTGGGCGCTCGCGCTGCCGGGTTCCAGGCCACCTGGCTGAATCGCGGGCAAGGCGCCTGGCCGATCACTGCCCAGGCACCCGTTGCGGTGGGATGTCTGAACGAGCTGGCAGACCAGCTGGACGCCTGATGCGCGGTCGATGGCTGCTGGCGACCGGCCTGAGCTTGGTCCTGGGCATGGCGGCTGCGGCTGATCGCGCGCCGATGACCCAACCTGAGGTCGTGGCCACGTATCCACATGATCGGGATGCCTTCACCCAGGGCTTGGTCTTTCATGGCGAACAATTGCTGGAGAGCACCGGTCAGCGAGGCCGCTCGGAGCTGCGCTGGGTCGATCTGGCCTCCGGGCGTGTCGAACGCCGCATTCCGCTGTCCCCCCGGCTGTTTGGCGAAGGGCTTGCGATCACCGCTGATCACCGGCTGGTTCAGCTGACCTGGCAAGCAGGGCGTGCGCTGGTCTGGTCCCGCCACGGCCGGCTGCTGAACCAGTGGTCTTATCGCGGGGAGGGTTGGGGGCTGACCTTTGACGGGCAGGCGCTGATTCGCAGCGACGGCAGCGAGACGCTGACCTGGCACGAGACCGAGGACTTCACCCCGATTCGGCGCCTTCGTGTCACCGATGGTGGGCAACCCGTGCGCAGACTCAACGAGCTGGAATGGGTCCGGGGCCACCTGCTGGCCAACGTCTGGCAGACCCGTCGCATTGCCATCATCGCGCCGGAAAGCGGCCGGGTCGTCGAATGGCTGGACTTAAGCCATCTCGATGCCAACACCCCAGCCCATCCGGGCAGCACCCTGAATGGCATCGCGTGGCTGGAGACGCCCCAACGCCTGTTCGTCACCGGCAAGCGTTGGGGCACGCTTTATGAAATCGAAGTCCCGACCCGCCTGCGCCGCCCGGAGCGCGCGCCCCAAGGCATGCCCTAGCCGACAGCCTGTGCCGCCGCATGCAGCGCCTGCTGCAGATCAGCCTGCAGGTCGTCCACGGCCTCAATGCCGACGGACAGTCGCACCAATCCATCACCGATCCCCAGCTGCTCACGCTGGTCGGCAGGCACGCTGGCATGGGTCATGATGCCGGGATGCTCGATCAGGCTTTCGACACCGCCCAGGGACTCGGCCAGCTGGAACAGCGACGTGGCTTGGAGAAAGGCGCGTGCCGCCGGCAGGCCACCGGCGATCTCCACCGAAATCATGCCGCCGAATCCGCTCATTTGGCGTTTCGCAAGCGCATGCTGGGGATGTGACGCCAGCCCGGGGTAATGCACCGTGCGAACGCCAGCCTGCCGGGACAACCAATCCGCCAGGGTGCCCGCATTCTCGCAATGCCGCTGCATGCGCAGGGCCAAAGTCTTAATGCCCCGCAGCACGAGGTAGCTGTCGAAGGGCCCCGCCACCGCGCCGACCGCGTTCTGCACAAAACGTAGCCGGTCCTCCAGCTCGGCATCGTCGCCCACCACCACCACCCCCGACACCACATCGGAATGACCCGCGAGATACTTGGTTGCGGAGTGAAGCACCAGATCAAAGCCAACCGTCAGCGGCTGCTGAAGCATCGGCGTGGCGAAGGTGTTGTCGACACAACTCAGAATGCCCCGCTCGCGGGCCAGGGCGGCAATGGCCTCCAGGTCTGCCAGGCGCAACAGCGGGTTCGTGGGTGTTTCCACCCAGATCAACCCGGTCTCGGGGCGGATGGCTTCACGTAGCGCGTTCATATCACGCATGTCGACGTGGCTGATCTCCAACCCGGCAGACCGCTGGCGAACCGCATTGAACAGACGGTAGCTGCCACCGTAAAGGTCATCCGATGCCACGACATGGCTGCCGGCCGGCAATAGATCAAGCACCGAGGCCATCGCGGCCAACCCGGAGGCAAATCCGAAAGCTGCCCGGCCCTCTTCCAGGCTCGCAACAGCCCGTTCATAGGCATAGCGCGTCGGGTTGTGTGACCGGGAGTACTCGAACCCCTGATGCTCACCCGGCCCCGATTGCACGTAGGTCGAAGATTGAGAGATCGGCGGCATCACGGCGCCGGTCACCGGATCGGGGTGCTGGCCACCGTGTATGGCCCGTGTGGCCAGCGCCAGTGTGCGAAGTTTGTTCACGTCAGGTCCTATTGAATGCGGTGTCGCAGATAATTGAGCACGTCGATCTTGGTGATCAGGCCGACGAACTCACCCGCTTGCTCGACAATGGCCACGCGCCCGCGGTCGAACAGTGGCAGCAGCTCATCGAGCTCGGCATGCACGTCAACGGTCTCCAGTTCGGTGACCATCGCAGACGCGACCGCCGCTTCGAACCGGTTGGGATCCCGGTGCACCGCCATCAAAATGTCCGACTCGTCGATGATGCCAACCAGTCGATCGTCCTGCATGACAGGCAGTTGTGACACATCGTCCAACTTCATCCGGCGGTAGGCCTGGATGAGCGTATCGTCCTCACGGACCGTCACCGCGGATCCGTCGGCATAACGCCGCGCAATCAAGTCCAGCAGGTTGCCTGTTTGCTCACGTCCGAGCAGACCCTGGTCGAACATCCAGAAATCGTTGTACATCTTCGACAGGTATTTGTTTCCGCTGTCGCAGACGAAGGTCACCACGCGCTGTGGCCGGGTCTGCTCCCGGCAGTAGCGCAGTGCCCCCGCCAGCAGCGTCCCCGTCGAAGACCCGCCCAGCACGCCGCATTTGCGAAGTAGAGCCCGGGCCGTCTGCAGGCTTTCCGCGTCCGAAATGCTGTAGGCGGCGTGCACGGCGCTCAGGTCGCAAATCGGCGGGATAAAGTCTTCGCCAATACCTTCGATCAGCCAGCTACCGGCCTCTCCGTAGGCCCCCGTGCGTACATAGTCGACCAGCACCGATCCCTCGGGGTCGGCCAGCACCATGCGGGTGTCCGGGCTAACCTGGCGAAAGTACCGGGTCAGCCCGGTAATGGTGCCACCCGAGCCCACGCCGCAAACCACGGCATCGACATCACCGGCCATCTGCTCCCAGATCTCGGGGCCTGTCGTCGTCTCATGGGCATGGGGGTTGGCCGGATTGCCGAACTGATTGACGTAGAAACTGTTAGGCATCTCCGCCGCCAAGCGCTCGGCAATGTCCTGGTAATACTCGGGATGACCCTTGCCGACATCCGACCGAGTAATGCGCACATCTGCGCCCAGGGCCTTGAGGTGGAAGATCTTCTCCTGTGCCATCTTGTCGGGCACAACCAGCAGTAGCTTGTAACCCTTTTGCGCGGCGACCAGCGCGAGCCCCAGCCCGGTATTACCCGCTGTGGCTTCGATTAGCGTGCCTCCCGGCGCGATCAGGCCATCACGTTCCGCTGCAGCGACCAGCGACAAACCGATCCGGTCCTTGATCGACCCGGTCGGATTCTGATTTTCCAGTTTGACGAAGAGGCGGCAGGGACCCGTGTCAAAGCCCTGCACCTCCAGCATCGGCGTGCGACCAATCTGGTCCAGCACGGAGCGAGGTATGCTCATACTGTCTCCTTTTGTTGTGCGCGCAACCGGCACTCGGGGGCGGTGACCTCCGCCCGGACCCAGCGGTCGCGTCATGCCGCCTACACTAGGGAAAATCCACGCGAGGTGCACGACGCACCTTGACCCCTTGGGTTCGTCCGGGCTGACCCCGGACTGCTCCACGCATTTGGCCCATGATTCCGATCCGCGACGACAATCCCGCACGCCGCCCCCCGCTGCTGACCTGGCTGTTCATCGCCGTCTGCGTGGTGGTCTTCCTCTGGGAATGGTCGCTGGGCCCGGCCGTGCAGCAGGCGATCTTCGGATACGGCCTTATCCCGGCGCGGCTGCTCCAGGGCGCCGTGCTGCCGCCCGAGGTCGCCACAGTCCCCGCCTTGCTGACCGTCTTCACGTCGATGTTCCTGCACGGCGGATGGATGCACCTACTCGGCAACTTGTTGTATTTGTGGATCTTTTCCGACAACGTCGAAGACCGCATGGGCCACGGTCGATTTCTGCTGTTCTATCTGCTCTGCGGGGTGGCAGCCGCGCTGGCCCAGGCGCTGCCGGCACCGGGCTCCACCATTCCCATGGTCGGGGCCAGTGGTGCGATTTCCGGCGTGCTCGGCGCCTACCTGGTCTTGTTTCCTCAGGCCCGCGTCACCGTGGTGATTCCGCTGGGCTTTTATCTACACGTCACGCGGCTGCCCGCCGTGGCCGTACTCGGGCTGTGGTTTGCCATGCAGTTGCTCTCCGAGGCGCTGTCCGGCGGCACGGGCGGGGGCGTGGCCTTTCGTGCGCATATCGGTGGTTTCGTCGCGGGTCTCCTGCTCGTCTTCGCGTTCGTGCCGCGGCGGCCGGCCCGGTAAGCCCCCTTGCGCAGGGTGCTCAGGCCGGCGCCCGACATGGCAGACTCTCGGCCACGGCAGGCAGGGAGCAAACACTTGGAACCGGATCGATCCGTCTACGAAATGCTAATCGGAGAAGAAGACGCTCGCGTGTGCAAGGACGTCCCGGACGCTGCCTGCAAACACCTGCCACGCAACTTTCTCATCCACGTGATCGCGCTCTCGGCGACCAAGACCGGGGATCACCTGGGGAGCGCCAAACTGGTGCTGGTGTGGGTACTCGGCGCGGTCGGTGCGCCGGCTTTCATGGCCGGCCTAACGGTCCCTATCCGCGAATCACTGGCGCTGATCCCACAGTTGTTCGTCGCCGCCTGGATTCGCAGCCACGCCATTCGCAAATGGTTCTGGGTGGGAGGCAGCGCCGTCCAGGGCGCCTGCATGGTGGCCATGGCGGGCGTCGCGCTGATGCTGCAGGGCGCGACCGCGGGCTGGGCCCTGCTCGGTCTGCTGGTCATTTTCAGCCTGGCTCGCGGCGTCTGTTCTGTCGCGATCAAGGATGTCCAGGGAAAGACCGTCTCGCGTCGGACCCGGGGCAAGGCGTCAGGCTATGCCTCATCCGCTGCCGGGGGCGCGGCGTTGGTCATCGGTGCATCCGGGCTGCTATCCGGCGGAGAACATCTGGGCTATCTGGCCGCACTGCTGCTGGGCGCCGGTGGACTCTGGCTGGGCGCGGCCCTGGCGTATGGGTTGGTCATCGAGGAACGCGGTCAGACGGCGGGCGGTGGCAATGCCGGGCAGGAAGCCTTCCGCCAGCTCGGGCTGCTGCGCAGTGATGCTCAGTTCCGCCAGTTCGTCATCACCCGTGCCCTGTTTCTGTCCACGGCATTTGCCGCCCCGTTCATGGTCGTCACCGCCCGGGAGACCGGCGGCACGGATTTCAGAGACCTGGGGGGTCTGCTGCTTGCCGTGGGCGCGGCCAATCTGCTCGGAGGCCCGGTGTGGGGGCATCAGTCGGACATCTCCAGCCGGCGTGTGCTGATCCGCGCGGGCTGGATCGCCGGCGCCGCCTGCGTGGGCTTGTTCGCGGCCGTGCACATCGGCTGGCAGCACAGCCTGTTGTTCGCCGGTTTCTACTTCGTGCTGGCGCTGGCACACAGTGGCGTCCGCCTGGGCCGCAGTACCTATTTAATCGACATGGCCACGCAGGAGAGCCGAGCGGCCTATACCGCCGTGAGCAACACGCTGATCGGACTGCTCCTGCTGGCTGGCGGTTCGCTGAGCCTGTTGGAGCCCTGGTTGGGCGCGAGCGGTATGGTGCTGATGTTCGGCACGGGCTCCATCATTGCCTCGATCGTCGCGGTGCGACTTCCGGAAATCGAAGACTAGACCGGCTTGGCAACACCCCAATAGTTGTAGGTCAGGACCCTCGGGCCGGGCAGATACATCTGATCCAGCTGCTCGATACTGAACTTCGCTGCATCCAGTAACTCGGGAATGCGGCGATCCAGGTGACAGCCCCCGGCCATCGGTCGCCAGAGGGGGTTGAGACGACGTTGCCAACGTGACACGCCGCGATCAGGTGCCTGCCCATGCTCGCAGAACAGGAGCTGACCCTCGGGCTTGAGCACCCGTCTCATTTCGATCAGGGCAGCCACCGGGTCAGGGATCGTGCACAGCGTGTAGGTGCAGACCACGGTGTCGAAGCTGTGGTCGGGTTCTGGAATGGATTCGGCGGACAGCGGCACGAGGGTGACATCCAGACCGGCCTCACGCATACGCTTTCGGGCCAGCCGGTGCATCGCCACCGAAGGATCCAACCCATGCAGGCTCCGTATCCGGTGGCGCTGGTAATGCTCGAGGTTCAGCCCCGTGCCGATGCCGATTTCAAGCACCCGCCCATGCGCTTGGGGCACCACTTTCTGCCGCTGTCGGCGGATTGCTTTGATCCCGCAGGCCCCATCCAGCAGGTAGGGAAGTATCCAGCGCTCGTACATGATCGGACCGGGCCCCAGGCGTCAGTGAGGAGGACAGCGTAGCGCAGGCGCTCTGCCCACGGATTCACGCGGCGCGGAATCCTCTCGACGCCAGGGACGCGCCGCGGCTCAGGACCACTGCACGGCGGCGGCCAGGGATTGCACAAGGGCTTCGATCGCCGGGTCAGACTGCTGACCCAGCACCGCAACCGTTGCACCCTGCGCCGATAACAGCTCGCCCTCCCAGCCCTGCATGCGCACCAGCATGGACTGTGTGGCGACACCGGGAATGACATAGACCACCAATCGTTGGCCGGCGCGCTCGATCACGGCATGCAATGCGCCGCGGCCCTCCAACACGCAATAGCCCGCGCGGGTAATCCCGTCGGGCACAGCGGCGATCTGCCCGCCCAGACGGCGCAGCACACGCTCGAAATCCTGGGCGGCCGCCGGGTCTGGCGTCAGTTCATGGGCCGCGTCGTACACCGTATGCGCAACCATTGAATTCATCCATTCACTGGCCGACACGGTACTCGATGGAGACCACCCCACCACGACCCAGGCCAGGAGCAGCGATGCGGCCAGCGCCGCACCGCCGCCCCAGGGCAGCAGGCGGCGCCGCATTGGCTGCGGGCCGGCCATCTTCAAGCGGTCATTCAACCCCTCGGGCACCGGCACCCGGGCCACTTCGGCCACCCGCCGATCCAACCGTCGGATCTGTGCCGCTTCGCGAGCACAGCGACGGCATTGGCTGACATGATCGGCAATGGGTTCCGGCAACCGGGCGGGGTCGGTTAGTAAAGCGCGGCGCGCATCGAAACAGTTCATGCCTGCTCCTCCTGGCGCGATGACGAGGCATCGGCCTGCAACAGCCGCTGCCGGGCGCGGTATACGCGGTTGCCTACAGCGGCCGGGGTGGTGTCCATAATTTCTGCGATTTCTTTGAGGGTGTAGCCGTAGCCGGCCTGCAGCAGCAAGGCCTCCCGATCGGCGACAGACAAAGCCGCCATGCGCGCCTGGATTTCGTCGGCGGCGGCGATGTCGTCGCTGGGCAGTGCGGGGAGATACTCCATCTCGTCCACATCCACCGTCGTCGGTTGAAACCGCTCGAACCGACGCAGGTGCTCGCGCCGAACAGTCGTGATCAACCAGGCCCGTGCCGCCTTCACGTCCTGCAATTTGTCAAACGCCCTCCACGCCCGCAGCAGCGTGTCCTGAACCAGGTCTTCGGCCGTATGGGCGTCACGACAAAGCCAGTACGCATAGCGATAAAGGTCTTGCGCATAGGCGTCGACCAGGGCGGCGAACTCTCGGCGAGAACGACTCATGACAACGGCTGCGGGCGTCGTTGCCGCGAGCATGGCGGAAGAACGGTCGGCATCGTAGCGGCTCCGTCGAATGGCGATGACACAGTAGACCCATTGCGGGGCCGTGTTTTGTCAGGTGTCGCGGTCAAACCGTAATTTACATTACCGCACCGCATCTTCGATGAGCGTTGCACCCGGCAATCGACTGCAACAGAATGAGATGAAATGTAGCAGCGAAAGCGCATCTGTTAGCGAGGAGACACCAGTAATGAAACTTACCCATGAGCATAAGGAACTGCACCGAACCGTCGTCAAGTTCGTGGAGGACGAGCTTAACCCCCACATTGAGGAATGGGAGGCCGCCGGTATCTGGCCAGCCCATGATGTCCTGAAGCGGATGGGTGACCTGGGGCTGCTCGGGGTGAACAAGCCCACCGAATATGGCGGCATGGGCCTGGATTATTCCTACGAGCTCATGTTCGCGATGGCGCTGGGACGATGCCACTGCGGCTCCCTGCCCATGGCCATTGGCGTCCAAACCGACATGGCCACACCGGCCCTGGCTCGCTTCGGTTCGGATGAACTGCGTAACGAGTACCTAGCCCCCGCCATCGCCGGCGAGCAAGTGGTCTCCATCGCCGTCTCCGAGGCCGGCGCAGGTTCCGATGTGGCCAGCATCAAAACCACCGCCACCAAGGATGGCGGCGACTATGTCATCAACGGCTCCAAAATGTGGATTACCAACGGCACGCAGTCGGACTGGGCCTGCATGCTGGTCAACACCGGTGAGGGCAAGGCGCATAAGAACAAGTCGCTGGTCGTCGTGCCGCTGGATGCCAAGGGCGTGGACCGACAGACCAAGCTGGACAAGCTGGGCATGCGCTCCTCAGACACCGCCATGATCTTCCTCGACAATGTTCGTGTCCCTCAGCGCAACCTGATCGGCCAGGAAGGCATGGGCTTCATGTATCAGATGCTGCAGTTCCAGGAAGAACGCCTGTTTGGGGCCGCCACGGCGATCGAGGGTCTGGAGAACAACCTCGACGAAACCATCGAGTACGCCCGTAGCCGCAAGGCATTCGGGCAATCCGTGCTCGATAACCAGTACGTTCACTTTCGCCTGGCCGAGCTCAAGACCGAGATCGAAAGCCTCAAGGCACTGACCATGCAGGCCACCGAGGATTACATCAATGGTCGGGACGCCTCGATGCTGGCTTCCATGTGCAAGCTCAAGGCGGGCCGGGTGTCGCGCGAGGTCACCGACGCCTGCCTGCAATTCTGGGGAGGACAGGGCTTTATGTGGGAGAACCGCATTGCCCGCGCCTACCGGGATTCACGCCTGGTCTCCATCGGAGGCGGCGCCGATGAAATCATGCTGGGCATTATCTGCAAGCTCATGGGCACCCTGCCCAGCCGCAAGCCGACATCAACCAAGCCTGCGGACCAGGCCGCCTGACACCGATTGCATAACGAACAAGGGCGGCCGAGGCCGCCCTTGTTCGTACCGGACCAGCTGTCAAAGCCCCGGCAACAACCAACCGGTGCGACGCTTATACGCTGCCCATTCCGGATAACGCGACATGGACGCCTCCTTGAGCACCATGTTCACGGCAAAGATTCCGATCCAAATCCACGCGAGGATGACGACCGGCAGCCAGTGCCAGACCAGCAGGGCGTAGCTCCCGTAAATCATCATCTCGCCGAGATAGTTGGGATGGCGTATGTAGCGAAACATGCCGGTGGTAATCAGACCGCGCTGCACCCGCAGGGTGTAGAACTTCTGTGCATCCGCCGACAGCATGATGGCAATGCCCAGCGTGTGCAGGGCAATGCACAGGGCAAACCAAGCATGGTCAGGCAACGGATACACCGGCTGGCTGACACCCGAGATCAGCAGCCACGCGATCAGCCAATAAAGGCCCAAACCGCCGACGATGGACATGGCCGCACCGCCGAAAGTCACTCGGGCCTGCCAGTTCGGATCGGGAAACGTCACATCCTTGAGAATCCAGCAAAGGCCGTAGGTGCCATGTAAGGCCAGATAAACCCAGGCAGCCGGCGAGCTGTTGCCATACCAGAGCATCAGCAAGCCGACGAACAGGCAGGTCCCACCCTTTTGCGCGTTAATCACCCAGGCGAACTTCAAGGGGCGCGGTCCGCCAAGAAAATCTCGCGTCATGTAATCGGTGACTTGGCGCATTCGCCGCGCCAGGCCTGGAGCGGCCTTGGCGCTATCGATGGTCTGGCTCATCGGGTCTTTCCTCCCTCACGGCCGCAGCGGCCTCCGGATCCGCGTCCCCATCTGTCGCGGGGCTAGTCGCAAACGCAAAAATGTCGGCGCAGGCCGTGTAGTTGCTGATCATGAGCACCGGAAGCAGCACGATCAGACCAAGCCCCAGCGGGATGGTCGCAACGAGCAGCAAACCCAACACCACCGCGCCATAAACTAGCAGCGCTCGCCAGTTGCGCAATGCCGCCTCAAACGAACGCTCGACCGATTCCCAAGGCTTGCAGCCTGCAATGGCCACCAGCGGTGTCGCCAACCAGAACGCCATGACCATGCCCGCCGTGAAGACGGCGCTGACCACAGCCAACAAGATCCAGCTGCCCAGGGTGACATCAGAGAACAGCTCCGGGCTCTCGAACGCCTGCAATCCGACTGTCAGCAGGGCGACGACCGCTAGCACGGTCAGCCCGATAATGGTCGCCAGCAACTGCAGCAAACCCAGCAGGACCAGCGGACCCAGCTGGCGCCGAAACCCAGCAAACAAATGGCCGAGATCGACACGACCACCGCCGGCCTGGCGGTGTGCGCCCAACATCAATCCTCCCATCAGCACGGGACTGAGCAGGCTGGTGAGTAGATCGCCCAGCGGGATCAGGCCAATGCCCAATACGACCAGAAACAGGAGCACCACCAGCACCAACCAGGTCACAACCTGTCGGGTAAACATGCGCCATGCGTCGCGTATCCAGGCCCATCCGGCGCCGGCCGGACGGATGTGGCGCTCCAGCGCCTCGTCGATGAGAGATTGATTCATGGCGACATGATAGCGCGCGTGCTTCAGCTCGCTGATGGCTGTGCGTCACGCTCGCCGGCCACACAGCCTGGAATCGGCTGTTGTCGAACGACCAGCAATTCGAACCGCGGATCGAAACGACTACGGTGCTGCGCCCCCAGCGTGTAGACCTGACAGGCCTGCAACTGCAACGTGACGCGCTTGGGCCCCTGGCGCAGCGTGCGTGCATCCAACCGCGAGCGCACAAGCAGGCGGTACTCGCCCGCCGGCAAGCGCGGCTGCTGCGATACGGCTGCCCGACCTTCGATGGCATCAATCACGATGCCGGCAACCAATGGGTCCACCGGTACCGGGTCGGCCGGCACGGTCAGCAGCGCACGCGGGGCGCCGGCACAGCCGGCCACACCGAGCAGTGCCACGCTGACCAGGCCAGAAACGAAAACCCCGGCGACTCTTGCGAGTCGCCGGGGCCGATGCGCGAAGGCTGGGCTCAGAAGGCCACCTTCATACGCAGGTAGGGCTCACGGCTATCCGGCGGCTCATACAGCGTGGCCGGGAAGCTGTTGGAGAACGCCTGGTACGACACGGGCGGCTGCTCGTTGAACAGGTTGCGCACACCCAGCGTCAGCTCACCCTGGTTGAAGAACGGGGGCGTCCAGGTGAACTGGATGTCGTGGTAGAACACGTCTTCCAGCTTGTGCAGCGAACCGTCGACATCGTCGTCCTGATCGGTGTTCAGGTCTTCGTCATTGCGGTCACAAAGGCCGAAGTCCTGCACCGGCGGGCTCAGCCCGTCGTTGCACTGCTCCCAGGTCCCCTGGATGAAGCGGGTGCTCCAGCTAAAGCCATACGGGCCCATATCCCAGGTCAGCTCGGCATTGATCTTCAGCTTCGGCAGCGGCGTGTCACCCAGGTTCAGGCCCTTGAGCTCAAAGCCCGTGAAGCTGCCATCGGAGTTCGGGACAAACTGCTCGTAGCTGATCAGATACTGCGAGTCAGCCGACAGCACGAAGCGTCCGGGCACGTCCAGCCCCACGCCGCTGAGCCAGTCGTTCACCGGCAAAACGTAGTCGAAGGCCACGTCGATACCGCGCGTTTCCAGCTTGGCGAAGTTAAAGGAGCGCGCCTGGATGGTCCGGATGGAACCGGCGCCACCATCGTTACGATCCACGAAGTCACAGACGGCCGGACGACCGGAACTGCGATCAGCCGTGTAGCAGAGATCCAGAATCAGCTGCGGGCTCAGGAATCCGATGAAGTTGTCCAGCTTGATATCGAAGTAGTCCAGGTAGATGTTGAACTCGGGAATCGCGCTGGGGCTGAACACGAAGCCGGCGGTGAAGGTATCAGCCGTCTCGGGTTCCAGATTCTGGTTACCACCGAACTGGGTCAAGATCTGCGAGCTCGGCTGGGTCACCCCGCCATCCACGCCTTCCGCGTCACAGTTCTCGTCGGTGGTCGAACCTTCCGACCGCCCCACACACGGATCGGTAACCGACGGATAGCTGTCGGTAGCGGCCAGGAACAAATCCGTGATCGACGGTGCGCGGAACGACTGGGAACCGGTTGCACGCACCAACAGGTCCGAGAACGGCTGCCAGCGAATACCCACCTTGCCGCTGAGATCCGGGTCATACGAATCGAAGTTCGTGTAACGCGCGGCCAGGTTCAGGTCCAGGGACTCCACGAAGTCAATGCCGGCGAACATGGGGATGTCCAGCTCAACAAAGGCTTCACGACCGCTGATCGAGCCCTTGGTCGAGCGCCGCAGGTTGGTGCTGCTCAGCCCCTGCTCGACCAGTGCGTCCGGCTGGTCCTCGAACTTTTCGTTACGGATTTCGAAGCCCAGTGCCATGCCAATCGGTGCCGGCAGGTACTCAGCGGAATTCGGGAAATCGAACGATAGGTTGCCGTACAGATCACGCACCTGCGATTCGGCACTGCTGGCGGCGTTGTAGGAGACGTAGTCCAGCTGCTCCTGGGTGATCGACCCCGGGCCGCCGAAGATATCCAGCGGCACACAGTCCGGGTCGGCGGTCTCGTTGGCCACGATGGTTCCGTCCTGCACGCGCGGATCGCCACCGCAGAACTCGGCCGGCCCCAGGGCGCGCTTGACGTTTTCCATGTTCAGGTCGCCGGTGTGACGGTTGGTCGTCACCGAAGTCCCGAAGGAGTAGCCCAGTTCCCAGGAGAAGAAGCGGCCCAGCGCATCAAACGTACCGTTGATGTTCGGACGCAGGTAAATCGTCTCGGTGTCGCGGGTCAGCGTCCGCGGCCCCAGTTCCTGGAAGCGGCGGCCGACAATGCCAAGACCGATGAGGCCGTCTTCACCCGAGTTGCCGATGTCCTGATCGAAGGGGTTGTACAACTGGTCGTCGGCGACATAGACCTGATCAAAGGGCGGGAACAGCAGGTTGCCGAAGATCAGCGGCGTCTCTGCCAGCTCACGCTCGGTACGGCTCTTGTTGTAGAGCACCTGCCCGCTGAAGTTGATCAAATCGCTGAAACGGTGATTGATCTGGGTGAACACCGAGGTTTGCTCGAACGGCGTGAGCAGATAGTTAATCGGCGCGAAGTTGTAGGGGTCTTCGAAGGTATCGAACGGCTTGTAGCGCGCCGCAACCTCTGCCGTGGTTTCCCCCGGATTCACGGTCTCGCCCCGTTGCAGAATAATGTTGCAAAGGGTCAGACCCGACGCCTGGTTGGGGATCGTCAAACCCGGATCAAAACCGAGTTCGTCCTCAACCGTGCCATTGACGACACCCGCACCCAGGTCCTGACAGTTATCAGAATTTGCGGCATTCAGGATGTTCTGGTTCGCCTGGTTCGGCACGAACAACACGGTGCCACGCGGGGTGAAGATACTGCCCCGGGTGATACCGGTCCCGAACAGAGGGACGGAGGAGCGCTCACGGTCACCGGCAAACAATGCATTTTGCCGCGTGAAGCTAAAGTTGGTGAACATCGAGGTGTTCGAACTGACGGTGCCGAAGGACAGGTTGTGCTGCTGCTGCAACCCGTCTTCCGCATTGTAGGCACCGAACTGCGTCGAGGCCTGCACGCCGGTCACGTCCTTGCGGGTGATGAAGTTGATCACGCCAGCGATGGCGTCGGAGCCGTAAATCGCCGATGCACCGTCCTTCAGGATTTCGATGCGCTCGATGATGGCCGTCGGAATTGTGTTGAGATCGACCGCGCCGGTGCCGGCAAAGCTCGTGCCGTTAATCCAACGATGGCCGTCCACCAGCACCAGCGTGCGGTTGGACCCCAGGTTGCGCAGATCCACCTCGGTGGTCCCCGTGCCGCCGTTGTTGAACGTGCGGTTCAGCGCGGAACCGGCCATCGGCACTTCCTGCAGCAGGTCACCGATGTTCACCAGACCGGTGCGCTCGATGTCCTCCCGCGTCAGCACGACGACGGGCTGCGCAGACTCGAAATCCACACGGCGAATACGCGAGCCGGTGACCTCGAAAGTCTGGAGTTCGACCTGATCCTCTTCCTCAGGTGCGTCAGCGCGCTCGCCAACCTGTGCCCACGCCGGTGTGCAAATCATTGCAGCACACAGCACCCCACCGAGGCCCACGGGCCTCCCAAACAGTTTTTCGTACATAGCTCAATCCCCGGATGGCCAAGAGGCTCGCGCCAACGCTTCAACGCGCGACGCGGCGATGGTTCCATCCCCCCGCGATGATAGTTGTGGAATTATTTCCCACGAAGATTAGCCGGGCATCGATCAATGCGTCAACGCCGCCCGTCGCCGATTGTCCGCCCCGCCCTTCTGCGCTAGCGTCTCTGGCTTTCCGACCAAAGTGCCGCGCGCATGAAACTCCACTGGCAAATCCTGATCGCCCTGATCGCTGCGGCGATTGTCGGCTCACTTGTTCCTGCTGAAGGCTGGTGGATTGATGCCTTCGACCTGATCGGCACCTTCTTCCTCAATGCATTGAAGATGCTGATCGTGCCCCTGATCGTGTCGTCCATCATCGTGGGCGTTATGGGGCTGCCGGGCGAGCGTGAGCTGGGGCGACTGGGGGGCAAGACACTCGCGTATTACGTCGTCACCAGCCTCTGCGCGATTTTGATCGGACTGTTCTTTGTGAACCTGCTCTCGCCCGGTGAGATCGACGGCCAACCGGCTGGCGACCGACTCGGGCTGGATGCCAGCACCGGACAGGTGCTGGAGCGCATCGAAGGCAGCGGCACTGGCGACGTCATCGGCATTGTTCTGCGCCTGGTCCCACCAAATATCGTCAATGCGGCCGCGGCAGGCCAGATGCTCGGGCTAATCGCCTTTTCTATCTTGTTTGGCTTCCTGGCCGCACGCCTGCAAGGACAGCCGGGCGAAGTGCTCAAAGATTTCTGGGAAGGCGTGTATCAGGTCATGCTGCAGATGACGCACCTGGTCATGCGGATCGCCCCACTGGGCGTGTTCGGCCTGGTGGCCGAAGTCGTCGCACAAACCGGCTTTGATGCCATCCGGCCGCTGTTTGTCTTTTTCATGACCGTTGTGCTGGCGCTGGCCGCGCATTTGCTGCTGACCATGCCGGTCATGCTGGCGCTGGTGGCACGCGTGAACCCGTTCAAGCACTACGCGGCCATGTCGCCTGCTCTACTCACGGCGTTTTCCACCAGCTCGTCGTCGGCCACCCTGCCGGTCACCTTGGATTGCGTGGAAAACCGCGCCGGTGTCTCAAACAAGACCAGCAGTTTCGTGCTGCCGCTGGGTGCCACGGTCAACATGGACGGCACCGCGCTCTACGAGTGTGTCGCCGCCATGTTCATAGCCCAGGCCTACGGGCTGGACCTCACCCTGGGGACGCAGTTCGTCATCGTGCTCACCGCCTTGTTGACGTCCATCGGGGTGGCAGGGATTCCCTCGGCCAGCCTGGTCGCCATCGGCGTCATTCTGACCGCCATCGGACTGCCCCTAGAAGGCGTCGGACTCATCCTCGCCGTCGACCGCGTCCTGGATATGTGCCGAACAGCGGTGAACGTCTTTTCGGACTCCACCGGCGCCGTGGTGATCGCGCGAAGCGAAGGCGAGCAGACTCGGCTAGGGAAACACTGACCCGTTCGCGCCACCAAGACCGAGCCGATTTTCCCGCGAGCCCAGGCGGAGTGAGTGCCGCTTGGTCATTCCAAGTCAGCGAACGACACGAATGCGTCGGGAACGTATTCGGACGGCCGCAGGCCGGCCCGAAGGGCGAAGCGCATGGACGCGCTTCGCAACGCAGGATCGCGGGAAAACCGGCCCGTTCCGTCAGGATTGCGCCTGCAAACCGGCCAGACTGCGTTAGTCGGCGCATCCATGCGCCTCCCCCGGTGGGCCCGCCTTCGGCGGTTTCAATTCGCTCCCGGCGAATGGGTGCTCGTCGTTCATTTGGAATGACCAAACTTCGCTCCTCGCGCCTTGCCTGGCCTGTTTGCAGTCAGCAACTTGGCGCCGCGAACGGGTCAGTGTTTCCCTAATCGGCGGCGCGGCGCTGCTGCAGGGTCGGCGGCCGCCCGACGGGGAGCAGCAGGCCGGCCAAACCGAACACGACGGTCACCAGCAGGACCAACAGGTGCAGGTCAACCGCGGCGGCCAGCATCGCGTCCGGGCCCGCCCCCCAGAGGGCGGCCACCCCCACCAGGGCGCCTTCATAAGTCCCGGCGCCTGCGACACCATGCACCGGCAACACGAATGACAGTTCACCCGCCACGGTGGCAGCGGCAGCGGCCTGCAGGGGTAGCTCGACCATGAGCATCAACACGGCCGCCAGCGCGAGAAACTTGCTGTACCACGACAACACGGTCCATGCATAAAGCCTGCGCCATTGGATGGGGGCTTTGGCCAGCATGTCGCCCACCCAGGCCAACACCCAGCCACGACGCGGGAACCGCTCTCCAAAACGCCGCAGCAACCAGAATCCGGCCGGCACCATGGCCAGCCACGCGATCTGACCCAGCAAGGCCGCCGCCCAACCGTACCGCCCCAACATCACGCCCAGCAGGCCAGCACCGAACAGACAGTGGAGATCGAACAGCCTGAGCCACACCAACGTCGGGAAGCTGTCCCGTAATCGCAGGCCAAAGTAGCGGGACATGAGCCAGGGAAAGGCGGCTTCTCCCGCCCGTGCGGGCAGCAGACTGTTGGCGGTGACGTGGATGCAGGACAAGCGCAGCACTGCCGTGAACTGACCTGCCGTAACCGGCAGCGTGGCCAATTGCATACGCGCAGCGCGAGCCCCATACGAAACCGCCATCAGCAACACGAAGGCCAGATGTACCCACAGCGGCAGCGCCAATGCACGCTGCATCGCCTGGTCCCAACCGACCCGCTGCTGGAACACGACAAGCAATGCCAGCAGCAGAGCAAGGCCGATGATTCCGGATAGCGTGCGTTTCACTGGCGCCTCGTTAGCCCGACCGGGTGCGGTCGCTTCCCATGAAGACAAATGCCCTGCCCCAAACAAACAACGGGCCCCGAAGGGCCCGCTGCATCCATCACAGAACTCCGTAGCGGTCAGGCCACTTTAGCGGGCTGCTCCTCGGAGACAGTCTCTGCGTCGGCTTCCGGATGAAATGCCGTGCCGGCCAGATACTCCTTGGTGAAGGCGTCGGTCATGATCGCCTCGTAGCGAAGCCGATCATACTCGCCCACCTGATCGGCCTCAGCCTGGGTCAGCACACCCTGCTCCACCGCCTGCACCAGACGATCTTCCAGCGTCAGGGCCGTCAGCTCGCCCTTGGACAAGGCCTTGTAGTACTTGTTGTACAGCGGCTCGACCTGGATCAACTTGTCGAAGGCAACTTCCATCAGCCCCACGGGATCATTGGCATCCTTGGGCAGGTAGCAGATCTCGGACAAGCGATCACGCAACTCAGTGGGCTCCATCATCATGTCAGCGATCGCACCGGTCAGCGCATCGGACACGGGACGGTAGCTACGCCCGAACGGGAAGACCATGCGGCGCATCGCCGAACCGACAAAGCCGATGGGGAAGTTCGAGAAGAACTCATCGAAGGCTTCGTAAATGGCGTTCAGCGAATCGTCGAGGCACCAGCGCACATGCGGCAAATCTTCCTCGCGACGCCCTTCATCCTCGTAGTACTTCAGCACGGCAGAGGCCATGTACAGATGACTGAGCACGTCACCCAGGCGGGCCGACAGGCGCTCCTTGCGCTTGAGCTCACCACCGAGGATGCCCATGGTCACATCGGACACGAAGGCCAGTGACGTCGACATCCGTTCCAGCTGCTTGTAGTACTTGGCCGTCGGACCGTCCACGGGTGCCTTGGCCAGCGCACCGCCGGTCAGGCCCAGGGTCAGGGCGCGAACACCGCGGTTCATCGAAAAGCCGATGTGGCCCCACAGCAGTTTGTCGAACTCGGCAAGATTGTCCTCACGCGCGGCTTCCATTTCGGGGAAGACATACGGATGACAACGGATGGCGCCCTGACCGAAGATCATCAGGCTGCGGGTCAGGATGTTGGCACCTTCCACCGTTATCGCCACCGGCACCGACTGGTAGGCCGAAGACAGATAATTGCGCGGGCCCACCATGATGCCGCGGCCACCATGCACGTCCATGGCATCGGTGAGCGACTGACGCATCATCTCGGTCATGTGGTACTTGGCAATGGCCGTCACCACCGACGGAGCGCAATTGTCGACCGCGCTCGCCGTCAGGGTTCGCACGGCTTCCAGGCGGTAGTTCAGCCCGGCGATCCGGCCCGTGGCTTCCTGCACACCTTCGAACTTGCCAACCGACAGCTTGAACTGCCGGCGAATGCGCGAATACGCACCCGTCAGGCGATAGGCCATCTTGCCGCCGGCGGCAGACAGCGCCGGCAAAGAAATGCCGCGTCCGGCGGACAGGCATTCGACCAGCATGCGCCAGCCACCACCGGCCTTTTCGACGCCACCGATGATCCAGTCGATCGGTACGAAGACGTCTTCGCCGGTAATCGGTCCGTTCATGAACGCGCCCGACGGATAGTGGCGACGGCCGATTTCCACGCCTGGCGTCGAGGCCGGGATCAGCGCACAGGTAATGCCGTAATCGGTCTTATCGGGATCGCCTAGCAGGCCCTCGGGATCCTGCAGCTTAAAGGCCAAGCCGATGACGGAGGCCACCGGTGCCAGCGTGATGTAGCGCTTGTTAAACGTCAGGCGCATGCCGACCACTTCCTGGCCTTCCCACTCGCCCTTGCAGACCACACCGACATCTGGGATGGCGGTGGCATCCGAGCCGACTTCAACCCCCGTCAGGCCGAAGCAGGGAATTTCCGTACCGTCCGCCAGCTTGGGCAGCCACTGCTCCTTCTGCGCGTCGGTGCCGTAATGCGTCAGCAACTCACCGGGGCCGAGCGAGTTCGGCACCATGACCGTTACGGCCGCGGTGATGGACTTGGTCGCGATCTTGGTCACAACACAGGACTGCGCATAGGCGGAGAAGCCGAGGCCACCCCATTCCTTGGTAATCAGCATCGAGAAGAATTTCTTCTGACGCATGAAGTCCCAGACCTCCGGTGCGAGGTCACGGTCCTCGTAAACGGTCTTGTAGTCGTCGATCATGCGGCACAGTTCAACGGTCTCGTTATCGAGAAACGCCTGCTCCTCAGCCGTCAACTGCGTGCGCTTGAAGCTCTTGAGCATGTTCCAGTCCGGGCGACCGCGAAACATCTCGCCTTCCCACCAGACATCGCCGGCCTCCAGTGCTTCGCGCTCGGTGGACGTCATGGGCGGCAGCACCGCCTTGAAACCGGCAAAAATCGGCTTGGTCACCAGGCGGCGAATCGGACGCAGGTTCAGGGCGATGGCGAACACGGCAAACAGCCCGCCCGTCACGGCGAAAGCCGTGGGGCCCATCAGACCCAGGCCGTAGAGCGCCACGATGTAGGCGCCGATGGCGGCGGATGTCACCAGTAACGGCGCGCCGATGTAGGCCAGTGCCCACAAGCCGCCAACGGCGACAAGAATTGCAAGTAATGTCGTCATGACATGACCTCCGATGTAGTAAGAGAGAAAACTAAGGAGTCGGTTAAGCGGCGCGCTCAGCGCTGGCCGCTGGCGCCTGTTCGCCGGGACGCGGAATCAGCGTCTCGATGAGCAGGCGCAGGTATTCGTTGAAAAACGGCCCGGCCGGCAAAGCGGACGGGTTGTCCCGGCGTAACTGCAACGTGCCGAGAAAGGTGCTGTAAGCGAAGGTTGCCCATTTGCGCGCATCGCGCTCGATCAGCCCGAGCGCCTGGTAACACTCGGTCAGAAAATCGAGTCGGCGCTGCGACACCTTGTGCACAAAATCGGCCACCCGCGGATCACGGCTTGCGGCTGCGAGGGCCAGATACAAATGCCCTTCGCGCTCGCTGCCGTTGGCCGCCTTGAACACGGTCTGGATGCGCTTGCGCGCCTGTTTCACGCCGCGCGCCCGCTTGATGATCTGTTCGGTCTCACGCTGGGCCCAGCGTTCGACCGCGGCACGGACAAGCGCATCGCGATTCGCGAAATGCCAGTAGAAGCTGCCTTTTGTCACACCCAGCTTGCGCGCCAGGGGCTCGACCGCCACGGAATCCAGCCCGCCATCAGCCATCGCATCCAGGGCAGCATCTGCCCAGTCGTCGGCGCTTAATGTCGGTTTTTGCTGGCCCATACACAGCCGCCCATACGGAAGAGTACGGAAAAACTAACACATACGTCAGCGTACGGAAATGGTGTTCACGTCCCCGATTCGCTGTCACTGCGGTCAGGCATGCGACCGCATTGCCCCAACAGGCGCTGCCAGGCCCGGGCATGCGCACGCGAGGCTTCAAGCAGCTGGTGATGGACGCTGTGGACCGCGTCTACATAGGCGACCAGGGCCCCTGTCGGTTCTGTTGTTGTCGCCGCCAGCGCCTGATCCAGTGCATGCTCGAGCGCTGCCAGCGCGCGCTGCACGACACCGAGATCCGGCTGAATCTGCTGCACATAGAACTTGTAGAACACCGTCTCGGCCACACGGGCCTTGGGCGTCGGCCGTGGCTGCAGGCACAGCGCGCGCGCGTCCAGCCGCTGATGGATCGTCGCCGCTATCGCGGCCAACTGGGCTTCAAACAAGCGAGCGGTCCGTATCAGGCCCGCCGCCTGGCGAGATTCACGTAGCCGACGCAGCGCGGCCACCAGCTCGGCTGGCGTCAGAACCTCGCCCTCACCGCCATGCCGCACCAACGCGGCCAAATCAGACAGGGCCTGCGTACCGGTCAATCCTTGCCGCAGCTCGTCCATGCTGGCCGGCCGGGCAGCGACACCCAGAAACGATTCCACCTCTTCAGACGCGAACAGCAGGTCATAGCCGGCCACCTGCAAGCTTCGGGCTTTGACCTGCCGGATCCGCTTTAGCAAGGCCTGATCGGCGGCGGTCTCGGGGGCGCAGTCCTGCAACGCCGCAGCGACCCGGGTCTCGTACGCCAGTCGGATGGAAGGCTGCATCACCTGCCCCAGAATGCTGTTGCGCTCGCCCAGCTCACGCCCCAGACACCCGCGAAACCGCAGCGCCTCGCCAGGCGACAGGCGCAATTCGGGCGCCGCGACCCGCCGTAGGCGGCGACGTGGGTACGCCGGTACGGACCGGATCTGTACAGGGTGGGAATCCACCTCCAGCACATGGCTCACCCGCCCGTGAAAATCCTCCAGCCGGTGTTCCAACCCGGCGTCCTGGCAGCCGGCGGTACATGCAGCTGCCACCAGCAACCAGACTGGGCCACGCCCTCGCCAGACCCGCTGCTGGGTTATGCTCGCGGCATGCGAGTCACCCTGCTGCTGAGCCTGCTGAGTTGCTGCGCCGTTGCTCATGCGGAGATTTATCGCTGGACCGATGCCAATGGTCAGCTCCGCTACTCGGACCGACCACCGGTGAATCAGCCATATACCGTCGAGCCCGTCACGACGCGGCCGGCCGAACCCGCAGCCAGCCAGGCCCCGGATACGCCCGCATCCAACCCGGAGCAGCCGCCGGCACCTGAACCGGAGGCCACGGACCCGACGACACCGCGTGTGGACCCGGCGGTCCTGGCGCAACGCTGCGCCGAGGCGCGCGAGCGCATCGGGTTTTATGAGCGGACACCCGCGGTTCGGATTCTCTTCGAAAACGACAACGGCCAGACCGTGCGCATGACACCCGCGCAGCGATCCAGCCGTCTGAAGCAATACCGGGAGATCGCCTCCCAGTCCTGTCGCTAGCCCGACCCGATCAGGCCGCGCTGCGACAGCAGCTTGTCGATGATCAGGAAGCGTCCTGACCCTCGATTTCGAGTAATTCCACCTCGAAGACCAACGTCTCGTTGGGGCCGATTCGTGACCCGGCACCGCGCTGACCGTAGGCCAGTTCCGGCGGGATGACGAAACGGTACTTGCTGCCCACTGCCATCAACTGAACACCCTCGGTCCAGCCGGGAATCACGCCGTTGAGCGGGAAGGTGGCCGGATTGCCGCGATCGTAAGAGCTGTCGAACACGGTGCCGTCAATCAGCGTGCCCTTGTAATGCACGGTGACCTTGTCTTCGGCGCTAGGCTTGGGGCCATCGCCTTCTTCCAGCACCTCATACTGCAATCCGCTGTCGGTGACATTCACGCCATCTTTTTCCGCATTTTCCGATCGATAAGCCTCACCCTTGGCAGTGGCCTCTGCAGCCGCCGCTTCGGTTTCGGCCTGCTGCGCCTGCTGCAGACTCTGACTCACGGAGGTCTTCACCGCCGTCATTTCCTCATCGCTCATCGCCAGCTCGCCGCCACCGTGGGCCGCTGCGAAACCCGCCGAAAACGCCTCCGGGTCCACCTTGTCGGCGACCTGTTCCAGCGAACGCGCCACATCGACTCCGACCGCATAGGAGAACTGCGCGGCCTCACCGGACGGCGTGTAGGTCGACGGATCCGGCGGATCACCGCTGGGATCGGTCGGCTGCGGCTGACAAGCCGCCAGGGCGATCGCGGAGGCCGCAATCAGATACTTCGTGTAAGGCATAAAAACTCCATGTGTGCCGTCACAGCGACTCAGTCGCTGATGGTAAAGGACCGTCGGCGACGGCCCGTCAGGTGTTGAACAGTTTGTGCGATTTCGGGGCCCAGTAATCCCAGTGCCTGGCGTGCCAGCGGTTCAATGGCCGCGTCCACGGTCAGCCACCTCATGTCACCCTCTCCGGACTTTTCATGCAACACGTCCATCTGAATCAGCGTGTTGACATGGCCACGGAACAGCGCCGGATCGAAAAACTCGGGTGCATTGCGCCCTGTCAGCACCGCCATACGTTCGGCCATGAGCACGCACTCCGACTCGAACGACGCCCGCTCCAGGGTCATCAACTCGCGTCCTTCGGCCAGAAGCACCAGCGTCATCGCATAGCGTTCCAAGGTCTCACGCATGATGCGCATCAAGCCCCCCAGATGACCATAGCCATCCTGGGAAGGGTCCGGCCGTCTCAGGCTGTCGCCTTCCGCAATCAGCATGCCGGCTTCGACCATGGCATCGACCTGCCGTTCAATCGCCGGGTCAAGATTGTCGCCGTGGTCCCACAAAAACCACTCATCGCGCAGAATCGGGTACAGGGCACGGGCACCCGACAAGATTTCCTCGCGCGTGCGCAAAGCCCGAGCCGAAAAGAAATTCGCGATCAGCGAAGGCATGGCAAACAGGTGCTGAATACTGTTGCGGTAGTAGGTCAGCAGCACCGCGTCCTTGTCCTGCGCCAGGACCAGCTCGCCCCAGGGGTGCGCCACCCGCTGCAAACCGGCGATGGGCTCGGCACGGGCCAGCAGCGCCGCGCCATCGGCTTCCGGAATTTGCAGGGCAGGACCGTAGGGCGCCCGTTGGAGCAAATCTACAAACGCCGCCAGGCGCTCGGCCAGTTCATCCGCTGGCATCGCCCGCTCCTGGGTCGCCAGCAGGCTCACCGCCGTCAGTGCCACCGGACTGACCACGGCCGCACCGTTGATACGCCGCATGATCTCGTGCCCG
The DNA here is from genome assembly GCF_003151135.1 of Abyssibacter profundi. NCBI lineage: Bacteria > Pseudomonadati > Pseudomonadota > Gammaproteobacteria > Chromatiales > Oceanococcaceae > Abyssibacter > Abyssibacter profundi. Next base: position 225,581 of record NZ_QEQK01000001.1, read on the forward strand.
AGATCGGAGACAAAGCCTGACCACCACGCTGGCCGCTGCTCGGCGGCCCAATCCGTCGACTGCCAGTCAGGGTGCTGGGCGTTAATAAAGTCCAGCACATCCACCGGCTCGCCAAAGGAAATGTACGGTCGCCCATACTTGCGCTTGAGGCTACGCCCCGCCTTGATCAGCCGGGCGGCCGATTCACGCTTGGCTTTTTGTCCCCGCAGTTCACTGAAGTAGCTATTGACTTCCATGATGCGGTCATAGCCCAAGAACACCGGTACCAGCTTCAGCGGCTTGTCGGGATTGCGCAGCGCGCTTTCCACCGTCATCGACAGCATGCCCATCATCGGCCGGCGTAAGCGGCCTGTCCGGCTACGTCCCCCTTCGGGGTAAAAACTAATGGGCGTACCGCGGGTCACAAGCGCGTCGACATACGCACGGAACACCGCACCATAAAGCCGGTTACCCCTGAACTTGCGACGCAGGTAGAACGCCCCGCAGCGGCGCAGCAGGCCGCCGACCGGCCAAAAGTTCATGTTGATGCCCGCGGCGATATGTGGCGGCGCCAGACCCTGTTTGTAGAGCAGGTAGCTCACGAGCAGATAGTCGAAATGACTGCGATGCGAGGGCAGATACACCACCCCGCCATCGTGGGCGGCCTCGCGTGCTTGCTCGACGTTAAAGACACTGAGCCCGTCGAAGGTCCGCTTCCAGAGCCAATCCAACACCACTTCCATGAAGCGAATGGCCGCCATGGTGTAGTCGGCGGCAATTTCTTCTCCGTAGCGCTGCACCTTGGCCTGGACGTCTTCGCGGCTTAGCCCCTCGTCCGCCATCGCAGCATCCATCGCGGCCCGCACCGACGGATGATTCTTGAGACTGCGCACCACGGCCTGACGGTTGGACCGGCTCGGACCCAGTACCGCGCTGCGATTGCGGCTGAAGTGCAGGCGCAGGATGCGCGAGAGCTTGACCAGCCCCGAATCGCGATCCGGCTGATCGGCCATGAACTCGCTAAAGGACACGGGCTTGCTGAAACTGACGAGCGTGTTCCGACCGTTGGCCAGCACGATGAAAAACTTGCGCAGCCAGCCCGCCCGGTCGCTATCGGTGAACAAGATCTTCAGCAGCGAGGTCTCTCGGCCCGGGTCACGCCCCCAGTACACGGAAACGGGTACCAGCTGCACGTCGTAATCCGACGAGCTGAGCGCGGCATCAACCAGCGACTGGAGTTCACTGGGTTGCGCGTCCGCGGCTCGCCCTAGCGCGGGCAGGAACAGCACCGCCGCGCGTTCCGATGTGGGCAGGCGTTGGCGCGTCAGGTAAGGCAGCGGCAGACCCCGCTTGCTCACCACCGACTCGACCACGACACGATCGGCCCAGCTACGCACGGGCAACACATAACAAAGCGGCCGATCGGCCGCCTCACCCAGAATGGATTCTGGTGGGTCGGGTACGATGCGCGCGCGCACCCACCACAGCAGCGGCTTGCGCCACAGCCAAGCCACTGCAAGCATCAACCAGCGAAACGGGTTCATTGTCACTTCCGTGATTCCAGCGCGAATTCTAACTGATGCCTCAACCGACTCCCGAGCAACGTGACGCCATCCGCCAGGAACTGGACCGCTATGTCTGGCTGCTGGACGACTGCATCCGCGTTCCCGGCACCCGCATTCGCCTGGGTCTGGACAGTCTGGTGGGGCTGATTCCCGGCGTGGGTGATGCGGCCACCGGCGCAGCCGCGCTGGCGCTGGTCTGGCGCGCGCACCGGCTTGGCGCTCCGCCGGCGCTGCTCGGGCAGATGCTGAAAAATGTCGGTATCGATGTGGCCGTGGGCGCCATACCGGTCGTCGGAGACCTGTTCGATGTCACCTGGCGGGCCAACCGACGCAATCTCGATCTGCTGCGAGCCCATTTCCATGTCGAGCCGCCCACTGAAAAGGGGCGCCCACAACGCACTCGCGTGTTACTCATCAGCACGCTGGGACTGCTCGCCGCCATCGGGGCTTTCATCTGGCTGGTGAACTAGGGAAGCACTGATTGATTCGCGGCGCGAACCAATCAGTGCTTCCCTAGGTCTGTCCGGATTCCTGGCGTTTTTACGTAACCCTATTCAAAGCCAAGCCAATCAACGCATAGCGCCGACACGCGCTGCGCCGGGGATTGATTGAACTTTCTTGCCTGCGCTCGGCATACTGCCGGCGGGGACGTTTAATTTTTTTTGATTCCAGCCCATTTTCACGCCAGATACCGGTTGGCTGGGGCTCGGGGAGTTTTTGTGATGAAGAACCTGATTCGCGCCGCGCTCGGCATTGTTTTCGTTTGCGCGGCCTCGCCCGCTCTCGCGGTCTCCGTCGAGGTGGACACCGGGGGAATGGGCAGCGATTGCAGCCCCGGCCATGCGGCGGGCACCTGCTCGCTGCGCGAGGCGATCGCCTTCATCAATACCCAGGGCACGAGCAGCGTCCACACCATCACCTTTGCCAGTGGGGTGACGACGGTGACCATTCAGGCGCCGGACCTGCCCGATATCGTCGTGCCGGCGGCGATCACCGGCCCGGTGACCATCAACTGCGAGGCCGCCAGCCTCGGCGGCGAGGTCCCAGCGGCGTTTGCGTTCACCACAGCACAAAGCGACGGTTACCGCGTCGACAACCTCAATCTTGTTGGCTGCGAAACCAGCGACCCGCGGGGCGGGGCGGCGATCTACTTCAATCCGACCGACGGCGCATCCACGCTAACCGTGGATGGTGTGACGATCCAGGACACCGAGGCCAGCGCAGGCCCCGGCGGCGCCATCAAGATCGCCGCCAGCCACACGGCCGATATCAGCAACACCGTGATTGAGGACGCCAGCGCCGAGACCTATGGCGGTGCCATCGATAACCAGGGCTTTCTGACGCTGACCAACTCCCGGCTGGAGAACAACAGCCTGATCACCAGTACTTTCTCGGCGTCCAACGGCGCAGGTGCAGGCCTGTCCAGCCGCCTAGCCACCACCGGAGGCACAGCGCTTGATGGCGTGGTGATCACCGGCAACAGCGCCGGTGGAGACAACGGCGGCGGCATCTATGCCGAAATGCAGTTTTCGGCACTGAGCTTTACGATCAACAACACGCTGATCAGCGACAACCAGGCTGCCAACGGCGGCGGCATCTCCATCGGCCTGAATGGCCCGATCGAACTCACCAATTCCACGCTGTCCGGCAACACCGCAGACGGTGGCGGCAGCCCGGGCACCGAGGGATCGGGCGGCGCCATTTACCTGGACGCCGTGAATTCCAACGGCGCGGTCTTCCGTGCCAGCAATTGCACCTTGTCGGGCAATAACGCTGATTTCGGCGCGGCCATCGCCGCTGATCCCAGCGTGCAGAAAGCCTCCGCCATGACCAACTGCACCATCGCCTTCAACGGGGATGGCGCCGGTAATGGCATCGAAATGCCGGGCACGCAGTTGGAGAAGGTCTTCCCGGGCAATACCAACAATCCCTTCGCCAAGAACCTGCTGGTCGGCAACGCGCCGCAGAACTGCACCGGGCTGTTCGATCATCTGAATGACACCAACAATTCAGGATCCAACCTGGCCAGCGACATGAGTTGCGGCTTCACCCAGGGCACTGATTCTGAAGTTGCTGGCGCTGGTGCGGTCATGATCGATGCCAACCTAACCGACAATGGCGGTGCGACACCCACGCATCGCCTGCTCGTCGGCAGTCCGGCAATCGACCTGGGCAACGCCATCGGCACCACCGGCGACCAACGCGGTGCACCGGCGGCCGATGGCACCAACGACATGACCGATGCGGTCGTGCGCGACTCGGGCGCCTACGAGTTTGCCGGATTCTCGGCCGTGGAATTCGCCGACCCCAGCCTGTCCGTCGACGAGGACGACACCCCGCTGCAGTTCGTGCTGCGCCGATATGGCGACGTCAGCCAGGCCCTGGGCGGCGTGTCGATCAGCACGGAGGAAGGGACGGCTGACGCCACCGACTACGACGCGACGCCCATGCCGGCGACGATCGACTTTGCCGCGGGTGTGACCACCTCCGCGCAGATCGACGTGGGCATCGTCGACGACACCACCGACGAGGAAGACGAAGATTTCTCCCTGCTGCTCGGCGGTGTGACCGTCTGGGATCTGGGTGCGCAGCAGCCGGCCAACGTCACGATTCGTGAAGTCGAAGTCGGCACGGTCGAATTCGAGTTCGACGATTCCAGCAATCCGCTGGTGGTCTCCGAAGACGCCGGCACGCTCACCGTTACGCTGACCCGCACGGGCGGCACCGACAAGCAGGTGCAGGTGGTCGTCAACTCTACCGATGGCACGGCAAGCAGCGTGGGTGACGAAGACTATGTCGCGATCAGCGACCTGACGGTCACCTTCCCCGATGGCAGTGCGTCGCAGACCTTCAACGTCAGCATCATCGACGACAACGCCTACGACCCCAACAACATCGATTTCACGCTGACGCTGAGCGAGCCAGCCGATCAACCCGCCAATTTCGAACTCGGCTCGAACTCCGTACTCAATGTCGAAATCGATTCCGAAGATGCCGCGATGGCAGGCGAGTTCAGCCTGACCGAGGCGGGTGTCAACGTCACCGAGGGCACCAACACCACAGCCGAATTCACCGTCCAGCGTCTGGTGGGTTCGGACTGCACGGTGACCGTGAACTATTCAACGAACTCCGGAACGGCGGACGAAGGCTCCGACTTCACCGGAACCAGCGGTAGCCTGATCTTCAACGACGGCGTCACCACCGATCAGACCATCAGCATTCCGATTGCCGACGATGCGGTCCGCGAAGGCGATGAACGCTTCACGCTGACGCTGGACAGTGCCGATGTCTCCAACTGTGAATCCGGCGCCAGCGCGACCCTGGCCACGCCGTCCACCGGCACGGTTGTCATCCGCTCCGACGAGTTGGTGCAGTTCGGTTTCGAACAAACCAGCTGGGCCGCCAACGAGGCCGACGGACAAATCGAAATCAGTGTGCGTCCCCTCCAGGCCGTAACCGGTGACGACGTGGTCATCAGCTACACGACCCTAGATGGCACGGCCACCGCGCCAGAAGACTACGCCGCCACCACGGGCACCCTCACCTGGTCGGATGGCGAAGGCACCGATGCCGTCAAGCAATTCACCGTGCCCCTTGTGGCCGACGACGACGCTGAGGGCAACGAGGGCCTCACGGTGGAACTCACCTCCATGAGCGCCTACGCCGAGATCAGTGGCACCAATCCGACGCCGGTCACCATTGAAGACCGACTGGGCATCCGCTTCACCGACACCACCTTCGTATCCGACCGTGAAAACGGGGGCACCATCGTGGCCACTGTTGAACGCGTGGGTGCGGCCACCCAAGCCGCGCAGGTCGATATCAGCACCGCGCAGCTGGACCCGGTGTCGGCTGAATCCGATGTCGATTACCAGGCCAAGACCGAAGTCGTGACCTGGGCCGCCGGTGACGACACACCCAAGACGGTGACCTTCTCGGTGATTGGCGATTCCGAGCTGGAAGGTGACGAACAGTTCCAACTGGTCCTGGATAACGAGATCAACGCCATTCTGGTCGAGCCATCCACTGCCACGGCGGTTATCACCGATGACGACAGCGCCGTCGCACTGGATGCCGCAACCTACGCGGTCATCGAGAACGAAGGTGTGGTCACGGTTTCGCTGACCCGCACCGGCGCCTTTGGTGAGATTTCGGTGGACTATGCGACTACCGACGGCAGCGCAGTCGCCGGCACGGACTACACCGCCACCAACGGCACGGTGACCTGGCTGGATGGCGAATCCGGCGCCAAGACCGTCACGGTGGCCGTACTGAATGACGATGCGCCCGAATCCGCCAAGGACTTCAGCCTCACGCTCAGCAACCCACAGCCGGCAGGCACGGTCACGCTGGTCGACCCGACCACAACCACCATCACCATTGCCGATGATGACTCCATCATCGAAATGGACGCGCCGACGCTCTCGGTTGACGAGGATGGCGGCACGGTCACCGTCAGCGCCACGCGCAGCGGCGCTGCACTGGGTCCGGCTTCCGTGACGATCGCCACCAGCGATGGGACGGCCACCTCCGGCATCGACTATGACCAGACGATGGCCGGGCTGTCTTGGGTGGACGGTGAAACCGGCAGCAAGTCGGTCAGCATCGCGATCCTGGACAACGACGACGTTGACGGCGATCTGGCCTTCAGTGTGTCCCTGAGCGCCCCGACACCGTCGGACCGCACGCACCTCGGAACGCAGACGCAAACCGACATCACCATCGTCGATAACGATTCCATCATCGAACTCGTCGCGGCCACGGCCACGGCACTGGAGTCCGACGGCTCGTTGGTGATCTCGGCGACCCGTACCGGCAGCTTCGGCGCCGCCACGGTGAACTACGCCACCGCAGACGGTTCGGCGCAGGCGGGGACGCATTACACCGCCGCCTCCGGCACCTTCGAGTGGGCCAATGGCGAAGACGGCACCAAGTCGGTCACCATCAGCCTGACGGATGACGCCGAGGTCAACGCGGATCGTGACTTCAGCCTGAGCATCGACACGCCCAGCCCATCGGCGGATGTCCAGCTGGGCAGCACGACGACCACCGCCGTCACGCTCACCAACGACGATTCCACCGTCACGCTGACCACCGCGGCGGTCGCCGCGCCGGAAGGCGACGGCCAGATCGTGTTCTTGGCCGAGCGCACAGGTGACTTTGGAGCGGCCACTATCGACTTTGCTACGGCCGACGGCTCGGCCACGGCACCGGATGACTACACCGCCAACAGCGGCAGCGTCAGCTGGAACGATGGCGAGGCAGGGCAGAAGATGATCACGGTGACCATTGCCGACAACGATGTCGTCGATGCCGACCGCGACTTCAGCCTGACGCTCAGCAACCCCGACCCGAATACCCGGGTCCGCCTGGGCGCCATCGAGACAGCCACGGCCACCATCCAGGATGACGACACCGTCATCACCCTGGATGCGGCGACCGCCTCGGCCATCGAAAGTGACGGCACGGTCACGCTGACTGCCACACGCTCCGGTACCCGCGGCACGGCCACGGTCACCGTCCGCACTGCCGATGGCTCAGCCGCCGACGGCGTGCACTACACCGGCGTCGATTCCAGCCTCAGCTGGGCCGATGGCGAGGATGGCAGCAAGAGCATCACCGTCGAGATCGCCGATGACCTCGTCGTCAACGCTGATCGCGACTTCACCCTGAGCATCAGCAACCCGATGCCGTCGGGGCTAGTCCAGCTCGGTGCAGTCACCCAGTCAGCCATCACCGTGGTCAACAACGATTCGTCGATTGCCATGGAGGTGGCGAGCACGAGTGCCGTCGAAACTGATGGCACCGTGACGTTGCGTGCGATCCGCACCGGCGGCTTCGGAGCCGCCAGCGTCGACTTCGCTACGGTGGACGGCTCGGCGCAGGCCGGCACGCACTACACCGCAGCCTCGGGCACGCTCAACTGGGCCGACGGGCAAACCGGCGCGATGGAGTTCGCGGTTACCTTGCAGGACGACAGCGACATCAATGCGGATCGTGATTTCAGCGTACAACTGAGCAACCCCACCCCGGGGACACGCGTCGTGTTGGCGGCTCAGGCCAGCACCACCGTCACCGTGCGCAATGATGATGCTGCGTTCTCCATGATTGCACCGACCGTCAGCGTTGAAGAAGGTGACGCCACGGTCAGCATCGCGGTCCAGCGAGTGGGATCTGATGTCGGCGAGTTCTCGGTGCTGGTGAGCACGACAGATGGCACAGCCACCGCGCCGGCGAACTACACCGCATTCAGCGAACGTGTGGTCTGGAATGATGGAGACGCCGAAAGCAAGACCGTCAACATCACCTTGCAGGATGACTCGGAGGTGAATGACGACCGCAACTTCTCGGTGCAGCTCAGCGCTCCGGAGCCGTCGGCCAGCACGACGATTACTGCTGACGACACCACCGTCGTGACGGTGGTCGACGACGAGACCACCGTGGCCTTTGCCACCGCAACGTATACGGTTGTTGAAGGCGGCTCGGTCGAGATCAGCGTCACCCGTGCGGGCTCCACCTCCGGTGCGGCCTCGGTCAACTACAGCACGGTGGATGGGACGGCCGTCGCGGGCAGCCATTACACGGCCGCAAGCGGCACCCTGACCTGGGCGGATGGTGACGACTCGCCGCAGATGTTCACCGTCGATGTCGCCGATGACAGCACGCTGAATGCCGACCGCCAGTTCACCATTGAACTGTCGCAGCCCGACCCGGCTGTGCGCGTGCTGCTGGAGGATCCGGCCACCGCTACGGTGACCATCGAGGACAATGAAACCCAGGTCCGCTTCGAGTCCGATCGCTATACCGCCGACGAAGGTGATGGCACGGCCACGTTGGTTGTTCAGCGCATCGGCATGGGTATGGGGACTGTCACCGTCGACTACGCGGTCAACGGCGGTACGGCTGACCGCAGTACCGACTACACCGTCGCCGACGGCACCCTCACCTGGAGCAATGGGGATACCGCCAACAAGACCATCCGGGTTTCGCTGATCGACGACGCAACCGCCGAACGAACCGAAACCCTGGTGATGTCCTTGTCGAACGTGACCTTCACCGATGAGGCCACTCCGCTTGGTGATCCGGCGAGCGCCGTCTTGTCGATTACGGACAACGATGACGCCGGCTTTGTCGTGGAATCCACGTCCGGCTCTCTGACCGTCACCGAAGGGGGCCCCGCCGCTGCAGCCACTGTCGCGCTGACCTCACGCCCGTTGGCCGATGTCACTGTGAGCTTCGAGACGCCGTCTCGGGTGACGGTTCGCACCGCCAATTCGGCCGACAACACGCGGCTGGTCTTCACGCCATCCAACTGGAACATCAGCCAGACTGTCGAGCTGCTGGCCGTGGATGATGCCGAGGTCCAGGCCACCGTGACGCAGACGGTCACCGCGCGGACGCAAAGCCTCGACACCGCCTACGACAATCTGTCGGATACGCTGGATGTCACCATCGAGGACAACGATGGCCAGACCTCCGGTGGCGGCGGCGGTTCCGGCGCCTTCGGGGGCAGTTGGCTGCTGGCATTGATCGGCCTCGGTCTGCTGCGACGCCGCAGGCTGATGCACTAGGCCACCCCGCCGCATCCAAGCCCCGCAGTGCAGACTGCGGGGCTTTTTTTGTCCAGACCGCTTCGGTCAAAGCACGGATTCCTCGCCAGGCCCGCACGGCGCTAAGATGCGGTTTTGACGACGGGACTGTTGCCGTGCCGCTAGCCCTAGACGCCTATTACCTCGCCGACGAAACCCGCGTGGTTGAGCAGTTGCTCGCCGTCAGCAACGTGTCTGCCGAGGAATCCGCTGCCATTTGTGCGCAGGCCGAACAGCTCGTCGAGGGTGTTCGACGCCGTCGCGACGAGCAGTCACCGCTGGATGCCTTCATGCAGGAGTACGACCTGTCCTCCGAAGAGGGCGTCCTCCTCATGTGCCTGGCCGAAGCGCTGCTCAGAATTCCGGATGAAGACACCGCGGAACGGCTCATCGCCGACAAGCTGGGCGATGCCAACTGGCAATCGCACCTGGGGCGTAGCGAGTCGCTGTTCGTCAATGCCTCCACCTGGGGGCTCATGCTCACCGGACGGATCGTCCGTGTGCCAACGCGGGACGCCGGCGCCTGGCGCGGCATGCTGGACAAGCTAATCGCCGGCAGCTCCGAACCGGTCATCCGCACGGCGCTGCGGCAGGCCATGCGGATGATGGGTAGCCAGTTCGTCATGGGCCGGAGCATCGAAGACGCCCTGAAACGCGCAGGCAAGCAGCCGGACGGACGGATTCGGCATTCGTTCGACATGCTGGGCGAAGCCGCCCTGACCGCTGCCGATGCCGACCGCTACTTCGATGCCTATGTCCACGCCATCCAGACCATCGGCAATCGACTGGGTGCGGCCGGTGATGTCATCACCGGGCCCGGTATTTCGGTGAAATTGTCGGCCCTGCACCCCCGGTATGAGTACAGCCAACGAGACCGCGTGCTGAGCGAGCTACCGGAGAAACTGCTCGCGCTTTGTTCCGCAGCCCGCGACGCCAATATCGGCCTGACGGTCGATGCCGAAGAGGCCGACCGTCTGGAGTTGGCGCTAAGCGTGTTCGAAACCGCCTACCGCCACCCGTCGAACCGGGGCTGGGATGGCCTGGGCCTGGCCTGTCAGGCGTATCAGAAGCGCGCCCTGCCCCAAATCGAATGGCTCACCGACCTGGCCCGCGATATGCGCCGCCGCATGCCTGTCCGACTGGTCAAGGGCGCCTACTGGGATACCGAAATCAAACGTGCCCAGGAGCAGGGTCTAAGCGGTTACCCGGTGTTCACACGCAAGTGCAGCACCGATGTGTCCTACCTGGCCTGCGCCCGCGCGCTGCTCGGGGCACGCGATGTGTTCTACCCACAGTTCGCGACCCATAACGCCCATACGGTTGCGGCCATCCATGCGTTTGCCGACGACGGTCGGGACCGCCCCCGCGACAGTTACGAATTCCAGCGCCTGCATGGCATGGGCGAAGCCCTCTACCAGGAAGTGCGCGAGCGCTATCCAAATGCCGGTTGCCGCATCTACGCCCCGGTGGGTTCACATGAAGACCTGCTGCCCTATCTGGTCCGGCGACTACTGGAAAACGGCGCCAATACCTCGTTCGTGAATCGCATCCTCGATGCCTCCATCCCCGTGGAGGACGTGGTCGATGATCCGGTGAGTGAACTGCGCAGTGTGACCCCCAAGCCGCATCCAGGCATCGCCCTGCCGACGGCCATTTATCCGGATCGCCGCAACTCCGGCGGGCTCAATCTCGCCGTGGCCACAGAGCGCAGCACCGTTGGTCAGGCAGTCGCCTCACTGGACCAGTCACCGGTCCACGTCCCGCCCAGCACCGCATCAAGCCCGGCCGTCGAGGTCGTCTGCCCGGCCAATCTGCTCCGCACCGTGGGTCGCTGGCATCCGGCAACCGCGGCAGATGTCGATCAGGCCGCAACAAAGGCCTCTCAAGCGTTTGACCGCTGGGCTGCCCGCCCGGTGGACGACCGGGCAGCCTGCCTGGAGCGAGCCGCTGACGGCATCGAGGCACAGCGCCACGCCCTCATGGCATTGCTGATCCGCGAGGCGGGCAAGACCCACGCCGATGCGCAGGCCGAGGTCCGCGAAGCCGCCGATTTCTGCCGGTACTATGCCGCCCGCGCCCGCGAACTGATGCAGGCGCCGACGCCACTGCCTGGCTATACCGGCGAGACCAACAGTCTGCGCCATGCACCCCGGGGGGTCATGGTCTGCATCAGTCCGTGGAATTTCCCGTTGGCGATCTTCGCCGGCCAGGTCGCCGCCGCTCTGGTCGCCGGAAACTGTGTGCTGGCCAAGCCGGCCGAACAGACGACACTGGTCGCCCATGCCATGTGTACGATTCTGCGCGACGCAGGCGTGCCGACGCAGGCCCTTCATCTGCTGCCAGGCACGGGGGAACACCTGGGTCCGGCACTGCTGGCCATCCCACAGCTCGCGGGCGTCCTGTTCACCGGTTCCATGGACACCGCCCGCCTGATCAATCAGCAATTGGCCCAGCGCCCGGGCCCCATCGTGCCGCTAATCGCGGAAACCGGCGGGCTGAACGCAATGATTGTGGATTCCTCCGCATTGCCCGAGCAGGTCGTCAAGGACAGTCTTCAATCCGCATTTGGCAGCGCGGGTCAGCGTTGCTCGGCCCTGCGTGTCCTGTGCCTGCAAGATGACATCGCCGAGCGAGTGCTCCCGATGCTCGCGGGGGCCATGCAGGAGCTCATCGTCGGGGATCCCGCGGAGATCGCAACCGATGTCGGACCGGTCATCGACACCGAAGCCCTGGACCGGCTACGCCAGCATCGCGAACGCATGGATCGCGAAGCCCGGCGTATTGCCGCGGTCCCCAGCGCCAACGCCGCGGGCCACTTCTTTCCACCGGTGGCCTACGAAGTGGACAGTCTTGAGCACATTGGCGGCGAAGTGTTCGGCCCGGTCCTCCATGTACTGCGCTATGACGACGAGCGGCTGGACGAGCTGGTCGATGCCATTAACCGTCTGGGATACGGCCTGACACTGGGCGTGCACAGCCGGATCGAATCGACCTGGCGCCGGGTGAGCGAACGGGCGCGGGTGGGCAACTGCTACATCAATCGAAACATGGTCGGCGCTGTGGTGGGTGTCCAACCCTTTGGTGGAGAAGGGCTTTCCGGCACCGGGCCGAAGGCGGGTGGCCCGGATTATCTGCGCCGCCTCACCACGGAACGCACGCTGACGATCAACACCGCTGCGGTCGGCGGCAACGCGCATTTGCTCACGCTGGAATAAATCACCACGGGCCAATCAGCCCTGCCGGGGAACTTGTTGTCACTTTGATGCTCCCACCCTCCAGGGAGAGGGATGTCGCATCAGGGATGAATAGGACATCAACATGCCCACGGCTTGTCGACCCGTTTCGGGTGAGCGCCCCGGCCGCCTCATCGCGTTGCTGAGTGCCGGCTTGTGCTTGCTTGCACCATGGCCCATCCGCGCCAATGCAGTGACCGACTACCCCTCGTTGGTCGAGCACGCCAGAACCCTTGCCCAGCAGGCTTATGAACCCCGTCAGGTCACGCTGCCCCCGGCTCTCCAGGGCCTGGACTACGATGCCTACCGCGACATCCGGTTCCGCCCGGATCAGTCGATCTGGCGAGGACAGGACCTGCCCATCGAGGCGCAGTTCTTTCACCTGGGCCTCTACTACGACACGCCCGTGCAGATCCACCTGCTCACCGCGGATGGCGTGCAGACCGTTGACTACACCACCAACCTCTTCGACTACGGCAGCAACCCGACGCCCACGGATGTCGACCAGCACATGGGCTTCGCCGGTTTTCGCCTGCACTACCCGCTGAATCGCCCCGACTACAAAGATGAGCTGATCATCTTCCATGGCGCCAGCTACTTCCGCTCGCTAGGCGCGGGCCAATGGCTTGGTCTGTCCGCACGTGGGCTGGCCATCGACACGGGGGAGCGCTCCGGAGAGGAATTCCCCGTCTTCACGCAGTTCTGGATCGAGTGGCCACGACGGGATGCGCGTCAGTTCCGCATTCTCGCGTTACTCGAGAGCCAGAGCGTCACCGGGGCCTACGAGTTTCTCGTTACGCCCGGCACAACGACGACCACCGAGGTGCGCGCCACGCTGTTCCGGCGAGGCGAGTTCACGAAGATCGGCCTCGCGCCGCTCACCAGCATGTTCCAGTACGGGGAAGAAGTGCCACGCCCGCCCCATGACTTCCGTCCCGAGGTCCATGATTCCGACGGCCTGCTCATTCACGCGGGAGACGAATGGTTGTGGCGTGGCCTGGTCAACCCTGCGCGTCTGACCATCAACGCATTCCAAACCGATCAGTTGCACGGGTTCGGCCTCATGCAGCGGGATCGCGACTTTTCCAGCTACCAGGACCTGGAGGCGCACTACCATCAACGCCCCAGCGCGTGGATCACACCACAGGGTGACTGGGGTGAAGGGTCCGTCGAACTGGTGCAAATCCCCACTCAGAATGAGGTCAACGACAACATCGTGGCCTATTGGCGACCCAAGGCGCCTTGGCCGGCCGATGAACCTCTGGAGTTCCGATATAGGATCGCTTGGCAACACGCCGAACTGGCCGGCCCCGATGCCGGTCGAGTCATCGCGACCCGCATCGCGCGCGCCGCTGAACTGGATGGCCTGCACCGCTATGTCATCGACTTCGCGGGTCCAGCCCTCTCTGAACTTCCTGAAGATGTGGAGCTCACACCCGACCTGGGTTTCCCCCCGCATTTCGTCGTGGCGGAGCAGATCGGCTTCCGCAATCCGGAAACCGGCGGATGGCGACTGGTCATCCGCGGCAAGCTCAAACCGGAATCCGGCCAGCCGGCCGAACTCAGGGCGAGTCTGCTGACGCCCGAGCGCCAACGCGTCACCGAAATCTGGACCTACACCGAGCCGGGCAACTAATGGCCAGTGCCGGCAACAAGCTGCGAACGGCCCACCAACAAGCACTGGCCGGGCTCACCAGCCAGAACGGCCCACCGCGATACGCCGACATGGCCGCTTATGCGGCACGCCGTCTACGCGATTGGTTTCGACCTGGGCCGGCGCAAGACCCGACCGGCTGGCCCCGTCTCAAGCTGGTGTCGATGCCAGCGCTACGCCGCACACCCATGGCGCCCAGACGGCCAGACCAACCGCCGCGCAGCGGCCGGCCGCTTAGCGAGCGGGTGATCATGACCTGGCGCCGCCTGCTACTGGTCACGATGGCTGCCGCACAAACCATCTTTGCCAGTCTCTACTTCATCAACCTGCTACCCCATCAAGGCGAACGCGGCCTGGAGTGGGTCATCGGCCTGCTGTTCGGCGCGCTGTTCTTCTGGGTATCCATCGGGTTCTGGACGGCGATAGCCGGCTCGCTGATCTGCCTCACCGGAATCGACCGATTCCGTATCAGCCGACGCGTGCCAGACACCCTGCCGGACGGCGACAGCCGTATCGCCATGGTCATGCCCATCTACAACGAGCCGGTCGAACGCGTCTTCGCCGGTCTGCGTGCCACCATGCGGTCGGTGGCCGAGTCTGCTCTGCACGACCGGGTGCAGTACTTCATTCTCAGTGACAGTACGGACCCACGCACGCAGTTGCAGGAAGAGGTCGCCTGGGCGGAACTGATCCGAGAGACCGGCCTGGCCGGCCGGGTCCACTACCGTCGCCGCCGACACCGCATCAACCGCAAGACGGGGAACATCGCGGACTTTTGCCGCCGCTGGGGTGGGCGCTATGACTACATGATGGTGCTGGACGCCGATAGCGTGCTGCAAGGCGCTTGCCTGGAGCAGCTGGTCGGCATCCTTGAAACCTCGCCGCAGGTCGGCATCGTGCAAACCGCCCCCGTGCCGGCCAATCGCCGCACGCTGTTCGCGCGCGTTCAGCAGTTTGCCTCTCGCGTTTACTCGCCTGTGTTCTCGGCGGGCCTGCACTACTGGCAGCTCAGCGAGGCCCAGTACTGGGGCCACAATGCGCTGATTCGTCTCGCGCCGTTCATCAAGTACTGCGGTCTGCCTCGTATGGGGCGTGGCCCACTAGGCGGTGCGATTCTCAGCCACGACTTTGTCGAGGCCGCCTATATGCGACGTGCCGGCTGGGAGGTGTGGATCGCCTACGACCTGCAGGGCAGCTACGAGGAACCACCCCCCAACCTCATCGAGGAGCTGATCCGCGACCGGCGCTGGTGCGAGGGCAACCTGCAACATCTACGGCTGTTCAACACCCCGGGACTCCACCCAGCCCACCGGGCGGGTTTTCTGGTGGGGGCGATGGCCTATTTATCGGCGCCGTTGTGGTTCCTGTTCTTGCTGGCGACGACCGTACAGCTATCCATCGAAACGCTCATCGAACCGGCGTACTTTCCGAACGAGCGCGTGCTGTTTCCCGATTGGCCGATCTGGCAGCCCGAGCAGGCGCTCAGCCTCTTTGCCTCGACGCTGGCCATCCTCATTGCGCCGAAGTTGCTGGCCGCAGGCCTGCTGGCGGTCCGCGGTGAAGCCCGCAGCTTTGGTGGCACGCTGGCCTTGTTCGGGTCGGTGGTGACGGAGGTGCTGGTCTCCAGCCTCTACGCGCCGCTGCGCATGGTGGCCCACACCGGCTTTGTCTGCTCGGCCCTGCTGGGATTGAAGTCGGGTTGGGGCGGGCAGTCGCGGGATGATGGCAGCCTACCCTGGAGTGGGGCGATTAGATTGTTCGCGCTGCCGAGCGCAATCGCCGCCGCGGCAGGGGGTTACCTCTGGTGGCTCAGCCCGGAGTATCTGTGGTGGGCTGTTCCGGTGCTGGGCCCCATCGTGCTCAGCATGCCCGTCGCCGCGCTATCCGGCAGCCGGCGCCTAGGCCGCTGGGCGCGATGCCTACGGCTCTACCTGACCCCTGAAGAAACGCGCGCGCCCGATGTTCTGAGCTGGACCAATGCGGAGGTCGCCCGCCAGCGCGAGCACAGTCTGGTGCATGGCCTTGAGCCGGCCGATGCCATCGCGGACCCCCGGGTTTGGGCGATCCATTGGGCGATGTCGCCAGATACCCGCTCACGGCACGCCCGCATCCGCGAGCAACTCAACCAAACCGCTCGACAGGCCCTGAAATCCGGGCCACACGCCCTGACGCCAGCACAATGGCAGACGCTCCTGCGCGACATGGCCGCGCTGCAAGCACTGACCTGGGCGGTTTGGATGCGCCCCGATACCGACCTCACGGGCGAGTGGGGACACCGAATCACGCAACGTCTGGCTGCCCGGCCCTCCACCGAGCAGGCCACTCCCGCTCAGTCGCTGCCCTGCTCCAGCGCCCGCATCGCCGAAGGGTGCCCGCTATAAACGGCCTCGATTAGAAACAAGGCGCGAGGCAAGAGGTCCAGCATGTCCTGTTCGAGTCCGCGACGCAGGTAGGTACACACCATCTCTTCCAATGCAGCGATTACCGCAAGAAAGATCTCCTGAGGCAGCTCCGGGAGTTCCGGCGCGTCCAGACGTCGATCGGCATAAAGCTTCCGGTGCAGCTCGGCAAACTGCTCGTGACCCCAGTCGCGCATGGACCAGGCCCGACTGCCGGCGGCATGAATTTCCAATAGAAAGGACTTGGCGCAAGCCGGGTTGGCGAAATTGAATGCCAGATAGACACGCAAAGACTCACGCATCCGTTCGCTCCAGCTCTCCTCCTTCGTGCGGTACCGCTTCACCTGCTTGACCAGTTCCTCATGCACCGCCTCGTACCCGGCAAGAAAGGCGGACTCCTTATCGGGGAACAGCTGATAGAAGGTGGTTTTGGACAGCTTCGCCAGCCCACAGATATCTGCGATTGTGCTCGCGGTGTAGCCCTTGCGGGCCACCGAATGCACCACGCCGTAGAAGATCCGCGCACGCTGAGAGGCCTCGACCTCTGCCGGCGACAGATTGTGGACACCCCGCGGCAACGTCCACCGGGTGGTGCCACCGTCGAGATCCGGGTGCTCGATGCGGCAACGCGCCGCCGCGATGACCTCTTGGGTGCGGTCGGTCGCGACTCGTTCTGGGTTGGCCATATCCGTACCTGGCGGAGAGCAGATCTGCCCTGCAAAACCGCATTATGTACTGCTCGGACCATCAATCAAGTCGAGAGCCCATGTGAGGGCGACCCCGCGCGGGGCTACGAGGCTTAGATCACCGCCAGATGGTTGTCGAACGCGTAGTCCGTCCGCACCACCTCGGCGGCAGCGTTCATCACCACACCGAAGCCCGAACTGGCCACCCAGCCTTGCACATCAGCCGCCACACCGCAGACATCGGCCTGCCGCCGCAACCCTGCAAACGCCAGATTTCGACGATCCCAAATGCCCAGAACCCCGCCCTTGGGGCTCGTCGCGATCACCTGCAGACCGCTCGCATCCAAAGCCACGCTGCCGACATAACCGTTAAACGCCGCCCACGTCGTCGCATCCGCCGCCATGGGCTGGAGCGACTGAGCAGGTGTCGCGTAGCCGAGCAGACTCGCCCGCGCGGCCGGACCGTCATCATGCTGAAACCCGGCGAAGACAGCCTCGCCATCTGCCGCCAGGTGGCGAATGCTCAGTCCGGGGTCCGCCAGAACATCCGCCCGGCGGAGCTGACCACTGCTTGCGTCCAACCAGGCCAGATTCGGTGGTCGCAGCGGATCCAGCTGCTTGGGTTTGGAGCGGTTCGGAAACTCGATGTAACCGCCATGGGCAATTACCAGCAGCCCACCGCACCAAAGGCATTGGTGCGGGTCCAGCCCGCCCGAAGCAAATCGGCGCGTGAGCGTGCCGGACCGGACATCGTAAAAGGCGATTTCTCCGTGCGTCGTTTCTCCGAACACGGTTTCCGTCACCAGCAGGCTGCGACCGTCCGCCGAAAACACACCATGGCCGTTCATCTGCCGCCCAGGCCCTGCCTGTAGCGTTCGCAGCAGACGGCCATCTGTGCTGTCCAGCAACCAGATGGTCTGGCCCGGTCGACGCGGAAAGGCAGCCAGCAACTGACCGTCTGGAGACGGCACCACCGAATGACCGCGATGCGGCAACCCGAACTCCCAGATGAGGCGACCATCGGCAGCCAGCGCCACAACCGCGTATTGGCCGGTGGGCTTGCGCACTGCACTCACCCAACGCGGCGCTTGGTGACGGCTTCGCTGCCACAGCATGCCGCCCGTTGTGACCACACCCAGTGCGGCCATGGCGGCCAGTAGCCGACGGCGCGTCGGCTGCTGAGGCGCCGAGCCGGGTCTAGTCGCCATCGCCCGAGTTGAAGCCAACACCGCTGCGCACGGCACCCGCGTGTGCGGCCACCTCTGCCATCTCATGGCGAACCTGCTGTCGATCCACCTCCGGCTGGTTTAACAGCGCCAATGCCGTGGCCGGATGCACCACCAGATCTTTGGCGTGATAGCAATCCGCGCCCGGCGCCGGCTCGGGCAGCGCGGCATCCTGGTGGTAGTCGCGCTCGATGGTGTCCGGATCCAGCGCAGACCACTGCTCGCGAATCTTCAGCGCCGCCGTCAGATGCGCGTCGCAGCCAGGATAGACCTCGACATACTCAGGGATAATCTGCGCAGACAAATCCAGCAAGGCCTGCGCCTGATGCGCCAGATCCGCGTTGTCCGCACCCTCATCCAGCGCCGCAACAAACGCCTGCGCCTGCTCGGCATACGCACCCAGCTGCTCACTGGCCTGCTCCGACAACCCGATCGTGCCCAGCGACACCGACTCTGCGGCCGGCTCGCTATCCTGCCCGCAGGCCGCCAGGGCCAGTACACCTGCCAATACCCATCCGGTTCGATACACGCTTCGCTCCTGCATTGTGTGGCTGCTCCTGTCCAGAACAGACAGTCCCTGAATGACGCGGTGTATCGTCCTTGTTCTCAATTGAGAATGCAACGCAATTGCGGAATAGGCGCTATGACCCGGTGCTCCTATGTGCACGTAAGCAACGCCCGCCTGATTGGGGCGGTAGGCGGCCACCGTAGGCCAACCAGACCGTTCGCTCAGGCAGCCACTTGGTTGACGGCCTGCAAACAGCTGATCAGTGCGTCCACTTCGGCATCGGCAAAAACTCCTTCAACGCCGTCGTGGTGCAAACCACTAAACGGCGGCTCGTAGAGCTGACCAGGGTCCATCAGCCCGTTTCTGGTCAGATGCTCGATGATCATCTGTACAAAGCGAATCTGTGTACTGCTGTACCTGGACTCATCCAAGTACTCCGAAAACGCCTGCATCGCAGCGCTACGATCAAGCCCAACCATGGACCGGATCAATGCGGCTAGCGAGCGATCTTCGCCAAATGCTTCAACAAACTGGTCGCGCCCGCCGACCACATCGGACTCGTAGACGAAGCGCTCCAACTCATTCAGGTCCTGCGGCGTCAATGCAATGTTCCGTTTCAACCGCTCGATCGCAATGTGCTGCTCATGGTCTCGGATAAACGCTTCCACCTTGCGGCGGTATCGAGCGAGGTTGATGCCTGTCGTCGCATCCAACAACTCGACTTCAGTGGCCTCCCCGATTTCATCCTGCAAAGCGGTGTAGACGGGGTGGATTGCTTGCCGGTCGATGAACTGGATTAGACCGCGCAGCTTGCGGCGAACAGTTTCAATCATCGGCAGCGAGACATCCTTCCAGAATGCATCGGTCTGAACGTCCTGAATCAGTGACAGCTCAGCATTGACCGCCGGTATCGTGTCCTTGGTCTCCAAGGCCTCTGCAAATCCGATGATCCGATCCCGGTACTGTGGGTACTCTGAGGTTTCGTTTACCAGCGCCAGTTGTAGATGCAGACAGGTCAGATCGAAGAGCTTGGCTGTCATGTCGTCGGGAGGCAGTTCACTTGGCAACCCGGCCACATGGTCTCGCAGATCAACGAAATTCTCGTCTCCGATGTGCTCCCACGCAGACCGCTCCCGATAGCGCAACACGAATTCACCCGCAGGGCGAACGATGAAGTTCTGCAGGTTCATCGCCGCGACCTCTCGCTGCAGATCATCCGCCAACTGCGCCCGCAGAGTACGAAGCCCGCCGTAGTCGCCAGGCTCGTCTCGAACTACAACCGCGTCATCTGATGCCCGCGCCGGCAAAGCGGTCAGCAGCTCCAGGCGGCGCTTAAACAAGCGCTTGCCGAGCGGCTCTGCGGCAGATGCTGCCGCGCCCTCGGGGTGCTCATTGAAATATTCGAAGTTTCCGCAGAAATCGAAGATCAGGAACGCCTCCTTGTCCTGCCCTGGGCCAAACAAGTCCGAGCACAACCGAGTTCCCCGCCCGATCATCTGCAGAAACTTCACCTTTGACCGCACCGCCTTGAAGAAGACCAGATTGACGACCTCGGGTACGTCGATGCCGGTGTCCAGCATGTCCACGCTGATCGCGATCTGCGGCAGCTTGGCGGCATCGCTGAAGTCGTCGATCAGGCTTTGCGCGTAGCTGACGGAGTGCGTGATCACGCGCGCGAATGCGCCGTTGTACTGCGGGTAGTTGCGATCGAACCGCTCCGCAATGAAGTTTGCGTGCCGCTGGTTCACGGCGAAGATGATGGTCTTGCCGATGGTGTCACCGCCGTCCACGCGCAGGCCGTGCTCCATCAGGTGCTGCAGCATCAAGTCAACGGTGTGCTCGTTGTAGAGCTTCTTGTTGATGTCGGCGGCGTGGACGGCATCGGGCACGTCATCGTCGTCACGGTCGCCCCAGTCCAGCGATTCCCAGTGCTCCTTTTCCTGGTCTGACAACTCGTCGTACCGAATCCCCTCCCGGACGAACTTGATGGGCACCGACTGCGCACGGGGCGGCACCAGATACCCATCATCCACGGCCTCATCCAGGCTGTAGGCATCCGTCGGCACCCCGGTTTCCAGGCCGAACAGCCGGTAAGTGTCGAAGTCGACCTCGTCCCGCGGGGTTGCGGTCAGTCCCACCAGCAGGCTGTCGAAGTAGCGGAAGATGGCCCCGTACTTCTGGTAGACGCTGCGGTGGGCCTCGTCGATGATGATCACGTCGAAGTGCCCGACACCGTAGGCGCGCCGCTCACCGTCGAGCTGGTCGATCAACCCCATCATGGTCGGGTAGGTGGACAGGTAGACGCGGCCCTGCCCGGCCTTGTCCGTCACCAGATTGACCGGGCTGGAATCCGGCAAATGGGTCTTGAACGCATTGGTGGCCTGTTTGACCAACGCCACGCGGTCGGCCAGAAACAACACCCGCTTGGCGAGGTTGGCCCGCATCAGCACATCGACCAAGGCGATGGCCGTGCGCGTCTTGCCCGTTCCGGTGGCCATGGTCAGCAATCCGGCCCGCTTGCCGCTGTCGAAGCTCTCGCTCATGGAACGGATTGCGCGGTGCTGATAGGGACGCTCGACGATGTCGCTGTTGATGGCCAGCGATCGCAGCGGTTGCACGATGTCGCGCCGCGTGATGGCCAGGGCCAGCTCGTCGCGGGTGTAGAAACCCTGCACCTGACGCGGCGGCGCACGCCGGTCGTCCCACAGCCAAGTCTGATGCCCGTTGGTGTAGAAGATCAGCGGCCGCTGGCCCTTCATCGCTTGGAGGCAATCGGCGTACAGCTTGGCCTGTTGCTGCCCGACTTCAGGATCTTTCATCGTGCGTTTGGCTTCGACGACAGCCAGAGGCTTGCCGTCGGTTCCCCATAGCACGTAATCGGCAAAGCCCTCGCCCTGGCTGTTCGGCATACCCTCCAGCGGCACCTCCTCGCCCGCCGTCTGCCCGACGACCCAACCGGCTTCGCGTAGCAGCACGTCAATGAGCAACCGACGCGTGTCGGCCTCGTTGTAGTCGTGCTCGTCCGGCACGGCGATGTTGGCGGCCTTGGCCTCGGCCAGCGCCGCGCGCGCCGCGGCCAACTCCGCGTTGAGCTCAGCCAGTTGTGCTTCGCGTTCCTCCAGCGTGGCGGCCGATTCGGCAATGGCCGCTTCCCGCTGCTCGATGGCCTCATGCTGCTCGCGAATCTGGGCCTGGAACCGTTCTTCGGCAGCTTGCAACTCGGCCTTGCTCAGAGCCCGTGCCTGTTCAGCCGCCTCGTCGGCGGACACCAGCTTGGGCACACGGCTATCGTCGAACCGCGCATCAATGGCCTTCGGATCGCTGGCGCGTGTATAAGTCCGCGCCAGCCAGAACATGACGTGAAACAGCTCACGCACCAGCTTGAGTGCGTCACCCGGATGCACAAAGCGATTCGAATGCACGGCCTGATTGCCGAACTTCTGGATCAGCCGCATCTTCTGGTGAATGCGATCTGGCACCAGCCGCTCGAACTGCTGATGGGTTAGCAGCGCGTTGAGCTGGTTGTCGTACGGCATCCGCAGGTCACGGTCGTGCTCGTAGAGCCAGTGCACGGCCTGCTCCAGTGCATGGCGGATGCGCATGCAGCACGCCCGGGCGTCGGAATGCACCAGCGCCTCCGCCGCAATCGCGTGGGCGTGTAGTGGCTTGAACTCGGCGGCCAGGAACTGGAAGTTTGACGCTGAGTTCATTGCGGTTTGCTACAGCAATGCCAGCCAGTCAGCGTATCGATCCGCGGTACGCGGCAGGCCCGACTTGCGCAGGTGCGACACATACTCCTCCGGGGAATACGGCGGGTTGGCCAAACGCGAGCGAACGCGCTTGGCCGATTCACAGGTGCGCGGTGCATCCAGATCAAACTGATACGTGACGAAGTCGTCGGGATGAATCGCCTCCAGACCGAGCGCATCCATGACCTCGCGCGGGAAATCCTTCAGGTTGAACGTGATAATTGCATCAGCCCGGCAATGAAGCGCAGCGGCCACCACGTGGCGGTCATCCGCGTCCGGCAGCTCGATGGTTGGAATCAGATACTGATAACCGTCGACCAGCGCGTCCTGGGAGTAGGCGTCCATGTGTCGGCGCGTGTTGGCAAGACGCTCCGCTGTCAGATCCGGGCGGTTGTCGAGCACGCTCCGAATCCATTCGTCATGGATTTCGTCCGACCAGTGCGACTTGTACAAGCCGGCGACCGCAAGTTCCATCAACAGATCACGAACCGCGGCCGGATAGAGCACACATGCGTCGAACACGACCCGGAAGCGGTTCATGCAAGCCTCAGTACCCCAGGCCCAGGCGTTGTGCCTCCGCGGTGAGTTCAGCCAACGCCTCCCGGCGTTTGGTCAACTGCGTCTCGCGATAGCGCAGGACGTCCTCGGCGCGCACGCGCCGATGGCTACCCACCTTGATGTAAGCAATGTCGCCCGACTCCAGCAATTTGATCAGATACGGGCGGGATACGTTCAGCAGGTCGGCTGCCTGTGAGGTGGTCAGCTCCGCGTGTACGGGCACCAGCGTGACTGCATTGCCTTCAGCCATTTCGGCGAAGATGCGGTTGAGCATGCGCACGACATACACCGGCAGTTCGAGCGCTTCATCACCGCCGTTGGCTTGCAACCGCACGTGGCACTGATCGGTCTCGACCATCTCGGCAAGCCGGCGTTGCAGTTGTTTCGCTTGCTCTTGCTCTTCTTGGGAGGGAAGAGACAGATTGCCGTCATCGTCTGCCATGTCTGACCTCCAAATTCAGCTACGCCGGCCCTCAAGTATAGCTGCTAAACGAAATAAACGAAACACGCTAGGCCGCTTGTCCACTGCCAGTCGCCTCAGCCTGGCTGCGCCGAGCAACTGCCTGAATGGAGTCCGCGACCCGCTGCGTGAATGCCGATTCGTCACGGCAGGTCATCACCAGGTGCTCCATGGCGCGGGTCATGGCCACGTACAGCAACCGCGCCTCATCGGATTCTGACTCGCCCTTCTTCGGCATCTGGCACAGGTCCGGGATGATCACGAGCCCGAACTCCAGCCCCTTGCTGGAGTGCATGCTCACCAGCTTGACCGTCTGCCCGTCGGCGTACAGGCCGGTCTTGCCGGATCGGCTGGCCGTGGATGTGACCGGCACACCGGCGCCCTTCAGCGCGCGCTCCAGCGCACTGGCTTGCTTGCCGGAGCGGTAGATCACCGCAATATCGTCGTAGTCCCGCCCCTGCCCATTGGCGTCGACAATCCGCTGGACCACGCAATCCATCTGCTGCCAGTGTCCCTCGCAGCGGATCAATTCCGGGAAGGGCCCGCTGCGGCCCGCCGTCTCCGGCGCAATCGTCGGCACCCCGTCGTCATCACCGGTGGTCTCGGACAGCAATTCGCTGGCGAACAGCTTGGCCACCGACAACACCTCGGCGGTGTTGCGGTAGTTCACCTTCAGGATCGTCGTGCGCCCCCGCGCCTGAATGCCCACGCTGGCAAAGCTGAAGTCCAGCTCGCGCTTCTTGCGGTGGTAGATCGACTGGGCATCGTCGTAGAGCACGAGCAGTGAGTCGGTATCGGGGTCGATCATCTGCACGACCAGCCGGAACCAATCCGGCTCGAAGTCGTGGCCCTCGTCGATCAGCACGGCGCTGTACTGGGCGCGGGGAATCTGTCCGCGCTCGACACCTGCCATGGTGGTCTCGACCAGCGCCGCCACGTACTGGCCCGCATTGCCCTTGTTGGCGGGTTTGGGCACATGAAACGCCCGGAGCATATCGCCGCACCAGCCGTGGAAGTGCCGCACGACGACTTGCTCGCTCAGGCCGCGCTCGCCCATCACCTGCTGCAAGCGCGCGGCCAGCGCCTTGTTGTAGCAGAGCACCAGCACCGGCTTGCTGGACAGCTGCGACAGATACGCCGCCCGGTAGCCCAGGATCATGGTCTTGCCCGAACCCGCCGCGCCATGAATCACGCGGTGGCCCGCCCCCAGCGAGCGCGCCAGTTGCTCCTGCTGCAAGTCCATGACCTTGACCAAATCGGGTACGGACTCGGGCGTGGTCTCCAGCGGCAAACCGAACTGCCCCAGTTGCGGGTTGACCCGCACCTCGGGAAACAAATGCCAGCGCACCCGGTCGATCTGCGGCAAGGTGAGCTGGCACGGGAACACATGGTGGAACATGCCCCATAGCCGTTCCTGAAACGCCTCGTCGTCCACCGACTCGGTCATCTCGTCCTTGCAGATCACACGCACCGGCTGCAGCACCTCGCCCAGGTCGGTGGACTCGAACTGCTGCCGCGTGATGTTTGATAACACCACACCCCAGGCAAACGGCATGATCAGCTTGCCCTGATACGCCGAGCCGCCTTCACGCACCAGCCGCGGGTCCTGCTCCAGCACCTTGGCCGTCTCCAGCGCATACACGCTGGCCTGGAGCATCGGGTTCTTCACCTTCTTGATGCCGCCGTGGACGACAATCCGCGCCTCGCTCTTGTCGATGGTCGCGATGGTGTCCAGCTTCCAGTCCTTGACCTCCAGCACCAGCCAGCCACGCAGCGGATGCAGCACGATAAAGTCCGGCCGCAAGGCCTTGGGGCCGACCGGCACGTCGTACCAGCACAGGTAATCGTCCTCCAGCTTCTTCTCCAGCCGCTCGGCCAAGCGCCTCTCGCCGGAGGTCATCCGGTGCAGGCAGCTGGTGCGGGCGGGGAAGAACTGCGCCATGTCAGGTCACGCGGCTTGGCTCAGTTGGCCGGAGAAGGCGCGTTGCTGGAGGGAGGCGAGCAATTCATCTTGCTTGCTACCGGAATACGCTAGTTCCATTCGACGATGTCGGATAACACCACACAGCTGCTCAAACCGTCGTTGCATGGGCAATGGCGGGAGCGGCAAAACAAGATCCCTGATGTTCTTCAGACTTATGTTCGCTCGAGCCGCATCAACCTTCCCGCCAAGCAACCTATTCTGACCGCTCGGGGTCAGAAGCATTGCCATAACGAAGTCGACCGAAATTCGCGTCCGGTCCAAAGTCACAGTCGCTACAGCCTGATTTATGTTTGCCGGCAATAAGTCGTCTTCCATGATGGAGAGACGACCGATTGACGCTCCCACAAGATTAATTAGCAAATCGCTACTCTTAAGGCGCGACCGGCAAATTTTATCGTCAAAATCGCTGGGAATGAATTTGTCTTTTCTAATCATCCTTCCCCGACCGACGTTCTCGCTGGTGATGAAGCGCACACCATCGTCGCAGTATTCGAAACCCTGCCATTTTGGACTTTCGCCTTTGGTTATACGTTCCGCCAAGGAACCTACTGGCACCTCCGCCCACCCCTTCGGATTCGTCACCGGATCGCCAAACATGTCCAGAAACACGGACTGCAGGAGTTGATCGAGCTTGGCGATGGCTTCGCGGCGCTTGGCGCGCAGCGCGTCGGCCTTGTCCAGAATCGCCGCGATGCGACGTTGTTCGGGGAGTGGGGGGAGTGGGATTTCTAGTTCGTTAAGGTGTTCGTTGCGCAAATTGTTGATGTTTGCACCGGCCGCGAGACTGGAAACCTTCTGCCTGTATTTCTTGGTCTGGAATTATTGAGCAAAGTAGCCCGCGTCTACAGCATCGCTCGGCCTTAATACTTTGCAGAATGCACCAAAGCCGCCGTCGAAATCGGCCAACGACCGGGCAGCTTTTCCGACAACATCAAGGCTGCCGCTAGATGCAGCGATCACGACGTCGTTCTTACGAACTTTTTGCTTTCCGGAAACTTTGCCTTCTGGAATGTAGACGAGGCCATCCGAAGTAAGCCCAAATTCCGTTATGTTATTGGCTCGGAGAACAGGCAGATATTGTTCGCGCGGGGTCGTGACGGCATCAGCTTTCGAGTAAGTCACGCCACGAATTTGTTCGCAGATATCACCGACTCTCACTATAGGCACAGCAGTCAAGACAACATCCCCTCCAACTCCTCCATCCCCTGCATGATCTCGGCTTCCAACGCCTTCAACTCGGCCAGAATCTGCTGCGGCGGGTCGTACTGCACTTCCTCGTAGACGACTTCCTTGTAGCGGTTGATCGACAAGTCGTAGTCGTTATCGGCGATCTCGGCCTTGGGCACGACGAAGCTCTGCTCGGTGCGGGCGCGGTCGGCCTCGGCGTCGCGGTGCTGCCAGCGCTGCAAGATGTCCGGCAGGTTGTTGGTGGCGTGCTGGGTCTGATCCAGCGCCGTGCGCTTGTCGTCCAGCGAGTAACCATCGGCCTGCATGTCGTAGAACCAGACGCCGTCGGTGCCGCCGGAGTCGGTCCGGGTGAACAGCAGGATGGCGGTGGACACCCCGGCGTAGGGCTTGAACACGCCGGAGGGCATGGAGACGATGCCGTCCAGCTTGTGGTCCTCGACCAGAGCCTTGCGCAGGGTTTTGTGGGCCTTGGATGAGCCGAACAACACGCCGTCCGGCACGATGACGGCGGCGCGGCCACCGGGTTGCAGCAGGCGCAGGAACAGCGCGAGGAACAGCAGCTCGGTCTTCTTGGTCTTGACGACCTTCTGCAAGTCCTTGGCCGTGCTCTCGTAATCCAGCGACCCGGCGAACGGCGGGTTGGCGAGGATCAGGCTGAACTGCCCTTCCACGCTGGCGTGGCCTTCGCTGAGCGAATCACGATTCTCGATGGCCGGGTTCTCCACGCCATGCAGCAGCATGTTCATGGAGCCGACGCGCAGCATGGTGCTGTCGAAGTCGAAGCCGTGGAAGGTGTCGCGGTTGAAGCGCGCCGTGGACTGTTTGCTGGCGTAGATCTCGGCCTGGTGGTGGTCGTACAGGTACTCGCTGGCGGCCACCAGGAAGCCGGCCGTGCCGCAGGCCGGGTCGCAGATGGTGTCCGCCGGCTTGGGCGCCATCATCTCGACCATGAGCTTGATGATGTGCCGCGGCGTGCGGAACTGGCCGTTCTGGCCGGCGCTGGCGATCTTGCCCAGCATGTATTCGTAGAGATCGCCCTTGGTGTCGCGATCGTCCATGGGGATGGCGTCCAGCATGTCCACCACCTTGGCCAGCAGCGCCGGCGTCGGGATGGTGAAGCGGGCATCCTTCATGTGCGCGGAGTACGTGGAATCCGCCTCCCCGCCGCCCAGTCGCTTGATAAAGGGGAACACCTCATCGGCAATGGTGTTGTAGAGCGTTTGCGGGTCTCCCAATTCGCGAAAGCGGGACCAGCGCAGCCGCTGCTCACCTGGCCCGAAGATCGGGCGCTCGATGGGCCGACCGAGCCGGGTGGCCTTTTTCTCTCGCAGGGTGTGCAGTTCGTCCAATCGCTTGATGAACAACAGATAGGTCATCTGCTCAATGACCTCCAGCGGGTTGCTGATACCGCCGCTCCAGAAGGCATCCCAGATGCGGTCAACCTGATGCTTGATATCGCCTGTGATCATGTGTGAACGGGTCTCGTCTTACAGGGTGCTCAGAACCGCGGATTCATCCAGGGCCGGAGAGATCACGGCGTCCTTGATCGATTCCTTGGACTTGAGCAGTTGGTCCAGCTTGTCGTCGAAGCTGGTGAATTGTGGGTGCGCTGATGCCGGTAGGTACACCTGCACGGGCCGCTGCTGGCCGATGCGGTACACACGGTCGGTGGCCTGGGCCTCCTTGGCCGGGTTCCAATGCCGCTCGAGATGAATGACATGGTTGGCCTCAGTCACCGTGAGCCCCACGCCGGCCGCAACCGGCGACATGATGAGGATGGCAAAGCCCGGCGTCTGCTGAAAACGGTCGATGATCTGCAAACGGCTGGGTGAGTGACCCGATGCCCGAGTTTTGGTCTCGCCATTGACGATGCTGACAGGCACTCCAAACTCAGCCTCTAACCAAACCTTGAGGTGGCGCTGCAGCGTCTTGTAGATCGCAAAGATCAACACCTTCTCATTGGCCGCGCGAATCTGCTCCAAGATAGGCCGAATGGCCATGACCTTGCCGGATTCAGCGGCCCACTGCTGGGGCGACTGCGTGTCGGTGGCCTTGTCCAGCAGTGCCGGGTGCAGCGAGACCTGACGCAGGCGATGCAGCGCCTTGAGGGCACCGGCGTTGCCCTGATTGGCCTCTTTGAGGGCGTGGAGGTCGGACAGGGCCTGGTCGTAATGCCGAATTTGCACATCGGTCATCGGTGCCCGAAGAAACTGACGAAATGAGGCATCTTCATCATCGGTAGGCATGCGAGCCCCGCGTAGGATGGTCTTGGGCGGCAGGCCATCGAGCACATCCTCCTTCACACGGCGCAGCATGAATCGGCCGACATCACTGTGAAGCTGTCGTCCCACACCCACCGGGTCGGACTCCGCCGGGCTGACGTAGCTGTCTTTGAACTCGCTCCAGGTGCCTAGCAGGCCAGGCTGGGCAATATCCATGATGCACCAGAACTCGCTGAGGCGATTCTCAACCGGCGTGCCCGTCGCCAGTAACTTGAACTGGGCGCGTAGCGCGGCCGCGGCCCTTGTTTGGAGCGTGTTGGGGTTCTTGACGTTCTGCGCCTCATCGAAAATCACCCAACTCCAGTCGATCCGACCCAGCGAAAATTG
This sequence comes from Abyssibacter profundi, assembly GCF_003151135.1. NCBI lineage: Bacteria > Pseudomonadati > Pseudomonadota > Gammaproteobacteria > Chromatiales > Oceanococcaceae > Abyssibacter > Abyssibacter profundi. The sequence continues at coordinate 254,968 of NZ_QEQK01000001.1, forward strand.
ATAGTTGCGCAACGTGTCGTAGCTGGTGAGCACCAGGCGGCGCGGACGATCCAGCCGCACCGAATCAGGGTAGGTCTTTCCGACCCGCAAGGCGTAACGCACGCTGCTTTCGTCCAGCAGCTGGCCATCCTCCAGGTCCTGGTGCGTCTCGCGCGCCTGGCCTTCGAGCCGGAAGCGATTCAGGTCGCGATCAGCCTGAAGGATGACGACGTCATCAAATGGCGACTGGGCAACCGTTTTCTCAACCTCGTCCGCCCAGTTTTGCAGCAGCGATAACGGGGCTACGACCAGCACGGGCTTTTCGGTCTCTCCGACCTCGCGCATGCGTTGTAGATACTGATCGACAGCCACGATGGCCATATACGTTTTGCCGAGGCCCATGTCATCGGCCAACAAGCCGCCCTGCGGGCCCTGCTCTCGAGTCTCCGGCCTGAGCGAAGCCGCCGACAGGCGCAGCATCCATTCGATCCCCTCTCGCTGGTGGGTGAACGGCGTGCGCTTGTACGCGCTGTAGTCAATATCGATTGGGCCGGCCGTATCAGCAGGCTTGCCATCAACGCCTTCGAGGGCTTCCTTCAGCTCGAAGGTCGCGCGCTCCTTCTTGGGCTTATCGCCACCCGCACCAGAAGGCTCGCTCACCAGGCGATCTCGAACTTTGTCAAGCGCTTGATCAACGGCCTCGGGCTCGGAGATATCGATGGACTGCTCGCGACACCGAGCATAGGCTGCGCCAGACTGCCGGGCCTCTTGCAGGTTGCACTCGAACTCGCTGAGCTCCTCGAAGGAACTGATCAAGTTGACAATGACCTCCGGCGAGCAGGCGTTGGCAGCGGCCTCGAACCAATCCGTCCCGGAGCCACCAAACTCGGCACTCGGGATATGCTGGAAGACGGTGACCCCCTCAACCCGCACGGCAAAACCCGTTTCTAGGTCGATCAGGCCCGGATCGAGAAATGCGCTCGGTGTCTCCAGAAACTGTTTGGCCTCGGCTGCTGGGATGTGGTGCCGCTGCATGACCTCCTTGACCGCAGCCCGGCGCTCACCATCGAGCAGGACAATCTTGTCGCGCACCCGGAGGCTGTTCCCGTCCTCTCCTTCCAATTGGCCAAGCCGCAAATCGACGTCATCGACTGCAATGCCTTCACCGAAATTTGGTGACACGCGCAGCGAACCATCGCGCATCTTGGTGACGGCTACACTAGGTTTGTCGGGTACGACGACTTCCAGTTCTCGGAAGTGCCGAAGGTCGATCGGCAAACCATTGCGCTCCGCGCTCTGCAAACTGGCAACCAACGCCAGATTACGAGGCTCTGTGCGCTGCGCGGACTCAAGCCTGGCGTGATCGTCCAGCGCACGTGCCGCGTCATACCATGGACCGCGCAGCAGCCGGTCGCCCAGACCGGGGATATGAATCACGACACCGTATGGCGGCGGCAATGGCAGACGATCACCGTCAGGCAAACACAGCTGCCCCTTCACCTGGAATGCATGCTGCGTCGTCCGGCCGGTGACCGATAACTCAAGCTTGCCCTCAAGCGGCACAGGCAGGGCCAGCAAGCGCGCCTCATCATCGCCCAACCTCGAGAGCTCAGGGGCCGCGACGAAATACCCCGCGGGGATGGCTTCGGCGAGGCCTTCTTCCTCCATCTGCTCCAAAAGCGCCCGCTGGTAGGAGAGCAGGTCAGAGCTGGCGTTGGCATGCGGAGCCGCGAACTCTGCGCCCTCACCCGTAAGCTCCAGCGCGAACCGAGCATCCTCTTTGCGACTCTGCCCAAGAATGCGTTGAATCCAGGATCGCTTTGGTTTGTGCACGGGAGCCGGACTCATTTGAGTCTCCATTTATTCGCGAGATTCCGCTTGAATAGATCCGGGCGCGAGAACATTGCGCGTTCGACTTTCACGATTCGGATCCCCGTCTTCTCGGAAATCTCCGTTGCATAGAGCGGCGACGCAGCCGCCTCCAAGGTTTGGCGGATACTGACGATCGTGTTGCCGTCGTCTCGAAATGGCGCCTTCGGTGTTTGCATACGTCTTTTAGGCTGCGCGGAGGGTGCTGTGGTTTCTCGCCGGAACCGGGCGAGCTGAGAAGCAGAAAGCACTTGTGTCTCATCGACCCGCACACCTGCATTGCGAAGCACTCGAATAGCCTCATACACCCATTTCAGATTGGTGTAGTGCGTGGAGGCAAAATGCCGATACTGAGACTTGGGAGTACCAGGATCGTAGAGGGAGCGTTCTAGATCTGGGCCTAGATCGAGAGGGTTAATCGGGTGTTTATCATGCTGAAACACGATGCAATCTGCCGGCAGCGACGGATAAATGTAAATACGGAAGCTATGCGTACCCTCAACCAGATGCACCGACCCGACCTGCATGTAGATCACGGATTTGGACGCGTCAGATAGCCTTCCAAAAACATTCAGCTGACGCTCCGGGTACTGTCTCTTCACGTAGGAAAGTGCTTCTCTTGAGAGGAAGAGGCGCGAGTTAACAACCGCCCCGGTCTCAAGAATTGCTGTCAAGAGCTGCTTCCTCGCAGGGAACATACGCTGCAGCTCAGCGTTGCTGCTCTGCTTTCCAACCTCTTCCAGCACTTCGAGAAACAGGCCGATATCCAGTTGCGACATCCAGCCCTGCATGCGCCGAACGCGCTCTGGGCCAACTGGATCCCACCAACGCTGATAGCTGGGTGCTGACGGAGGCAACCGCGGATCGCCGGCGATCTCCAGGATGGCCTCACGCCAGGCGTCTGAAAGCTGGCTGTCTGCACTGCGGTCGATCAGCACCTCCAGGACTTTGACACCAATTGTTTTCCCTTCGCCATAGGGCAGGCGTGCCACCGACTTTTGGGTAACCTCAGCGAACACAGCTGTGTCGGCACCGACGTCGATTTGTTCGAGATGCTCGATATAGAAAATGGCCTGGCATCGCTGAGCAAACCGGCCTGCGCGATACGCACGCAGACCCCAAGCGCGCCATGCTTCTTCGAGATCGGAGTAACGTTGGCGCGTGCTTGAGACCGTTGCCTGGATTGCCGATTCGGAGAATAGCCAGTCCTGAGCGCTTCGGACTTTGTCGAGATCGCTGCCCGATTGCCCTGCCCGTCGGGCGTTCAGGTGACGACGAAGAAATGTCTGACCGTGCTTCAACATATCGCCTTGGAACAAGCGATCGAAATGGTCGAAGTAGGCTCGCAGGAGCGCCGCCAATGTGAGCGAAGACAGCGGCAGACCCACTGTCTCGAACTGATCGAGCAACTCCTGCGTTGGAGGACAATTTTGTCGGAAGTTGGGTGAATCGACGTCCGCCCACAGATTTGCGCAGACCCTAATCGCGAGCCGGTCCGTCAGCAGGGGCATCACGGCTGCCACACCGCCGCGTTGAGCCGCTCGTTGCAACTCAATCGATTTTAAATTGAAGCGGGAGCTCGGCTTCTCTGCCCGACTCGCCACTGCGCCTAAAGACGCATGCCGAGCCCGGATCCAACTAAGCTCAGCCGGCCGCCAATCCGGAAGTGAGAACTCGCCAAGTTGCAGAGACAGCGCCATTACTGAAGCATCTCTCTGAGCGCCTCAAAATCCTTCACCGCGGGTTTTTTCACGGTGATTCGCAGATCAATTCTACGGTTTTGCTTTCTCTCCTCGCGTGTGCCCTGCGACGCAGTGATCGGCCGCGTTTCGCCATAGCCACTGACAGAGAACAACGGCTCACCGGCGTGGTTCCTGATTGTGGCTAGCTGCTCATCCTCGGTCTGCGACTCTGCCCAAAAGTTCCAGACTGAAATCGCCCGGAACGTGGACAAGCCCCAATTACCCATCTCGAGCGGCGACGGTAGTATGTCCGTGTGCCCTTCTACGAAGATCGTGTCGAGATACGACCAGCGCTGCTCTTTTTCAATCGTGTTGTATAGAACCTCACCGATATAGGCCACGCTTTCCTGCGTAGACGGCTGTGAGGGGATGTCGTGGCGGTTACTGTCAAACGCCAACGTCGTTTCTGGAATACGAATAACGGTGTGGTTATCACTGACCTCAACATCGATACCTCGGGTGGCCAACTCATCTTTCACTTCCAGCACGATTTGGCGACGCACCTCTTCCGCTTTGGCCAATTCAAGGATTGCTTCGTTGACCTGCACTTTGGTCTTGGTGAGTTCGTAGATCAGCACCAATGACGCGAGCACAAAAATGATGAGTAGCCCGGCCATGATGTCGGAGAAAGATATCCAATAGGGATTCTCCTCATCAGGCTTCGAGATGTGCTGGACAGTGCGGGTACCGAGGCTCATCGGTACGCGTTCGCCGCGGGCCGCCCCTTGGCTTCCATCTCGTCAATCACGTCTTGAATCAGCTTGACTGAATCCACCATAGAGCGCGTGAACTGCTCGGTTTGCTCGTTCCAGGTGCTCAGTCGCTCGACCGTCTGACTCTTGACCCGATCTGCGTACTCATCCAGGAGGCTCTGAACGGATTCCTTCAGTTCGGCGACATGTTCCTTCAGGTGCTCTTGAGATTGACGCAGGTATTGCTCGACGGTCTCGAGCCCGCCATTGGAGTACTTGGAAATCTCGCGAACTTCTGTGATGACTTCATTGAGCCGTGAACTCAGTTGCCCGCCCTGCTCCAGCAATTGTTGCGCTTGAAGCACGGTTTGCTGGGCTGCATTCGAGACCTGGCCGGCGGACTCAAGCGCACCGTCGACACCCGACGCCAGCTTTGTTGTGGCTTGATCAATATTTTTTGCAAACGCATCGAACTGGCGTGTTGTTTCCGCCATCGCGACCGTGTTCTTTCGGTTCGCGTCGATTGTCGCCCGATGTGCATCGACCAGCTCGCCAAAGCTGGTCTTGAGATCAGCAAGGCGCTCTGACACGCCACCCAGCGCTTCCAGTTGTTCGGTGAGCTTCTGCGTTCGCTGCGCATCTGCAGCGCCAATTGCCTCAGCCTGTTGGCCAAAAGTACTGACGACATTCTGAAGCAGGCCTGTCACCTCACTGGACATCCGTGCCTCGTGCTGTTGGCGCGCTTCTTCTGAAGCCTTTAGCTGCTCCTGCATGCGGCGGGCCCGGTCTGCCTCCACGGTGCCCATGCTACCGACCTGTCGCTCGAATTCGCCGACCACGCGACCCAACAGTTCGTCCATCTTGCCCGACATCCTCTCTTCGCGTTCCTGCTGTGCCTGACCGGATGTCTTCAAGTTGTCTGCGAGAGATTCGATCGCCTGATTGATACTGTTCGACGCGCCAGCCAATGCATCGCGCTGCGCATCAGCCTGCGAGCCCACCCGATCAAGAAATGTGTCGGTAAGCCGCTCCAGCATCGCACGAGAATTATCCTCCGCATTTTCGGCAAGCTTGGCTAAGGCCGGTGCGAGAATCCTCTCGAGCGATTCCTCAAGCCCACTGCGGATCGCCTGACTGGACTGCACCAGCGCCTCTTGCATCTTGTCCCCAATCCGCTCTGCCAGACCCTGCAGCGCCTCCGTGCTTTGAGCTGACTGCTCTTGGATCTCACGAAGCGAGTGCTCGGCGGTAATCCGCGGAAATAGATAATCCAGCCGATTCTGTAGATCTGCGATCCGTGAGCGGACCTGGCGCTCAGCGGACTTCTCCATCGCGTTGAAAAGCACGCTCGCCAGCACACCCCACAACGAGGAGATGAATGCGACCGACGCACCCTGAATCATGCCCTTGATTCCATCAATCAGAACCTGGACATCTCCAGATGAAAGGTCGAGACCGGACAACCCCATCTGCAAACCCGCAAACGTGCCGATCACGCCGATTGCCGTCAGGAAGCCGGGGACTGCTGCGAGCTGGCGGTTATCTGTGAGACCTCGCGCCAAGGAGTACGGGTTAAAAAAATGTCCCGCGTCTAACGTGTTGTAGACACGGTCGTCTCGCTCGGAGTAGACAAGCGATTCATGAAATTCATTCCAGAGATCACCTACGGTCTCAGAACGTTCGCGGGCACGTGCTCGTAGCTCTCGGTACACGGTTGGGAGCTGGGCCTTGTCCACACCTTCTACCAGCGCCGCAACGTGCGCAGTGCGCCGCTTGGCGATATGGAACTCCCGCAACAGCTTAATGAGGAAGTAGAGCAGCAAACCGGCAATGACGACGAACGTGATCGCAGTGAGCTGTTTCGGGTCCCCGGACGAGAAGAGCAGGGAGACGTCCGGTACGAAGCTGGTCAAACTAAAGTGCTGTTCTTGCATAGTGCTATACGGCTGCGGTCAGGCAGGGACGAGCATGGCGTCAAGCGCGGCTCGGAGAGAGGAAAGGTTTTCCACGCGAATCTTGTGTCCGTGCGGGATCGGGTTAGCTCCCCTGTGCATTCGCTTGGGGAACTCCCTCATGTTGCTGCTGTGATAGAAGGTTCCCGGCACAGGGATTTCGACACCGGCCATGCCATACAGTGATGAAAGCGGCGTATCCGGGTGTGTGATAACCGAAATTCGATCGCGTCCGGCATCCACCTTGTCAATGAACACCCCGGCATCAAGCAGCTTGTGTACCCAGAAGGATTTCTTCTTGGTTTCACGCACCTTGAAGTAGTTCGCGCTCGACAAGACAGATTCGATCGAGTTCAGCAAGGGAACTTGGTCCGCCAGCGGCTCGACGGAACGCGTAGAAATTTGCGCGGGTAACAAATGCGCCGGGGAAACCGAAGGCGATGCCTCCTCTCCTCCACCCAATTGCACCCAGGTGACGGCCCCTTTGGGATGCGAGTAAGAGACTGGTTGGTGGAACGCTTGCGCGTCCCTGAGAACCCAAGCGTGGCGCCATTTTCGCTTCGAAGGGTCTTCGATGGATTCGTCCGTCATCCGATGGAATGACTGACTGCCCCGCATGTCGGAATCTGACAGAGGTCCGATCGAGTCGACCAGTCGCGCTGTCCCCACGACGAGCCCGGATCCCTGTCGAATCAGGGCAATCTCTCCCCGAACACGGGTATGCGAACTGCGCATCTCCCATGTCTTTTCCCCACTCAGGATCCAGCTAACGTACGGCTCTTTTATAACAAGGCCGCGTACAGGCAATTTTTTTGTAACCAATTTTTGCTCCAAGCAAACGAAAACTTGGAGGGCATGTCTAGTTGTTATCTCGGCCGCAGAACGGCCTGATCTCTTCCATGTCGAGCAACAACAGCACTCCCCCTAGTACTGGTAACGAGATCCACCCCAAAAACCGGACATCGTCTCGCGGATAGTACATGACCTGTTCAACCTGACAGACGGTTGCCTCGCCAGCTGCGACCGACGCGTTCGGGGCAGCACCGCAATGGGAATGGCGACGCCGCCAGACCAAACCGGTAGGCTGAGCGGCATTTGCTGCTGCTGACCGGAGAGGATTACCCACCGACCCTGCCACAGCAGACGCTGAGCGTTACGAAGGACTACAAAGCCATGAACGACGCAGAATTCGAGCTCATCACCTCCCCGCTGTCGCAATCCATCGAGGTCGCAGGTCACACATTCGACGTGCAGATCTATAACAGCGAAAAACCTGGCCTGTGGATTCTGGAAGTCGTCAACCCGAATGGCTCATCCTTCGTCTGGGATGAGCATTTCCCCAGCGAGCAGCACGCCCTGGATGCATTTTGGGCCTGCATGCGGGAAGAAGGCGTCGGGGAGTTGCTGGACGATACGACCACGACACCACCCGCCAACTTGGCGAGGCACTGAGATACGAGAGGCGCCAGCGTCCCAATTCGCTCCCGGCGAATGGGTCGAACCGGGGGTTCTCGGCCTTGCCGCCGCGACCGATCCATCAAAAAGGCCCGCTGATGCGGGCCCTTATGCCCGATGGACTGGAGGGACCAGGATTGCTCGGCCCATCCATGGGCCTCGGCCTTCGGCCCGCCGGCGCGCTGCGCCAGCGTCCCAATTCGCTCCCGGCGAATTGGTCGAACCGGGGGTTCTCGGCCTTGCCGCCACGACTGATCCATCAAAAAAGCCCGCTGATGCGGGCCTTTTTGATGGATTGGCTGGGGGACCAGGATTCGAACCTGGATTGACGGAGTCAGAGTCCGTAGTCCTACCGTTAGACGATCCCCCAAGGTGAATCGTTGAGGCGGCTAGTGTAGCGCCGCCTCTTTCCCGCCCCAAACCCGGCGGACCGGATGGAGCGAGAGGGCACTTGTCAGGCCGGCCTGGTTGCTTGGGGTTGAAGCCTGCAGATGCAGGACGACAACCCGGACCCGCGCCGTCTGACGAGGTGCCTGACTCGGATTAGCGCTTGGAGAACTGCGGGCGCTTGCGAGCTTTGTGCAGGCCAACCTTCTTACGCTCAACCTGGCGATCGTCACGGGTGACGAGGCCGGCGACACGCAGCGGCTTGCGGTTTTCTTCGTCGTAGTCGATCAGGGCGCGGGTGATGCCGTGACGCACGGCGCCAGCCTGGCCACCCGGACCACCACCTGCAACGGTGACCTTGATGTCGAAACGATCGGTGGATTCGGTGACCTCAAGCGGCTGGCGCACGACCATCTGCGAGGTTTCGCGACCGAAGTAGTCTTCGACGGCCTTGCCGTTGATCGTGATCTGACCGGAGCCCGGCTTGATGAAGACACGTGCGGTCGCGGTCTTGCGACGGCCGGTGCCGTAGTTCTGCGTTTCTGCCATGACTTATAACTCGAGGGCGGTCGGTTGCTGAGCGGTGTGAGGATGCTCGGCACCCGCGTACACCTTGAGCTTCTTGAACATCGCACGGCCCAGCGGGTTCTTCGGCATCATGCCGCGCACTGCCGATTCCAGAACGCGCTCAGGGTGCGTTTCCAGCATCTTCTGCAGCGTCGTGGCCTTGATGCCACCCGGGTAGCCCGTGTGACGGTAGTAGGTCTTGCCGAGCAGCTTATTGCCGGTCGTCCGGACCTTGTCCGCATTGACCACGACCACATAGTCGCCGGTGTCCACGTGCGGGGTGTAAATGGCCTTGTGCTTGCCGCGCAACCGATTAGCGATTTCGCTGGCAAGGCGTCCCAGGGTCTTGTCGGTGGCGTCGACGATCAACCACTCGCGCTTGACCTCGGCCGGCTTGGCGGAAAAGGTTTTCATGCTGCAAATCCGGAAATAAATAGGGTTTCAACCGAACACGCCGGCTGAAAGGGCGCGAAATATTAGCCGAGCCCGGCGGGTAGCGCAACCGTCTGTGGACGGAAGTTTCCACGCACCGCCGGAACGGCCGCCCTGGCTAGATTTTCAGCCGCTCCACAGGCTGCCCGTTCTTCAGGTGCGACTCGATGATCTCATCGAGATCGGACTCGTCGATGTACGTGTACCAGGTCTCGTCCGGGTAGACGACAGCCACCGGCCCCAGCTCGCAGCGATCCAGGCAGCCTGCCTTGTTGACGCGAATCTCGCCTGCGCCGGCCAGGCCCTCCTCCTTGATCCGCCGCTTCACGTAGTCACGAAAGTGATCGGCATCGTGCTCCTGGCAGGAGGGGCGATCGGCGCCGGCATCCCGCTGGTTGCAGCAAAAGAAGATGTGGTGCTTGTAGTAGCTCATTCGTTGTCGCCAAATTCATAGGACAGCGAGACCGACAGATAGGTGTCTGTCTCTTCGCGCTCGGCCGGCACGTCGCTATTGTTCTTGACGGTGTAGGTAATCGCCGCAAAGGTCGGGCCGAGGATGGTCAGCTTCAGGCCGGTCACGGATTCGGTGTAGGTGTTCTCCTCACCGGACTCGGTCAGCAGCTTCTGCTCGAACTTGGCCGTTTCGCTCAACTCGAAGGTGTAGAAAACGGCCCCGCGGAAGATCGCATCACTCTCTCGCAGCGACTCCGGCTTCTGGGACTCTTGTTGCCGCGCACCGGCGCCCAGTTCCAGGTTCATCGTATGACGGTCGGTCTTGAGCAAACGGCGCCCGTAACCCAGCGTCTGAGTCGTGCGTTCACGCACGCCGCCGAACAGGTCTTTTTCATAGGACAGGTTGGCGAAGATGTAATTGAACTCGGTGAAGTCGAAGCTGGTCTTGAACGTCGACGCGTACCGCTCGGCATTTTGCTCGTCGTCTTCCTCCGCGGTGAACAACGTGGCGGTGAACTGGTTCTCCCAGCGACCCAGTTCATGCTGTAGCGCAAACGACGCGTTGATGCTCTGCGAGTCGGAGTTGCCGCTGGTTTGCAGCACACCCAGTTCCGCCTTACCACCAACGGCAGCCTGGGCGGTTCCAACAAAGACGAACGAAGCGAGGGCGGAGGTCAGCAGACCGGCGCGATAGAGCATAGTGGTGGTCTCGGGGGAGGATGAGTTGGTCATCGCAGCATGACGACGACTCAACACCGATGCAGCGCAACACGCCAACCGATGGAGCTGCCGCCAGACGAGCCGGCAGCGAACACCGGCTCAATGTAGCGAAGCGAGCCTGTATTATACGAACGCTCCCCGCACTGCCCCAAACACATCCATGTCCAACCGCCTGCTCGACGACACCGACCTCTGCGTCAAGTGTGGTCTATGCCTGCCCCACTGCCCGACCTACGGCGTCACCGCTGAGGAGGGCGACTCGCCCCGCGGCCGGATCAGCCTGATGCGCGGGTTGATGGATGGCACGCTGCAGGTCTCCGATTCGTTAGAGGACCACCTGGACGGCTGCCTGAGCTGCCGCGCCTGCGAATCGGTGTGCCCGGCTGAAGTGCCCTACGGCCGGATGATCGACGCCGCCCGCGGCGAAATGGCCGAGCGCAAACCCGAGCGCACCCGCCTGGACAAGGCCATGGCCAGCGTGCTGACCAACATGGGCCGACTGCAGCTGGCGAGCTGGTTCGTCTGGCTGGGCCAGCGCCTGGGCCTCGTCCAGCTCACGCGTTGGTTGTTCGGCAACAAGGGCCTAGGCCGGCTGGCCTCATTGCTACCGCCGCTGCAACGTCCTCGCGGCTGGGTGGGTCACTACCCCGCCGTGGGCGAACGCCGTGGTCGCGTTGCGCTATTTCTTGGTTGCGTATCCCGGATGGTCGATGGCCGCACGCTGGGCGATTCGATCAAGCTGCTGACACATTTGGGTTACGAGGTCGATGTCCCGCGCGGCCAGACCTGCTGCGGGGCGCTGGCCAGCCACAACGGCCTGATGGACCGGGCGCAAACCCTGGTCAACCGCAACCTCGAAGCCTTTGCCGGCGATTACGACGCCATTGTCGGAACGGCCAGTGGCTGCACCTGCACCTTGGCCGAGTACGACCACCTGACCGACGCGCCGGCTGCCGCCCAGTTCGCCAGCAAGGTGCAAAACGTCGACAGCTTCCTCAGCCAGGCCGAATGGTCCGACACCGCCTTCCGGGATACGGCGCCGGTCGAGGTGCAGGTGCACACGCCCTGCACGCTGCGCAATGTCCTGCAGGATTCGGACGCTGCCATCCGCCTGCTGGAGCGGGTACCGGGCGTCCATGTCAGCGCCCTGCCCGAGAACAACCGCTGCTGCGGCGCTGCAGGCAGCTATTTCGTGACCCAACCCGAGATGGCCGACACCCTGGTGAGCAAGAAAGTCGCCGGCGTCAGCGAGAGCAGCCACTGCGTGGCCACGTCCAACGTCGGCTGCGCCATGCATATCGGCGGCGCACTACGCCGGGCCGATCGTGATCAGGCGGTGATCAATGCGGTGTCGGTCGCGGCATCTCGACTGAAGTAGGCATCATCAGCGAGGCCTCTAGCCGCAGCATCATCAGCTCGGCGAGTTCGGCCTGCATGGCCTCGCGCAGCTTCAGCTCCTCGGCCTCTTTGGCCAACACGGCGTCGGCGTTGAAGCTGTAATCGCGTGATAGCGACAAGGACTGATGCGGCAGCACGGTCCGGCCATCGGCCTTGACCGTGTATTGGATGGTCGTGGTCAGCTCGTATTCGATGGCCTTGCCGTCAGACCCCACGGAAATCACCTGACGGTGCTCATCCAGTCGCTCGATGACCAGGCGGGCCTCGGCATCCCGCGCCTTGCGCTGAACCTCGGCACCGCGCGCGCGCAGCGCCGAACGCAATGACGCCACAATGGGCGGCTCCAGCGTCCGGTACTCCTGATTCACCTCAATGAAGACGCTGCGCAGCACGTCCGGCAGCGGACGACCGCCCCGCAACTGAAAGCCGCAGGCACTCAGGCCCGCGGCGACGAGTAGCAGCAGCGCGCCCCTAGACAACAATATTGACCAGCTTGCCCGGCACCACGATAAAGCGGCGCAGGGGCTTGCCATCAACAAAGCGAGCGACATTCTCGTCGGCCAGCGCGATGGACTGTAGCTGCGCCTCGTCGGCATCAGCCGGTGCGTCGATACGCGCACGCATCTTGCCGTTCACCTGTACGGACAAGGTCACCGAATCCGCCACCAGCAGGCGCTCGTCGCACTCGGGCCAGGCGGCGTCCTCGATCGGCGTGGGCTCGCCCAGCATCTGCCAGCACACGTGGGTGATATGCGGCGCAAAGGGGTTGAGCATCTGCGTCAGTGCCAGTGCCGCCTCGCGCAACACAGCCGCCCCCTCGCCGCGCGCGTCCACCTTGTAGAGCAGATTCGTCAGCTCCATCATCGCGGCGATGGCGGTATTAAAGGACTGTCGGCGGTCCATGTCGTCGGTGACCTTGCCGATGGTCTCGTGCAACTTGCGACGCGCTTCGTCAGCCGCCACCTGGCCTTGGCCGGGCGCCTGCCCCTCCACCACGGCCTGCACCAGCCGCCAGTAACGCCCGAGGAACCGGCTTGCGCCCTCCAGGCCCGCATCCGACCAGACCAGAGTCTGATCCGGGGGCGCAGCAAACATCATGAACAGCCGCACGGCGTCAGCCCCGGCCTGCTGGATGGCAGACTGTGGATCCACACCGTTGCGCTTGGACTTGGACATTTTCTCCAGCGCACCGACCGAGACCGCAGCACCATCTGCGGTGGCCACGGCCCGGATCACCCGCCCCTTGTCGTCGCGTTCGATCTCGACTTCATCCGGCGCGAAATAGGTTTTCTTGCCGTCGGCTGACTCCCGATAAAAACACTCGGCCAGCACCATGCCCTGCGGCAGGTAGCGCTTGAACGGCTCATCGCTGTCCACCAGGCCCACATCGCGCATCACCTTGTGGAAGAAGCGCGAGTAGATCAGATGCATGGTCGCGTGCTCGACGCCGCCGATGTACTGATCCACCGGCAGCCAGTGGTTGGCGCGCTCATCCAGCATCGCCGTGTCCAGCCCGGGACAGCAGAACCGGGCGTAGTACCAGGACGATTCGAAAAAGGTGTCGAAGGTGTCCGTCTCGCGCTGGGCGGGCTGCCCGGTTTTGGGCGAGATCACATCGGTAAACGGTGCATGCCCCTTGAGCGGAGAGCCGCTGCCATCCGGCGCCAAGTCTTCCGGCAAAACCACGGGCAGGTCTTCCGCGGGGACCGGCGTCAGCGAGCCATCGGCCTCACGGATGACCGGAATGGGACAGCCCCAGTAGCGCTGCCGGGACACGCCCCAGTCGCGCAGACGGAAGTTGATGCGGCGACGCCCCTTGCCGTCCTTCTCCAACGCGTCGGCAATACGCTCGAAGGCCGCCGCCGAGGTCAGCCCGGTATACGGACCGGAATCGATCAGCGTGCCCTTGTCGGTGATCGCTCCGGCGTCCAGATCAGACTCGCCATGATCCGGATCGATCACGGGCTTGATCGGCAGGCCGTAGGCACGCGCGAACTCCCAGTCGCGCTGATCATGTGCCGGCACACTCATCACCGCGCCGGTGCCGTAACTCATCAATACGAAGTTGGCGACCCACACCGGGACGCGCTCGCCGGTAATCGGGTGGATGGCATCGATCCCCAGCGCATGACCGGCCTTCTCCTGCGCCTCGATGACGGCCTCCGAGACGGTGGAGCTGCGACAGCTCTGGACGAATTCGCGCAAGGCTTCATCGCCTTGGGCCATGGCCTGATCCACCAGCGGATGCTCGGGCGCCACCGCCAGGTAGGTCACCCCCATCAGGGTATCCGGCCGTGTGGTGAACACGGTCAGCGGCTGTTCCGCCGCATCCACCGTGAACTGGACTTCCACACCCACGCTGCGGCCGATCCAGTTGCGCTGCATGGTCTTAACGGCATCCGGCCAGCCGGGCAGCTGCTCCAGGCCGTCCAGCAGCTCATCGGCATAATCGGTGATGCGAATAAACCACTGCTCGATCTCGCGGCGTTCGACCAGCGCACCCGAACGCCAGCCCCGACCATCAACCACCTGCTCGTTGGCCAGCACGGTTTGATCCACCGGATCCCAATTGACCACGGCGGTTTTTCGATACGCCAGACCGCGCTCGATCATCTGCGTGAACAGCCATTGCTCCCAGCGGTAGTAATCCGGCTTGCAGGTCGCCAGCTCACGTTGCCAGTCGTAGGCCAGGCCCAGGCCCTGCAGCTGCTGGCGCATGTGGTCAATGTTGGCGTAGGTCCAATCGGCGGGCGGCACCTTGTTCTGGATCGCCGCGTTCTCGGCCGGCAACCCAAAGGCATCCCACCCCATGGGCTGCAGCACATTAAAGCCGCGCTTGCGCTTGAAGCGGCTGATCACGTCGCCCAGCGTGTAGTTGCGCACGTGGCCCATGTGGAGATGCCCGCTGGGATACGGGAACATGGACAGGCAATAGAATTTCTCGCGCGTGTCGTCTTCCTGCACGGAAAACGTGGCCTGCTCCTGCCAATAGGATTGGGCGGCGGACTCGACGGCAGCGGGATCGTACGACTGGCTCATGTGCTACAACGCGCGGCTAGCGCCGGGATAGGGAAAGGCGCGCAAGGATACCGAATGACGCAACCCCCGCCCATGCACTCATTGCTGGATGCCAACGGCCGCCCTGCCCTGGGCGTGTTCGAGCAGACACCCGACCGCGTTGACTGGCGCGACGCCGACTACTGCAGCCCGCTTGGCCGACGCCACGGCCGGCTGAGACGGCGACTGGCCTATAAGCAGTTCGAGTACTTCGGCATCGTGGCCCCAGACCTGTTCGCCGGCTGTGCCCTGGCCGACCTGGGCTGGGTGGGCGCGGCGTTCATGTATGTCTATGTACCATCGACCGGCGCCATGGAGTCCATCAGCATCCGCCGCCCGCTGGGGCGCGGCCTGCATCTAACCCACCAGCCTGTCACCGGCCACAGCCATTTGCACTGCCGCCGCGCAACAGCCCATTTGCGATATTCCGCCGCCGGTCGCGCGTTACAGGTGGAGACGCGGTCCGGGCTGGAGATCGATGCCAGCTTTGCCGAGGGCCCGGACCATTGCCAGCCGATGTCGCTTTGCACGCAGACGGCGCGCAACGGCTGGGTGTATGCCCGCAAGATTGCGGGCACGCGGGTCTACGGCCAGGTCACGGGCGCCGGTGTCACGCGTGACCTGGGGGAAATCGGGGCCTTTGCCCACCATGATTACTCCGCCGGCTTTATGCGACGGGAAACCTTTTGGAACTGGGCCTGTTTTTCCGCCCAGGTGGGCGAACGCCGCCTGGGCCTCAACGTCTCCTGCGGGGTCAACGAAACCAGTTTTTCGGAAAACTGCCTGTGGCTCGACGGGGCACGCATTGCCGTCGGCCCGACGCATTTCGACTTCCGCCGCGACGACCTCACCGCTGCGTGGACGGTCCGCAGTGCTTGCGGCACCCTGGATCTGCAGTTTGTCCCCTGCGGTCGCCACACCGAACGGCTGAACGCGGGACTCATCGCCAGTGATTTTCGCCAGGACTTCGGCTTTTTCTCCGGCCGCCTGCAGCCGCCCGGCCACGACGCCATCGAGATCACGCAGGTCCCGGGATTCTGCGAAGACCAGTTCGCTCGCTGGTAGCGCTAGGAACCGGCCCGCTGCCCGTAACGCCGCCAGCCCAGCAGTAGCAACGCGCCCAACAGGCAGCCCCACCACAGCGGCCGATCATCCCAGCGCATGTACGGCGTGTGTCCGGCCACCGGCTGCACTGATCCGCGCAGCGTCGCCAGTTCAAACCACGGCAGCTGACGCTGCACCTCGCCATCCGGACCGATCATCGCCGTCAACCCGGTTTGTGCCACCTTGAGCAGCGGCCGGCCGGTTTCGGCCGCACGCATGCGGGCAATCTGCAGGTGCTGCGGCGCGGCGGTCGAGCGATGGAACCAGGCATCGTTGGTCACATTGATTAGCAGCCCCGAGCCCCGGCCCTCGCGCGCAATCTCGTCGCCAAAGACATCCTCGAAACAAATCGAGATCGAAGCCTGGGTATGCCCGACCGGAAAATGCGCCTGTCCGGCCGGGCCCGTGTCCAGGTTGGCAAACTTCAAATCCACCACATCGAGGAGCGGGCGCATGAAATCCGGCAGCGGGAACACCTCGCCGAACGGTACGAGGTGGCGTTTGAGGTAGGTGCCCTGCGTGGCGCCAATACCGACCACGCTGTTGAGCATCTGCGTGCGATCGTCGTTGGGAATCAACGTGCCCACGACCACCGCCGAGCCGGCGGCCGCCGCGCGCTCACCAATCCGCGCCAGATAGCCGTCGCGGATCTGTGGATAGGTGTACGGCACCGCGACTTCGGGCCAGACAATCAAATCGGCACCCAGCACCGCATCGGTTTGTTGCTCGTAGCGGCGGGCAATGATGGGGGCCTGCCCGGGCCGCCACTTATCGGCCTGAGCCACGTTGCCCTGAATCAGTGCCACATCCAGCGGCGGGCCGTCGTCCTGGGTCCAGCTGGAGGGCCGGGGCCACGCCACTGCGATCACAAGCGCTGCAAGCCCGATCACCGCGTGACCGCGCCAATGCGGTGGCTGCAGCAGCGCAACCAGGCTCGCACAACCCAGCCACAGCACGGCACTGATGCCATGCACCCCGGCCACGGCCGCCAAGCCGCGTAACGGCGTGTCGATAAACGCGTACCCCGTGGACAGCCAGGGAAAGCCTTCCAATACCGTGCCGCGAATCAGCTCAGAGGCCAGCCAGCCCAACGCAACAGCCACCGGCCACAACCGCGAGGCCGTGGGCACCAGCCACCGCGCCAGCGCAAGCAGCACCGTCGGAAACAGCGCCAGTACGCCGGCCAGCAGCACCACCAGCATCGCGCCCATCCAAGGCGCCGCGTTGCCGTAATAGACGGTGGAGTAAAAGACCCAATAGATTCCCGAGACGAAGTGCCCCAAACCAAAGGCAAAGGCCAGCAGCGCAACCCGCGCTGTGGACCGATCGCGCAGCAACAGCAGCCACGCCACCACGGCCAGGACCGTCAGCGGCCACCAGCCGAACGGGGCAAATCCCAACGTTGCCCCGCCGCCGAGGGCCAGGGCAGCCAGCAGTCGCCAGATCATGCGCAGCGCATCCGGCGGGCCTGAGTCCCTGGGTTCAGTCTTCGCTCTCCGCCGTGTCGACCAGCACCACTTGCAGGGTTTGCACCCGACGCGAGTCGGCGCGCTGCACCGTGAAGTTGAACGGGTCGATGGACACCGATTCCCCACGCGACGGCAGCCGCCCGAACGCATGGGTGACCAGACCACCCACCGTATCGAACTCCTCGTCAGAGAACTCCGAACCGAAGTAGCGGTTGAACTCCTCCACCGGTGTCAGCGCCCGCACCAGGTAACGCTCATCGTCCTGGCGCAGAATGTAGGCACCCTCGGCTTCGTCGTACTCGTCGTCGATCTCTCCGACGATCTGCTCGAGCACATCCTCGATGGTGACCAGTCCGGCGACGCCGCCGTACTCGTCCACCACCACCGCCATGTGATTGCGGCTGGATCGGAATTCCTTCAGCAAGACATTGAGTCGCTTGGACTCGGGCACGAACACCGCCGGATGCATGCCACTGCGCACGTCGAACCCGGCCTCGCTGTCCAAACCAGCGGCCCGGATGTAACGCAGCAAATCCTTGGCGAGCAGGGTTCCGATCACCTCGTCCCGGCTCTCGCCGATCACGGGGAAACGCGAATGCCCCGATTCCACCACGGTGTTAACCACCGCATGGAGATCGGCGTCGGCCTCGATCACGACCATCTGCCCGCGCGGAATCATGATGTCGCGGACCTGCGTCTCCGCGACTTCGAGCACGCCCTCAATCATCCAGCGGGCGTCGCGATCAATCAGTTCATCGCTTTCTGCCTGGCGAAGCGTGGCGAGCAGGTCTTCCCGGTTGCGCGGGGCGCCACCGAGGCTGCGGCCAAGCCGGCGCAGCCAGTTGTCTGAAGAATCCTGCTCGGTCGAACTGGGAGGTTCCGAATCGTTCATGCGGCGTGTGGTGTCTCGTAGGGGTTGGATATGTTCAGCGTCGCCAGAATGGCGATTTCCTGAGCCTCCATGATCTCTGCCTCGGATGACAACTCGTGGTCATAGCCGGACAGATGCAGTAGGCCGTGGATGGTCAGATGGGCCCAGTGGTCTAGGCAGGGCTTGGCTTGCGCCTGGGCCTCGTCGGCCACCAGCGGCACGCAGAAGACCAGGTCGCCCAGCAGCTCGGGCATGTCGCCATAGCCAAAGGACAGCACGTTGGTGGGGCGTGGCTTACCACGCCACTGGTGATTCAGTGTCTGGCTTTCCTCGCTGTCGACCAGGCGTAGCGTCAGCTCTCCGGACAGCGGCACGGCAGCATCCACGGCCGCCAGCCAGCGCGCAAAATCCTCATCGCTGGGCGTCAGCGCGTCGTCGCACAGCCGCTGCACGGCCCAGTCGACCTGGTCCAGACTCATGCGTCCTCCCGATCGTAGGCGTCGACGATGCGCTGGACCAACGGATGGCGCACAACGTCCTTGGCCTGGAATCGCGCAAAGCTGATGCCGTCCACGTCCTTGAGCAGCTCGGCAGCATGCCGCAGACCGGACCGCTGGCCCCGGGGCAGATCGACCTGCGAGGTATCGCCTGTCACCACGGCCGTGGAGCCGAAGCCGATGCGGGTCAGGAACATCTTCATCTGCTCGACGGTGGTGTTCTGCGCCTCATCGAGGATGATGAACGACTCGTTGAGCGTGCGGCCACGCATATACGCCAGCGGCGCCATTTCGATGACGCCGCGCTCTGACAGTCGCGCCACACGGTCATGGCCGAGCATTTCGTACAGTGCGTCGTACAGGGGCCGCAGGTAAGGGTCGATCTTCTGGGCGAGGTCGCCCGGCAGAAAACCCAGCCGCTCGCCGGCTTCGACCGCCGGTCGCACCAGCACCAGCCGGCGCACCCGCTCGGTTTCCAGCGCCTCGACCGCGGTCGCCACGGCCAGGTAGGTCTTGCCGGTGCCGGCAGGTCCGATCCCGAAATTCAGATCGTTCTTGCGGATGTTCTCGATGTACCGCCGCTGGTTCGGCGTCCGGCCCTTGATGCTCACGCGCCGCGCCCGTACCGGGCGTCCTTCGCCGGCAGACGTCGCCGCACCGGTTGCGCGCTCGGAGAATTCGGCGCGCACCGTCGCCAGGGCCATATGCACATCTTCCGTGCCCAAATCGCCCGTGGCGCGCTTGTGCAGCTCACGGAGCACCGTTTCGGCCATGTCGCAGGCCTCGTCTTCGCCCACCAGCTGAAAACGGTTGCCGCGATTGCGCACCTCAACGCCCAGGCGCTGTTCGATTTCACGCAGATGCGCGTCGACCGGCCCGCAAAGACGGGCCAGCCGGGCATTGTCGGCCGGCAGCAGCACCACATCGCGAGGGCGCAACGTCGGGGCAGTCACAGAGGGATCCATAAAACAGGTAATCAGGCGGCGACGGAATGACTGACCATGCGACCACGCAATGAGTTCGGCAGCGCCTCGGTAATCACGACATCCACCATCCGGCCGATCAGAGCCGCATCGCCATCGAAGTTCACCCAGCGATTGTTGCCGGCACGTCCCGCCATCTGGTTCGGCGATTTCACCGACGCACGCTCGACCAGCACCTGCTGGGTGGTCCCGACCAACGCCTCGGCATAGGCCATGCCCTGCTGGCGCACCCGGTTCTGCAGAATCTGCAGGCGCTTGGACTTCTCGTCAGCCGGCACCGTATCGGCCAGATTGGCCGCCGGCGTGCCAGGGCGCGGGCTGTAGTTGAACGAGAAGGCGTGGTCGAAGCCCGCCTCGTGGATCACGTTCATGGTCGCGGCGAAATCCGAGTCCGATTCGGTCGGAAAGCCCACGATAATGTCCGTGGACAGTGCGATATCCGGTCGCGCTTCGCGTAGGCGGCGCACCTTGTCCAGGTATTCGGCGGCGGTATGACCGCGCTTCATCATCGCCAAGATGCGATCCGAGCCGGCCTGCACCGGCAAGTGCAGGTAGCCGGCCAGCTTGGGCACCTCCGCATAGGCGGCAATCAGATCATCCGTGAACTCGGCTGGATGCGACGTCGTAAACCGAATCCGTTGGATGCCGGGCATCTCAGCCGTGTAGTGGATGAGCAATGCCAGGTCGGCGGTTGCGCCATCGGCCATCGCCCCGCGATAGGCATTGACGTTCTGGCCCAGGAAGGTAATTTCCCGCACGCCCTGCTCGGCCAGCTGGGCCACCTCGGTGAGCACGTCGTCCAGCGGACGACTGATCTCCTCGCCGCGGGTGTAGGGCACGACGCAGAAGGTGCAGTACTTGCTGCAGCCTTCCATCACCGACACGAAGGCCGTCGGCCCTTCCGCACGCGGCTCGGGCAGGTTGTCGAATTTTTCGATCTCGGGGAAGGAGATGTCCACCACCGTGCGGCGCTTGGCACGCGCCTGGTCGACCATCTCGGGCAGGCGGTGCACCGTCTGCGGGCCGAACACCAGATCCACATAAGGCGCACGGTCCGCGATGGCGTCGCCTTCCTGGGACGCCACACAGCCACCCACGCCGATCAGCAACCCCGGATTGCGATCCTTGAGCGGCCGCAGGCGGCCCAACTCGGAGAACACTTTCTCCTGGGCCTTCTCACGCACCGAACAGGTGTTGAGCAGCAACACATCGGCCTCGTCGGGATTGTGAGTGCGGTCCAGCTGATGTGAACGGGCCAGGACATCGGCCATTTTGTCCGAGTCATAGCTGTTCATCTGACAGCCAAAGGTCTTGATGTATAGCTTGCCGCGCGGCATGACGATTCAGGGCTCGAAAGAACCCGGCAGTATAAGGGATGAAGAGCAGGCGTTGTGCCGTGAGCCGCCCGGCGGCGCTAGCCTTAGACCTTGGTCAACCAGTCATCGACCGCGGCGGCGGTATCGCGCCAGGCCTGCTCAAAGGCCGCGCGGGGCCGGCGATACGGATCGGCCACCTCGGCATTGTCGCGCCAGCGGCCGATCAGATGCACACGGCCGCGGGACATCGGAAAATTCTGATGAATCCACTTCATATGCCCCTTGTCCATCACCAGAATCAGATCCGAACCGGCAATCATGTCCTGATTAATCTGGCGCGCGCGGTGGCCGCTGGCATCCAGACCGTTCTCCTGCATGATCTCCAGGGCCAGCGGATCGGCCGGATGTCCGACCAGCGCGCCGACGCCCGCCGACTCCACAACGGCATTGGGCCGATCGGCCAGCCGCTCTTTGAGCAGGTATTCACCCATGGGGCTCCGGCAGATATTGCCGGTGCAGACGACAAGAAATCGATTGAACATGGCTCGGCTTCACCGCTGTTTGAGCTGGCGGGTTGCGACCAGCCGCGATCGCCCCGCCATGACCTGCCAGAGCGCGGGGCTCGCCCCGTCGCAACCGGCCCCCGATTAACGCTTTAGAACGGAATGTCGTCGTCGCCGAAGTCATCGACCGGCGCAGGCTGCGGGGCATTGCCACCACCCGAACGGTTGCCACCGCCATAGCCGCCGCCACCGCCGCCCTGGCCACCGCCATAGCCGCCACCGGATCCGCCGCCATAGTTGCCTCCACCACCGCCGCCGCCCGAGCCGCCGCGACCGCCGAGCATTTGCATCTCGTTGGCGACAATTTCCGTGGTGTAGCGATCCTGACCGTCGTTGCCCTGCCACTTACGTGTGCGCAGCGAGCCCTCGACATACACCTGCGAACCCTTGCGCAGATATTCGGCAGCAATCTCCGCCAGACGCCCGAAAAAGACCACGGCATGCCACTCGGTGCGCTCTTTCTGCTCGCCCGACTGCTTATCGCGCCAGGTTTCCGAGGTCGCAATTCGGATGTTGGTGACCTGGGCTCCGCTGCTCGGAATGCGCCGTGTTTCCGGGTCGGCTCCGAGATTGCCGACGAGAATGACCTTGTTGACTCCGCGCGCCATGCGAGAACCCCTGCGATGAAATCGGTGATGGAAAGCCGGATAGCGTACCCGGAGCAGCGCAGTCCTAGCCAGTGCGTCCGGAGGCAGCGGCCGGAATCCGCCACGGCGTTCGGGGGGCAAACACCAGCCAGGCCGCGAGCAACCCGCCAGCGACGATGAGCACCGCGTCCAGCCCCCAGCCGCCCATGATCCAGCCGCCCAGCGCGCCGCCGGCGAATGCCCCCAGAAACTGCGACGTGGAATACATGCCCAGCGCCGCACCCCGGGCGTCTGCCTGCGCCGCCTGCGAGACCAGCGATGGCATCGACGCTTCCAGCAAGTTGAAACCGGAGAAGTACAGACAAAGTGCCAGCAGCATGGCGCCCGTGCTCCCGACCTGGGTCATTCCAACCAGCGCCACGGCGGCCAGCACGATGCAGCCCAGTACCACGCTGGCCTGATGGCCTTTGCGCTCGGCCAGCCAGATCAACACGGGCAACGGCAGGATGGATAACAGCATGGCCGGGGCAAACACCGACCACTGATCTGCCGCATCCACGCCCAGCCGTCGGCTGAGCAGCACCGGTACGGCCACAAAGACGGCGGTCATGGCCGCGTGCAGCACGAAAATTCCGCCGTAAAGCGGATGCAGCCGGCGATCGGCAAACGCCGCACGCAACCCTGTGAGCAAACCGGTGGGCTCACGCCGCTGCGGGCGCGGGACCATCAGCCACAGCACCAGCATCGAGACCAGGGCAAACCCAGCCGCCAGATGAAACACCCCGGCCAGCCCGAGCCAGGCGGTGAAGACGGGCCCGATCATCAGTGCAATCAAAAAGGCCATGCCAATGGAAATGCCCAGAATCGCCATGGCCGTGGTGCGCACGGCGGGCCGTGTCAGGTCAGCCAGCAGGGCGTTAATGGCCGCAGCCACCGCACCGGCCCCCTGCAGGGCTCGACCGGCGATCAGCATTTCGATGGAGTCCGCCGAGGCCGCCAGCAAGCTGCCGAGCAGAAAGACCCCAAGCCCCACGATGATGACCGGCAGGCGCCCCAGGCGATCCGAGGCCAGCCCGAACGGCAACTGCAGCAAGGCCTGAGTTAGTCCGTAAATCCCCACTGCCAGACCGACCAGCATCGGGGTGGCCCCGGCGTAGTCGTCGGCATAGGCCGCCAGCACCGGCAAGACCATGAACAGGCCCAGCATGCGTAGCCAGTAGACCAGCGCCAGACCGCCGACAGCGCGGCGTTCAAGTGCATTCATTCAGGGGATTTCTCAGGCGATATGGCCTGTGCATGGTATCACCCGGCAGACTGCTAAACTTGTGGATTACTCCCCGTTTCACCTGCCACAGGGCCCTTGTCCTCATGGACACCATCGAGATTCGCGGTGCGCGCACGCACAACCTGCGTAACGTCGACCTGACCCTGCCGCGCGACCGGCTCATCGTCATCACCGGGCTGTCCGGCTCCGGCAAGTCATCCCTGGCCTTCGACACGATTTATGCCGAAGGCCAGCGACGCTATGTCGAAAGCCTGTCGGCCTATGCGCGGCAGTTTTTGTCGATGATGGAAAAGCCCGACATCGATTCCATCGAGGGGCTATCGCCCGCCATCTCCATCGAGCAGAAATCCACGTCGCATAACCCGCGCTCGACCGTGGGCACCGTGACGGAGATCTACGACTACCTGCGCCTGCTGTTCGCGCGAACGGGGATTCCGTCCTGCCCAGACCACGGCGGCGAGCTGATCGCGCAGACGGTCAGTCAGATGGTCGACAAGACGCTGGAGCAGGACGAAGGCTCGGCCTGGATGCTGCTGGCGCCGGTGGTTGATGGCCGCAAGGGCGAGCACAAGCAAATCATCGAGCAGCTGCGCAGCCAGGGGTTCATCCGTGCCCGCATCGACGGCACCGTGGTCGAACTGGACGAGGCACCGGAACTCAACAAGAAGACCAAACACACGATCGAGGCCGTGGTCGACCGCTTCAAGATTCGCGCCGACCTCAAACAACGCCTGGCCGAATCGTTCGAGACGGCCCTGAATCTGGCCGATGGCGTCGCGACGCTGGCCCCGTACAACCGCGAGGGCGAGTCGCTCACGTTCTCATCGCGCTATGCCTGCAAGGTCTGCGGCTGGGCCATTGGCGAGCTGGAGCCCCGGCTGTTCTCGTTCAACAACCCCACCGGGTCCTGCCCGACCTGCGACGGCCTGGGCCAGTTGCAGGTCTTCGACCGCGACCGTGTGGTGGCCCACCCGGATGTCCCGCTCGGCGACGGCGCGATTCGTGGCTGGGACAAGCGCAATGCTTATTTCTACTCGTTGATCGAATCGCTGGCCGCCCACTACGACTTTGATCTGGACACCCCGTTCGACGAACTGCCCGACGACATCCAGCAGGTGGTGCTCTACGGCAGCGGACGCGATGCCATCGAGTTCACCTACCCCGGCCAGGGTGGCCGCACCCGCACGCGGCGACACCGCTTCGAGGGGATCATCCCCAACATGGAGCGCCGCTATCGCGAAACCGATTCCGTCGCGGTGCGCGAGGAGCTGGCCAAATACCTCGCCAACAAGGCCTGTCCGGATTGCGACGGCGAACGCCTGAACCGGGCGGCGCGGCATGTAAAGGTTGACGGGCGTCGCCTGCCCGAGCTGGTCCGCACCTCGGTGCGCGAAGCCCAGCAGGAAATGACCGCGCTGGACCTGCGCGGCCGCCATGCGGAGATCGCCCGCCCCATCCTCAAGGAAATCGGCGAGCGCCTGCGTTTTCTGGTCGATGTCGGGTTGGATTACCTGACCCTCTCCCGCAGCGCCGACACGCTGTCCGGCGGCGAGGCTCAGCGCATTCGCCTAGCCAGCCAGATCGGTGCCGGCTTGGTCGGCGTGATGTACGTACTGGATGAACCGTCCATCGGCCTGCACCAGCGCGACAACCGCCGCCTGCTGGACACGCTGTTCCGCCTGCGCGATCTCGGCAACACCGTGTTGGTGGTCGAGCATGATGAAGACGCCATTCGGCTGGCCGACCATGTCATCGACATCGGCCCCGGCGCCGGGGTGCATGGCGGCCAGGTCGTTGCGCAGGGCGCCCCGCAAGATGTGGAAGCCGCGCCCGAATCACTGACCGGCGACTACCTCAGCGGGCGCAAAGCCATTGCCGTGCCCGAGCAGCGTCATCGCCCTAACACCAAACAGTCGCTGATTATCGAGGGCGCCACGGGCAACAACCTGCAAAACGTGACGGTCAAGATTCCGGTGGGGCTAATGGTCTGCATCACCGGTGTGTCGGGCTCGGGCAAGTCCACACTCATCAACGAAACGCTCTACAAGCACGCTGCTCGCGAGCTCAACCGCGCGCATCTGCATGCCGCGCCGGCCCGGGCCATTCACGGCATGGAGCACTTCGACAAGGTCATCGACATCGACCAAAGCCCCATCGGCCGCACACCGCGCTCTAACCCGGCCACCTATACCGGCCTGTTCACGCCCATTCGCGACCTGTTCGCCGGCGTCCCCGAGGCACGCGCTCGCGGCTACAAGCCCGGTCGCTTCTCGTTCAACGTAAAGGGTGGTCGCTGTGAGGCTTGTCAGGGCGATGGCGTCATCAAGGTGGAGATGCATTTTCTCCCCGATGTCTACGTGCCCTGCGATGTCTGCAAGGGCGCGCGCTACAACCGCGAGACGCTGGACATCCAGTACAAGGGCCGCAGCATTGCCGATGTGCTCGACATGACCGTCGAGGAGGCCACCGCTTTCTTCCAGCCTGTGCCCGTGCTGCGCCGCAAGCTGGAAATGCTGATGGAGGTGGGGCTGTCGTACGTCAAGCTGGGGCAGAACGCGACCACGCTATCCGGCGGCGAGGCCCAGCGTGTGAAGCTGGCGCGGGAATTATCCAAGCGCGACACCGGCAAAACGCTGTACATCCTCGACGAACCCACCACCGGCCTGCATTTTCACGATATTGCCCAGCTACTCACGGTACTCTCCCGACTTCGAGATGCCGGGAACACCGTGGTCGTGATCGAGCACAATCTAGATGTCATCAAAACCGCCGACTGGATCATTGACATGGGTCCTGAGGGCGGCGACGGCGGCGGCACCGTCGTGGCCACGGGCACGCCCGAGGATGTCGCAGCCATCGAGGCCTCCCATACCGGGCGCTTTCTTGCGCCGCTGCTCCAGCGCGAGGCCGAACCGGCATGACGCAGTACTCACGCACCGAACTCAAAGCCCGCGTGCGTGATCTTCGCGCCGAGCACCGCCAGCTCGACCACGCCATCATGGAGATGGAGCTGCAGCTCTACTGCAACCAGCTCGAACTGCGACGGCTGAAAATGCGCAAACTTCAGCTCAAGGACACCATTGCTCGGCTGGAATCCATGCTCATCCCCAACCTGGACGCCTGACCAGCCGTCCTAATGGCCCGCCGTACCGTCCTACTACGGCAACACGCCCGGTCTCCGCGCTGGCTCTGCGCCCTGCTGGGCCTGACCCTGAGTGCCGGCATTGCGGCAATCATCCACCCCATCGCACCGCTCTGGATCCACCTGGCTTTGCCCCTCGCTACCTACCTGCTACTACGGCACCGCTGGACGTTGGAAACACGCGTTGAAGAAGGCCCAGAGGGCCGTGTCCTACGCCTACGACGCCCCCGCGACAGCTTCGCCACCCAGGTCGCGCAACGCGATATTCAGTCCATCGAAATCCACAGCCCAGATCCGAGCAGCGCCCACCCACGCATAGACCCCACCGACCCCTACGCACACCACTTCAGCCAGTGGGGCTACCAAGGACCCAGCCTGACCGTGCGATTCCAGATGCCTACGGGCAGTGGAGGAGAACAGCAACTTCGGACTTGGCATTTTCCGGCACCGGAAGCAGCACGGATGTGTGCGCTGTTGCGCGAGGCGGGCTGAAGTATCAATCAGCGACATCGCAACGCTCTTTTCGGATAATGTTGCACTTGTCTCTTAAGACTGCGCTTCCCCTTTAACTTGATACGAAATCTTTATTATCGGCGGAGCTGTACTCCGCAGGGATTGATTGATCATGCGTCGTGAGTCTAGTCGTTATTCGGTGATGGGCCTGCTGGTGATTGGCTTAGTGGCCGGCTGTGCCACCGGGGGATCCGTTCGACCCGCGCCTCCGGCAGGCATACAGGTGTCCGACGCCCTGTCCTTGGCACTGCGAAGCGGACTGACGCGTTATGACGGGGCATTGAAGGATCAGGCCATTGATGAAGCCAATGTCGGCCGTGCGCCTGGAACCCACGGGGTCCGGACGGCAGGGAAAGTTATTGACGGTTCGCTGGCTGCGACGCTCTTTAGCACAGGTTCAGACGTCTTGGGCGGGCTGATGCTCGGCAACTTCCTCTTCGCACCCTCCGGCCGAGATCATCCGGCAACGATGACGCACATCATTGCCTGGATGCCCCAAACGATGGCGCCGAAGCGCCGAGACGCGAAAGCTGCGATGAAAACCGTTCTACGAGATGCGGTCGTCTCCGGCTTGCCGCCGGAGTATTCCATTGCCCGCCGAACACTGATGAAGCGAGGCAAGCCGGTGCAACGTGATTTGCTGGAGGGACCGGGCTGCGAGGCACCCACGCTCTGCCAGATGTTCTTCGTAGTCAACAACCCCCAAAAGGTTGAGAGCGGATTCGAATCGTCCGCTGGGGTGGCTTCGTGGGAATGGCGCAATCATGACATCGGTTCAGATTCGTCGGATCGCCGAATGGGCATTGGTGTTTACGCCCGCAAGATCGACCCGAATCAATCCCTGCTACCCATCCAGGGCAAAGCCGGAGAGACTCCACTAAGTGCTCGGGATTTTGCTCTCGCGGCCTCGATCGGTGGTCCGTCCTGGCTCTACAGCTATCTAGCGCCGACTGAGACCCAGCCCGAACCCTTGGTTGTCCACCAGGGACAGGTCAGACGGTTCATCAAGCCGGGTGCTGGCAGCTAGTCTCATGCAGTCCGGTCCGATTCGCCAACTCATACCCGATTCCGATCGCGAAATAGGGGACAGACCACGGTTTAAGCGCTTCCGGAAAACGCTGCCCCCTATTGCTGTTCTCATCGGTCTCTACATGCCGAGAGGCTTCGACCCCCTCAATCCCGCCGCCGACTAACGCCGCCGGATTTGGCGCCGGCGACCCCCGGCAACCAGCAAGATGATCAGCGAGATCAGGCTGATGGGGCCGGCGCCTTCTCCACCTTCGGATTCGTTTACGGGAGGCGCTGACTGCGCGGGATCGAGCGGCGCATAGTCATGCTCATCGGCAACGCCATCGTTGTCGTCGTCATTGTCTGCCTGGTCACCGACGCCATCGCCATCGGCATCCGAGTGCTCGGTGGCGTCAAGCGGAAAGGCGTCGTCGTCATCAGGCACACCGTCTCCGTCATCATCTGAATCGGCGCGATCTCCAATGCCGTCGCTGTCCGTGTCCGACTGCTCGGTTGCATCATCGGGGAAGGCATCGGTCTCATTGGGCGTTCCGTCACCATCGCGGTCCGGGTCGGCGTTGTCGCCAACACCGTCACCGTCCAGGTCGCTGTCCTCGGCCGGGTCGTCTGGAAAGGCATCGGCCTCATTGGGCATTCCGTCACCATCGCGGTCCGGATCGGCGTTATCGCCAACGCCATCACCGTCCAGATCGGACTGTTCTGACGGGTCATTCGGGAACGCGTCGGCGTCGTTGTCGGTGCCATCGTTGTCGAAATCGGTGTCCTGCGAATCGGGGATTCCATCGCCGTCGTCGTCCAGGTCGGCGAAATCATCGCCAAGCCCGTCACCATCGGTATCCCGAGACTCCGACGGATCGGCTGGGAATGCATCATCTCCATCGGCAACGCCGTCGCCGTCGTCGTCGACATCATCGCGGTCGACGACACCATCGTTGTCGATGTCGCGTGTGGTTTCGTCGCCCTGACCGAAGTCGCGTGCTGCGTGGACCATCCGGGTCGCGTCCAACACGCCATAGCCGGTGTCTTCATCGAATCCCGCCGGCCCCGTGTCACGGGTTGCTGTACCCGCGTGGATGATTTGCTCGATCTGCTGCGGCGTCAGATCCGGACGTAAGCTGAAGGCGAGCGCGATTGCGGCTGTGACCTGCGGAGCGGCCACGGAGGTGCCTTCGCCGTTGACATTAATATAGTGAACAATCTGGCCGTCTCGCTCATACGCCGAAGCAAGGTGAGCGCCGGAGCGCAACTGGCCGTCGTAGCGGCCTGGCGCAACGAGGTCGAGGTCTGGTGAGGTGTTCGAGAATCGTGCGCGTGTCAGGTCGCTTTTGACTGCACCGACCAAAATGACGCCCGGCACCTTGTCCTGCGCGAGATTGCGGCGCAGCGACGAGTTCCCGACCGAGAACACCAGGTTGGCACCCTCGGCGATGATTTCCTCGTATGCTTCGGCGGCGTACTCAAAGCTTGTCTTGTCCTCGTAGGACACGTTGATGACGGACACGGGTTGCGACGCAGTAATCCCCGCGTCTGTCGGCAAGCCGAGTGCAAATCGCATGGCTTCAATCATTACGTTTGTAGCCGTTCCGCCATCGCTATCCTCGGCCCCGATCTGGATCGGAGTGATCGGGCTGCCGTAGGCCAGTCCCATGATCTCGCTGTGTGCGGCCAAGGCCGTCGCGACCATCGACGCTGTTCCAGAGCCATGGTTTTGTAGGACACCCGAGCGCTCGTAAAGCGCGAGTGCGCTCACGTCGCGGTTGTCCTCGGTGTTGGGCTTCGCGTCGAATCTATCAGCCAAGTTGAACACGCCTTCGAAGGCTGGATGTTCCAGCCAGAACGTCGTGTCGAGCACCGCCACCCGCGCGCCGCCGGTCGTGTAGTGCCAAGCGCCGGTGGGCCGGACTGTCTGCAACATCCACTGGTTCTCATAGGCTGCCGGCATCACGATCGAATTGAACTCAACGTATCGATACTGGCCGGACGCGCGCATGCGCTGAGCCTCGAGGATCGTTGCGTCGCGACCCAGGCCCGCCAGCTCGATCAGTCGCCCGCGCGAGCCGGGCCGGTCGCGGCGAACCAAGAGCTGGCCGGGAATGATTCGCTCGACATTGAGCGCGGTCGTTGGCCGAGTTTCTGAGACAGGCAAGCGCTGGTATTGCAGATCCACCTTGAGGGGGTTGGCCAGTTGAATCTGGATGTCCCGAGAGTGGACCGGCAGTGTCATGACTTCGCTGTTCGCGGTGTATCGAATCAACCGACCCGATTCGTCACGGACAAGCACGTCGGGAGCGGACGGCTGGCCAGTGAGTGAGAGCGCTTGGCCGGCCGGCACATCGTAGGCCGGCAGGGTCGCCTTGTGGTGATCACTTGGCAGTGTGCCCTGATCGGGGACGGGTCCGGCGAAGACGGATGTGAACAGAATTGAGCCCAGCAGGGCGACGGACAGGCGCATGATTTCAATTTCCGCAGTGTTCGAGGTGTTGGCAGGCGCGAGCCTAACTAAGCTTCGTCGCTTGGCTAGGCCTTCGCTCCGTCGCTGAGTCGCGCCGCGCCACGTAGTCGGATCGCTGCGATCAGGCCGAGCACCAGGCTCAGGAGTGGGAGGCTGCCGGAGCCGCCACCACTCGGAGCGGCCTCACCTGAAGTGACCGACCACTGCAGGACCACGCCACTAATCGAGACATCGACGAGTTTCTGTGTGTCCGCAGTACGGGCGGCATTCGTAAAGAGCCGAATGACGTCGCCCTCATCCAGATTCGCCACGCCGCTTGAAAAACGGGTGCCATTGACCACGACACCCCCGTCCGTGACGGTAATCGTGGCCGTGGCGTTGATGCCGGTAATCGTTTGGGTGTTGGAGAAGACCTCCTGTCCACCCGTAACCCCCGTGACGGCATCGAAGCTGATCGGGTCAATCTCGGTATCAATCGCCGTTGTCGTCGAGGTGAAGGGAAACTCGTCTGCATTGGCAAGCCCCGCACCACCTTGATAGTTGGCATGTTGGACGAAACGAAAGCCCCTTGTCTGTTTTCCGGTAGCCCGGATGGGGGTGCCGCCGATACGAAGGAAGGTGGTCTTGTCCGTTGTCGGCGATGGAGACGCAACATGTCGAACCCGGATGCTATCCCCGTTGGAGACGAGCTGGGGCTCGGACACGAACTCACCGCCGTTCACTGAAACCTCCCCGGAATCCATTTGGGCGAAGGCAGCCACACCATCCTGTAGACCGCTAACGGTCACCGCTGTCGACTCGGCTTGCGTCCCCGGGTCGACGGTCGGCTGATCAAACGAGACAGGATCGGCCGACAAATCCACCAATGGCCCGGTGCGAACAAACCAATCAGCGTGAGTCCCGCCATTGGCGTCATCCGTCTTGTGGCCCGTGACCAGCGCTCCGCCACTTGATCCAATGGATGCGATCTGAGCCCCGTAATGCTGTTCATTGGGCTGATCATTGGTCAGCACGAACGTGAGCTGGCCAGAATTGCCTACGCTCGTGTCGACAGAGCCGTCGCCCGAGTAAGCGGTGACGACATATTGCCTGCCACCATTGGTCCTGAAATGATGAGGCACAAGCATGCGCCCCTCACCAAAGAACAACAGGGCCGCATTGCGTGCCATTGGCGCCACAAGCACGCCTTGGCTTGCCCATCCGGTGTCGAGTTCGCCGTTCGCGGCATAACGCGTGATGTGCCCGGGAGTGAAGTTTTCTGTGCCGCCTTGCGGATTGCCACTGCGCACAACATACAGGCGGCCCTGAAGATCCGCAGCGATATACTCGACGTCGAACGTGTCTCCCGAGTGTTCGATCGGCATGGCATCAATGACACCGTTATTCCCGTAACGCGTGTCAATCCGGTTATCGGGGCCAACAACGTAGGCCAGCGTCTCAAATGTGTCATCAGAGGCGAGGTCATCGAGTTCACTTACCAAAACTGCAAAACGATCATCGCCTAAGCCGACGGCACCGAAGATCTCGTACCAACTCTGCCCGCGTGTATCAATGGTCTCTCTTTCGAGAGCGGTGGAGCCATAATTCGCGCGATACACGTCGATAAAGATATCGAAGTTCGGATCAGAGCGATGAATTCCGCCGTTTGCGAGCAGGGCCACACCATTACCCGTGCCTGCAATCGCCAGGATGGTGCCTAAATCCTCCGCGCTTGCGTTTGTCGACAGCTCAATGGCGCCGTCAGCACCGATAATCCCCAGGTAGCCAGCCGGCCCGTTGTCCTGCGTCCTCAGGGCGGCATAGCGCTTGTTGTCGCGCCCCATAACGATGCCGAGCAGTTCGAATTCCCGATCACGCCCATCCTGAATGAGCAGCTCGCCGAACCCGTTGCGAGGAGCCTCTGTGTCGACCGTTCCGTTGGGCAGCAGCCCAGAAAGGGAGAGGCTCTGATTGTGCGGGTAGAAGATTCCCTCTCTGTCCAGACCTTGTGCGTAATCGATACCGCGCATGGACTCCACAAGCGCCTGCGGATTTCGAAAGGCGGGCTCGGAATGCACTCTTTCCTGGTATCCAGACTGACCGAATCCTGGGTCCACATCACCCGACACGGTCGCTGCGTTGCTGGTGAGAGGTGCCAACGTACCCACCGCCGCAAACACCAGCAGTCGACTCTTTTTTTTCAGTGATTGGAAGTGCCTACTCATGGCTCCCCTTTCTAAATTGATCGCTATTCTATGGAAAATGTTGAATGTCATTTGTCTGATTTACCGCGCGAAGATGGGCTCGCGAGGAGCCCTGGGCCGGATTGGGTTCAGGAGTCAAGCGCAACATTGTTGAGCCAATTTGCCATTGCCTAGTCGAAGCTCCCACAAGGATTGAACGTCTAGAATTTCACGGCCTGACAACAAAAAATGGCCAACAAGGTCCCAAGAGGCCTGCGCACCCGCCCCTTCTACGTACTGAACGAGAAAGACGGTGAAATCCGGACACTTCGGATTCCCAAGAGAGCGGGCTTCATTCTTCTCACGTCGTCGAGCAAGCCTAGCTGGCATTGAATGACCCACTCGACACGACCGTCATGCAGTTGTCAGAAAATCCCTACAAGTCGCCCCGGACTTTGTTCATTGAGGCTGCAGCAGGGGCTCCGTAGGCTCGAATGGTCGAAATTTCCCTTACTGACCAGCTGATTTCGCGCTGGCAAACGACCATTGAGAGTACGTTTTATGACCACACGATCCATGACGACCCTCGCAACGGCGAGTGGCCTGGCTTTGGGCCTTTTATGCACGTCTGCCGCCCAGGCCGGGTTGTTGAACGCGCTCACCGGCACGACGGATATTGTCGATGCCGAGGTCGCGCAGGCCACCGGCCCGGTGACAGCGATCGTCCATCCCAAGCAGATCGGGCTGATCGACACCGTTGTCTCCGCCGCCGATGTGGCGGGCCTGGATGTGACTGGCGTGTTCGAGCAGATCGGGGTGTTTGGTGCGACCGGCACGCCGGCGCTGTTCGAGGCCCTGGCTGCGACCGGGCTGGTGTCCCGCATCGAGTACAACCAGCCGCTGGAGTACTTCCTGGACACCTCGAACCAGGCGACGGGTGGCAGCGATGTGCTGGCGGGCGCCGTGGGCGGTGTTAGCTATGACGGCAGCGGTGTTGGCGTCGCGGTGGTCGATAGCGGCGTGGATGGCACGCACCCGGACCTGACCGGCCAGATGGGCGGCAACGTGAAGTTGGTGCCGCTGACAGGCATTGCCCTGCCCTTCGAGGACACGGACACGATTAGCGCGGGCGGCCACGGCACGCATGTGGCAGGCACGGTCGCCGGCACCGGCGCGGCCTCGAACGGGCTGAACCACGGCGCGGCGCCGGGTGCGACGCTTTATGGCATCTCCGGCGGCACCGCCATCAGCATGCACGACGCGCTGGCCGGCCTGGAATGGGTGTTGGATAACCATGACCAGGTGAGCCCGGCGATCCGCGTGGTGAACAATTCCTGGGGCAGCGCGGCGGCAGCCTACGACCCGAGCAGCGCGACGTCGCTGGCCAACAAGGCGCTGGTCACTGCCGGCATCGTGGTGGTCTACGCTGCGGGCAACGATGGCGGCGACGGCTCGGTGCAGCGCACCAGCCCGACCTGCATCGACCCGACACCGGGCGTGATCTGCGTGGCGGCCTACGATGACCAGGGCGCAGGGATTACCAACGGGCCGATGGCGGACTTCTCGTCCCGTGGCCTGGATGGCGCGGTGAACACCTATCCGGACATTTCCGCACCGGGTGCGAACATCCTGGCTCCTTGCCGGCCCACCCTGCCGATCTGCGCCACGGGTGGCATTGGCAGCTTTGACTATTTCACGCTGTCGGGCACGTCGATGGCCGCACCGCATATTGCCGGCATTGTCGCGCAGTTGCTGCAAGCCAACCCCGGGCTGACGCCGGCCGAGGTGGAAGACATTCTTGAAGACACGGCCCGGCCAATCACCTTCGGCGCCGCCTATGAGGAGGACCCCAGCAACCCCACCACGGGCACGTCCTTCGACAAGGGCCACGGCCTGGTCGATGTGGTGGCCGCGGTCACGGAAGCGCTGAGCCGATAGCCCGGCCCAGCCAAGACCTTGTATCGGACGGCCTGCCTTGTGCAGGCCGTTCCGCATCTGGGGGCGACTAACCCATCAGACGCCGATAGGCCTCGCGATACTTGTCCACCGTGTTGTTGATCACTGTTGTGGGCAGGGTTGGACCCGGTGCGGTCTTGTTCCAGTCCAGCGTGTCCAGGTAGTCGCGGACATACTGTTTGTCGAAGCTCGGCGGGCTGATACCGACCCGGTACTGATCAACCGGCCAGAATCGCGACGAATCCGGCGTCAGCAGCTCGTCGATCAGGTAAAGCTCACCGTCGGCATCCAGCCCGAATTCCATTTTGGTGTCAGCGATGATGATGCCCCGCGCGCGCGCGAACTCGGCCGCGCGGGCGTAGATGTCCAGGGCGATATCCCGCACCCGATCCGCCAGTGGCTGGCCGATGGCCGACACCACGGCGTGGAAACTGACGTTCTCGTCGTGGTCGCCCACCTGGGCCTTGGTGCTGGGCGTGAAGATCGGCTCGGGCAGTTGCTGAGCCTGTTGCAAGCCATCGGGCAGGTCGATGCCGCAGATCTGGCCGGTGCGCTGGTAGTCCCGCCAGCCAGAACCGATGATGTAGCCGCGCACGATGGCCTCGACCGGCAATGGCTTGAGCCGGCGCGCCAGCACACTACGGCCATGAAAACCCTGCGGTAGCCCCTCGGGCAGCGGTTCGTCCAGAACGTGGTGCCGGATGTCCGCGGCCACGGTCTTGAACCAGAAGTTGGAGATCCCGGTCAGCATCTCGCCCTTGCCCGGGATGGGGTCGGGCAGGATCACGTCGTAGGCCGACAGCCGGTCGGTGGCCACGATCAGCAGGCGCTGGTCGTCCACTGCGTAAACGTCGCGAACCTTGCCGCGGTGAACCAGCTCGAACTGATCGAGTTCAGGCGTGTGCAAGCCTTCCATGCGTGAGCGTATCCGTTGGTGGTCAAGCCGGGCGCCGTGACTGGGCACCGAAACCCGGAACTTTATGCAGCCGCCGCGAGCCGGTAAAGTTCGCGCCCGCTTCAGGTGTCTGTCCCATGAGCCAAACTCCGCTGATCGCGCCGTCGATTCTCTCCGCCGACCTCGCCCGTCTGGGTGAGGATGTTCAGGCCGTGCTCGATGCCGGCGCCGATGTCGTGCACTTCGATGTCATGGACAATCACTACGTGCCGAACCTGACCTTCGGCGCGCCGATTTGCCAGGCCCTGCGCGACTACGGCATCACCGCACCCATTGACGTGCATCTGATGTGCACGCCGGTTGATGCGTTGATTGGCGACTTTGCCAAGGCAGGCGCCAGCTGGATCAGCTTTCATCCGGAAGCCAGCCAGCATGTCGACCGCAGCCTGCAACTCATTCGTAGTCACGGCTGCAAGGCCGGCTTGGTGCTCAACCCGGCCACACCGACGCACATCCTCGACTATGTGATGGATCGGCTGGACTTCGTGCTGATCATGTCGGTTAACCCGGGCTTTGGCGGCCAGAGCTTCATCGACTCGGCCTTGGACAAGCTGCGCGACGTGCGCGCGCGCATCGACGCCTCCGGGCGCGACATCCGACTGGAGATCGACGGCGGCGTCAAAGTGAATAACATCCGGCAGATCGCCGAAGCCGGGGCCGATACTTTTGTGGCCGGTTCGGCAATTTTCGGCGCCGATGACTATGCCAGAACCATCGCTGCCATGCGCGACGAACTGGCGGCTGCCGGCCAATGAACAACGCCTCGCTGGCCATCCGCCAGCGCACGCCAGTGGTCCGCGAGATTCTGGCGGATCTGGATACGCCGCTATCGGCTTATCTCAAGCTGGCGAATGCGCCCTGGACCTTTCTGCTGGAGTCCGTGCAGGGCGGTGAGCGCTGGGGCCGGTATTCGATTATCGGCCTGGCCTGCGAGGAAACCCTGGAAATTCGCGGTCACACAATCGTCCGCCGCATGGGCGAGCGCGAACTCGAGCGCTTCGAATCGGAAGACCCGCTGGCCTGGGTGCAGGCCTTCGCCGATGCCTATCAGGTGCCCGACCTGCCCGGCCTGCCGCGCCTGACCAGCGGCCTGGTCGGCTACTTCGGCTATGACATCGTTCGGCTCATCGAGCCACGGCTGGCGAACGTCGACAAGCCAGACCCCATCGACAATCCCGACATTCTGCTGATGGTGGCCGAACGCCTGGCGGTGTTCGACAACCTGGCCGGCAAGCTTTTCCTGATTGATCACTACGACCCGGCCGATACCGAGGGCGAAGCCGCCGCCCGCGCCCGCCTGGACACGCTGGTTCAGACCCTGCGCCAGCCGCTGGCCATGCCGGAGATGGATGCGCCCAGCGGCGAGGCCATCAGTGAGGCCTCTTTTGTCTCGGGACTGACCCAGGCCGGCTACGAAGCGGCCGTCGAACGCATCAAAGATTACACCCGGGCTGGCGATGTGATGCAGGTGGTGCCCAGCCAGCGCCTGTCCACGGCCTTTGCTGCCGAGCCCCTGGATGTCTACCGCGCACTACGCAGCCTGAACCCATCGCCTTATCTCTATTTCATGCGATTTGGCGATCACCACGTCGTGGGCTCGTCACCCGAGATTCTGGTCCGGGTCGAGGATGGCCAGGTTGCGGTGCGACCCATCGCCGGCACCCGCCCACGCGGCGCCACTGCAGAGGCCGATCTGGCGCTGGAGCAGGACCTGTTGCAAGACCCCAAGGAGATCGCCGAGCACCTGATGCTCATCGACCTGGGCCGCAACGATGTCGGCCGCGTGGCCGAAACCGGCAGCGTGCAACTGGACGACAAAATGGTGATCGAGCGGTATTCGCACGTCATGCACATCGTCTCCAACGTGACGGCGACCTTGCGTGAGGGTCTGACGGCCATGGACGCGCTGAAGGCCACCTTTCCGGCGGGGACATTGTCCGGTGCACCCAAGGTGCGGGCCATGGAAATCATCGACGAGCTGGAGCCGGTCAAGCGCGGTGTGTACGGCGGTGCCGTCGGCTATCTCGCCTTCTCGGGCGATATGGACCTGGCCATTGCCATTCGCACGGCGGTCATCAAGAACGGCCAGATGCACGTCCAGGCCGGCGGCGGCATCGTCGCCGACTCGGTCCCCGAAACCGAGTGGGAAGAAACGATGAACAAGGCCCGGGCCGTGCTCCGCGCCGCGCAGCAGGCCAGCCGAGGGCACCACTAACCTCGCTCGGTTTTTTTGATGCGCCCGCTGTTTCGCCTGCTCTCGCACCTGCCCCTGCCGCTGTTGCATGCGCTTGCGGCGGCCCTGGGCTGGCTGCTGTGGTGGATTCCCAATCGTCGGCGCGAAGTGGTGCTCACCAATCTGCGTCACTGCTTCCCCGAGCTACCCAAGCCCGCGCTGCATCGCCGCGCCCGACGGTCGCTGGGCCATGAGCTGAAAACCCTGTTCGAGTCGCCGGTGATCTGGATGGGCAGCGAACGCCGCCTGCAGCGCCTGATGCGTGAAATGCGGGGTCTGGAGCATCTCGACGCCGCACTGGCAGCTGGTCGGGGTGTTCTGTTGCTCACACCTCATCTCGGCAGCTTTGAGGTGCCGGCGCTCATGCTGTCGCGCCAGCACAGCATGGTTGGCCTCTACAAGCCCCAGCCCGGCAGCCTCAATCGCCTCTCTATCGAGGGCCGCACCCGCTTCGGCGCGCGCATGGTGCCAACGGAAGGCAGCGTGACGGTCCGGGCCCTGCTGCCGCAGCTACGCGACAACGGAATTGCCTACTTTTTGCCAGACCAAGACCCGCCTGCCGGCCGCGGCGTGTACGCACCGCTCTTCGGCATTCCCGCTCATACACCCAAGCTCGTCGCCAGACTGGTGCAGTCGACCGGCGCACGGGTGGTGTTTTATGTCGGCGAGCGCCTGCCGTGGGGCCGTGGCTATGTGACGCACTTCTGTCCGGCACCCGAGGGCATCGACGACCGGGATATTCAGCGCGCGACGCAAGCCCTCAATGCTGGAGTCGAAGCCTGTATCCGCCGCTGCCCGGACCAGTACTGGTGGGGCTACAAGCGGTTTCGGCGCCGGCCGCCAGGCGCAGCGGCGTTTTATCGCACCCCCTGACTCCGCCGGCCGGGTTAATCGGCAGAGTCGCCCCAGCGTAGCGCAAGCGCGTGCGGCACGGTCACGGGCAACAGCAGGGTATCTGCAAGCGCGCTAGGCACGAGGTCCAGCAGGGCCTGCTCCCGGTCGCCGGCGTGTATCACCGGCATCAACGGGAACGGATAGTGGGGCGGCATCACACCCGACTCTGCCAGCCGATCCAGTGTTGGGCCGTCTGCGCTCAGAACCGCCGCATTCAGCCGGGTACCCGAGTAGACCTTGGGGGCGGCTGGCGGCCCATAGCGCAGCGTGTTGTGGGTCGCGCAGCCGGACAGGCTCAGCAGGCAACTCGCCGCCAACAAGACGAGCAGCCCGGCCCTCATGGGCGAACCGCCTCGCCGGTTTCCGCGTAGCGCTTGAAATCGAGTAAATAGGAGCGCGTCTGCTTGCGAAACGCCCAGGGCATGAGCCACCCCATGCAGCGCATGGGCAGGCTTGAGAATCGAAACTCGCAGTCAGACTCCCAGCGCGTCTGTCCGGCCTGCTCGATCAATCGATTGACCTGCCTGTTCCAGACGCCATCGGCCTCATAGGTTGCGATCCACCCCGCCGGCCAGTCGGTTGATTCCATCGTCTCCAGCATGCTGAGCTCTCGCTTGCCCATCTGGTAGGCGAGCATGGCTGTCGAACCTGGCGCGCCGGGCTCCCCCTGCTGCGGCGTAATGGACACAAAGCCCTTCTGCCAATGCGGCAGCGCATCTGGGTCCTGCAATAGCTGTGCGACCCGGTCACGCGGCTGATCGATCACGACAGAAACGCTGTAATGCATGGCAGGCTCCCCGGCGCATTAGGGTTGATTCCCACCACCAAGCTAGCGCCGGAAATTCAGCCAGGCAAGGCGGCATCGAATGCCTGGGGATTTCTTGGGGCCTCGCCAGTTCACGTCGGCATGTGATTCCGGCATGCTCGTGGCCATGCCCTCCGCGACGCCCCGCTGGCCGCTCTGCGCACTTGTTCTCGGCACGCTCTGCATCGGCCTGGCTCCTATTTTCGTCCGGCTCACCGATGTTGGCCCGACGGCCGCCGCATTCTGGCGGTTGGCGCTGGCCAGTCCGCTCCTGCTGCTGGCCTGGTCATTCCGGCGCGAGCGCCCAAGCTGGCGCCTGCTGTGGCCGGGCCTGCTCTTTGCGGGTGATCTGGCGGTGTGGCATCAGGCCATTCATCTGACCAGCGTGGCCAACGCCACCTTGCTGGCGAATCTACAACCGGCACTGGTCGCGGTGATCTCGGTGATCTGGCTGGGCGTGCGCCTGTCGCGTGGTTTTGTCGCGGGGCTAAGCCTGGCCATGGCGGGTGCCACCGTGCTGCTGGCCGATAGTCTGAGCGTGTCACTGCAGCAGCTTGGCGGCGACCTACTGGGCGTGCTCACGGCCTGCTTTTATGCCGGATACATTCTGACCGTGGCCGCAGCGCGTGAACGCCACTCGGTGATCAGTGTCATGGCCGCAGCCACCGTCGTCGGCGCCGTGCTACTCGCGCCGCTGGCCTGGCTGAGCGGCGAGACTCTCTGGCCGCAGACGCGCGAGGACTGGGCCGTGCTGCTGGGGCTGGCGTTCGTCAGTCATGTCTGTGGCCAGGGCCTGATCGCCTGGTCGCTACGTCACCTCAGCACCCAGTTCTCGTCGGTGAGCCTGCTCATTCAGCCGGTTGCGGCTGCCCTGTTCGCCTGGATGCTGCTCACCGAGCCATTCGGCCTGTGGCAGGCCCTGGGTGGGGGGCTGGTCCTGGCCGGCATCGTGATCTGCCGGCAGAACACGCCCGGCGTTACCCGCCCGCCGACACCCGAGTCAGGTTCAGGCGCACCTGCACATCCACCTGAAGCCCCACGGTGCTGCCATCAGACCACTCACCCTCGCCGACGTTGAACGCGGTGCGGGTCAGGGTGACATCGCCTCGCATCGTCGCGGTGTTGCCATCGATGATCCAGCGAAAGGGCAGCTCGATTGACCGCCCGACGCCCTTGATGGTCAGCATGCCGGTGGCTTGGTAGCGCTCATCACCCAGCGCCTCGAAGCGCTCGGTGACAAAGCGGGCCTCCGGAAAACGCTTGAACCAGAACCAGTCCTTGCCGGCGACGGTGGAATCGCGGTCCTGACTGTTAGAGTCGAAGGAGGTCACGTCCACCGTCACGTCGAACAGCGCCTCATCCAGCGCAGCCGGGTCGAAGCGCATGGTGGCCTCGAAGCGCTGGAACTCACCAGAGAACTTGGCGCCCGACTGCGTGGCCTCAAAGCCCAGCCGGCTGTTGGCATGGTCGATCGACCACTCGCTGGCCTGGGCCACGCCGGCCCACAGGACCAGCAACAAGGTGACGAGCCGCCGCATTAGATCTCTCCGTCGGAACCGCGCAGCCGAACACCCGGCAACATGCGTCGCAGCACATCATCCCGCAGCACGAAGTGATGCTTAAGCGCTGCAGCTACGTGCAGCACCAACACGCCGACGATGGTCCAGGCCAACACGCCATGCACATCGCTGGCCAGCGACTTGAGATCGTCATCCGGCCCCACAATCGCCGGCACTTCGAACCAGCCGAATACGCTGAGCGGGAAGTTCGCCGCCGAGTTAATCACCCAGCCGGAGAGCGGCATGGCCAGTAACAGCACATAAAGCCCGTAGTGGGTGACATGCGCCGCCCCGCGCTCCCAGGCCTTGAGGCCACCGGGCAGCGCAGGGGCCGGGTTGGTCAGCCGCCACAGCAACCGCAGCGTCATGGCGGCAAGCACCAACATGCCCAGCGACTTATGCACCCAGAACAAGTCCACTTTGAGCTTGCTGTAACCCAGGCTTTCCGCCCACCAGCCCAGACCCAGCATGACCAGCACTGCGGCCGCGATACTCCAGTGCAGCAACTGCGCTGCGGCACCCCATCGCTGTCGCGTATTGCGAATCTGCATGCCTGCCTCCGGCGGGTCGCTGCGCAGCCTTACTTGGCCGGCTTGGTCAGCTCTGTGGTGATCTCCAGCGTGATTTCATCGCTGACGGCGGGCACATATTTGTCCAGACCCCACTGGCTACGCTTGAGCGTGCCGCTGGCGTCAAAGCCCATGACGTACTTGTCGGCGAAGGGATGCTTGCCCTGCTTGTTCAGCGTGGCATCGAGCGTGACCGGGTGCGTCTGGCCATGCAGGGTCAGATCACCCACCACCTTGAAGCTGTTGTCGCCCGTCTTGGTGATGGCCGTGGAGATGAACTTGCCGGTGGGATACTGCTTGGCGTTAAAAAAGTCCTCGCTCATCAGGTGCTTGAAGAACTCACCATGACCGGGATCAATGTCCACGACCCGGAAGTCCAGCTGCACGATTGACTGCGTCAGGTCGCTCTCGTCGATGGCCACGCCACCCGTGAAATCGGTCAGGCGGGCCGAGGGATTGGAAAAGCCGAGATGGTTCCAGCCGAAGCTGACGACGGTGTGGGACTGGTCAAAGCTATACTTGACCGGTGCGGCGCTTGCCGTGCCGACCATGAGCAGGCTAGCCGCTGCGAGTGTGAGTAAACGGGCCATGTAACGCTCCTTGTAGGAATGACCCAGGCAAGGTAACCAAGCCCCCTTGAGAATAAAAGCGAAGCTTTCAGCGTGTTCACTTCAAAATCGATGAACTGTCACCCCAGCCGCACGGAGGTCGTCTGATGCCGGACAAGCCGCGCCGCATCGCCCCCAGCCTGGATGACGACGGCGAGTTTCGCCCGCTGCCACCCGGGCGCGCCGAGCGACTGCTCGCGCCGGTGGCCGACCCCGTCGACAGCCTGGCCGAGCCCCCCTCGTCGCCTCCACCGGCCAGTTCGACGCCCCCGCAGGACGATGACCCCATTAACGACCTGACCACGGAGATGACGCCACCGCGCCAGCCCGCCCAGACACCGACGACACCGACCCGCGGCACGGCAGCGCCCAGGATGCGCACCCTGCCACCGGCCCAGCCGGCGCGGGCCATTTACAAGGTGAAGCGCACGGTCCCGGCACCGATCCGCTGGCTGGGCTGGAGCGTGTTGGCCCTGGTACTGGCCAGCCTGGCGCTGATCGCCCCTTGGGCGGTGATCAACCCGCCAACCTCGGCCTTCATGGTCCAGGACGCCCTGGCCAACGAGCGCCCGGTCACCCAGCAATGGGTCGATGCCGATGCCATCGCCGACACCGCCTTCGCCGCGGTCATCGCTGCTGAAGATCAGCGATTCCGCCAACATTTCGGGTTCGACGTGGAGTCCATGCGCAAGGCCTGGGAGGCGCATCAACGCGGCGAGGCCCTACGCGGGGCCAGCACCATTACCCAGCAAACCGTGAAGAATCTCTGGCTGACTCCGCATCGCAGTGTCGTCCGCAAGGCGATCGAGGCCTGGCTGACCGTGGTCGCCGAATTGGTCTGGACCAAGGAGCGCACGCTGACGCTGTATCTGAATCTCGCCCAGTTTGGCGATGGCCTGTATGGCATTGAGGCTGCGGCGCAGCACTACTTCGGCAAACCGGCCTCGCAGCTCAGTCGCAGCGATGCCGCCTGGCTGGCCGTGCTACTGCCCGCCCCCACCCGTTACCGCATCGATCCGCCAACGGATTACACGCGCGGCCAGCAGGCCTGGATTCTGAGCCAGATGGCCCCCACGGTCGGTCGCTAGACCCGCACTTTTCGACACATCGCATGGAGTTCGAACC
This sequence comes from Abyssibacter profundi, assembly GCF_003151135.1. NCBI lineage: Bacteria > Pseudomonadati > Pseudomonadota > Gammaproteobacteria > Chromatiales > Oceanococcaceae > Abyssibacter > Abyssibacter profundi. Next base: position 298,348 of record NZ_QEQK01000001.1, read on the forward strand.
CCGTCGCCTGCCGGGTCACCCCCGCGACATTCGCAATCGCTGGCTGCGCACGGCCTGGTCGCTCATCCGCCGCAAGCTGCTGACGGCCGTGATTGGCTGCCTGCTCTATGGTGCCGCCATCGAACTCATCGACCATCACGGCACCCCAGCGCTGGATGACCCCTGGGGCCTGATCACCTGGCTGACGATGGTGCTGGCGATCTGCGCCACCGCGCCGTGGTTCATGGCGGCCATCATGGGCGTGGCCTACGCTGCGGATCACAGCCGCAATGCCTTTGCGCTGTGGCGCGACCTGTTCCTGGGGTCGTCACGTCGCCTCATCGGCCCGCTATCACTGCGGACCATGCTGATCTACGGCGGCGTGCTCTGCGGTGCGCAGGTGGCCCTGCTGGCGCTCACCGAGTGGCTGCTGGTGCCCGCCGAGCCGGAGCAGTCACCACCCGTGCTCTGGGAGCCGTCTGGCCCCATTGCCTGGCTGCTCATCGGCTGCGCCGAGCATGTCTGGTATGCGGTACTGGCGTCGCCGCTCGCGGTGGCCCTGGCCGAGTTGTTCGCCATTCCTGTGCTGATGCGCACCGAGTCCGACCGGGTGCAGGCGATCAGGCTGTCGGCCCTGGGCGTGCAGCGCAATCTCGGGCCCATCCGCCGCTGTTATGTGGGCCTGCCCCTCATGCTGCTGGCTGCGCTGCTGCCGGGGCCCATCACCATTCTGGGGTTCGGGTTTGCGTCGGTGGTGGTGTACGTCGCGTATCGCGAAATCTACGAGGCCCGGGCAGAGAACCTGCCAGAGACCGCGCACAGCGCCGCCTTCGTTCCGGCCGCGCCACCAGGCTAGCTGCATCGGGCAGATGGCCGCATGGGCGTGCGAATTTCGCATAGGCAGTCATGAGACCCGATACCGACCGAGCGCCTCTGTATGCCTGGCGCCAAATCTTCGAAACCTTTGATGCGGTTTGCACCGCAGACTGTCCGGATCAGATGCTGAGGTCGCTGCCCGCCGATTTGGCGACACCCGTGCGAGCCTTGATCAAGGCCGCGCAGCTTGCGCCAGACACCGAGTCACGCGGGCTGCTCATCCGCAGATCACCGCCGACGCGGCCAGCCGCCACGCAGGGTCTGCTGCCGCATCAGCCGCGCCTAAGAATCCGCGGCTGAGCCTGACCCGGATTCCTTGAGGACCACGCGCAACCACGCGCGTGCCTTGATCCAGTCACGGCGTATCGTGCGTTCGGTCAAACCGAGAATCTGCGCGGTCTCGGCATTGGAGAATCCTGCGAAAAAGCGGCATTCGACCACCCGCGCCAACCGAGGCTCCAGGCTATCCAGCTGGGACAGCGCCTCGTCCAGTTCAACCAGTTCGGCATCTTCATCGACACCGACATCGCCCAGGGCGTCCAACGACAGCGCAGGCTGTTTGCCCCCCCGCTTGAGCGCCGTTCGGGCACGGGCTTCGTCGACCAGAACCTGTCGCACGCAGTTGGCGGCGGCAGCCATGAAATCCTCGACACTGGCCCAGCGATGGTCGGTCGCCAATCGCAGGTAGGCGCTGTGCACCAGTTCGGTGGTCTGGGGATTAGCCGCCCCCGGCCAGCGCCGTAGCTCCCGGCGTGCGGTGTGCTTGAGCCGGCTGTAACACAGCTCCACCAGCGCATC